>NZ_JBZWBG010000002.1:0-431422 GCF_058680555.1 Pseudomonas sp. YA1
GCTCCAGTCGAGCGATGCGCGCCTCCAGCGTCTGCAATTCATCTTTCAATTCACGCAACAGCTCGCCCATCGGGGCCGGCAAGGACGCCGGTTCGGTAGCCGTGACCGTTTCGAGCAAGACCATCGTCGCCGCTCGCCCACGTCGCGTCGCGATCAGCCCGAACTCGCCCAGCAAGCCACGCACCTCATTGCACAACGCCGTGCGGGCCCGCACCAGACGGCTGCGCACCCGATGCACCGACTGCACGGCCTGCTGCTCTGCGCTCTTCACCGGGACATAGCGCATGCTCGGACGACTGGCGGCTTCGCAGACCGCCTCGGCGTCGTGTGCATCGTGCTTGTCACCCTTGACGTAGGGTTTTACGAACTGCGGTGCGATCAGGCGTACCGTGTGGCCCAGCTCCCGCAGCTCGCGCGCCCAGTAGTGCGCACTGCCGCAGGCCTCCATCGCCACCAGGCACGGCGGCAGTTGGCGAAAGAAATCCCGCACCTGTGCCCGCTTGAGTTGGCGACGACATACCACATGCTCGTGACGATCAACGCCGTGCACCTGGAATACTTGTTTTGCCAGATCCAGACCAATGCGACTAAGGTTCATGCTGACTCCCCCTCCGGGACTTGTGGCTGCACCATTAGTCTGGCGCTTGACGCCGTAGGAGGGAGGAGTCCATTTCATTGCCCTACCGCTTGCTCCCTCCCCGTGTAGGGCGAATAACCGCCTCGCGGTTATCCGCCGCCTCGGCGGGGTACGCCCGGGATCAGCCCTTGAGGGCGGCGGCGAACTCGGCCAGCCAAGGCTCGGCGTCGGTCTCGGGGGTAACGGTTTCGCTGGCATCCAGGCGCAGCATCGGCAGCACTTCGCGCACGCCCAGTTCGCCGAACAGTTCGCGAACCTGCTCGCCGCCACCGCAGAACGTGTCGCCGTAGCTCGAATCGCCCAGGCCGATGACTCCGCCCGGCAGACCGTGCCAGGCCGGCAGTTGGTCGCGGATCGCGTAGTACAGCGGTTGCAGGTTGTCCGGCAGTTCGCCCATGCCGGTGGTTGAGGTCACCACCAGGAATGCCTCGGGGGCGAAGGCCTTGAGTTCGTCGAGGCTGGCGCGGGGCAGATGGGAGGCCTCGAGGCCCGCCTCGGACAGCAATTTCTGGGCGTGCCGGGCGACTTCTTCGGCGGTGCCGTAGACCGAGCCGGAGAGAATGGCGACTTTCATGAACACTCCGTAAGCCAACAGGGGTAAGCCGGGCATTATGCCGCATGCGTTCGCCGAGCGGGACGCACCGAATCAATGCAGACAGGCCGCAAAAGCACCATTTCGGTGCGCGCCCTATCATCGGGATGTCATCGCGCTGCCGTAGACACGGCAGCGAACCTTCGCCACCACGGCGGGAACGATCCTTGCCTGTCCTCCGACGCAGCCCACCACCCCCGGCGCTGCGCCGTTGTCCGAGGGCGCCCACGAAGCGCGCTCAACCGTTCCAGGAGATACACGATGTCTACCGCTCCCGTTACCCTGCTGGTGGCCCGCCGCGTCGCCGCCGGCCGTTACCGCGACTTCCTCGCCTGGCAGCGCGAAGGCGAAGCCCTCGCCGCCGACTTCCCCGGCTACCTCGGCTCCGGGGCGCTGGCGCCGCCCGCTGGCGGAGACGAATTCCAGATGATCTTTCGCTTCGCCGACGACGCCACCCTCGCCGCCTGGGCCCACTCCGCCTCGCGCCAGGCCTGGCTCGAACGCGGCCAGGGACTCTTCGACGAACCGCGCGAGCGCCGCGCCCACGGCCTCGCCGCCTGGTTCGACGACAACCGCAAACCGCCGCGCTGGAAGCAGAGCGTGGCGATCTGGCTGGCGTTCTTCCCGGTCTCGCTGGCCTTCAATCTCGGCGCCGGCCCCTACCTCGGCGAGCTGTCGCTGGCCGCGCGGGTGCTGCTCAGCACCCTGGTCCTCACCCCGCTGATGACCTACTGGTTCATTCCCCTCTCCAGCCGCCTGCTCGCCCCCTGGCTGCACCGCCGCCCGCAGCGCGCCGCCAGCCTGCCGGAAGCGCACTGACGGCTTGCCGCCCACCCCGGCGGGGTGGGCCGTAGCGCAAGGCTTTGCCCGACTGGCTCAGTCGGGTACCCTGCATCCATCCGATTCCCTTCGCCTGCTGTGAGAGTCCCATGGCGACAGCCCCGATCCTGATCACCGGCGCCAGCCAGCGTGTCGGCCTGCATTGCGCCCGTCGCCTGCTGGCCGACGGCGAGTCGGTGATCGTCAGCTACCGCAGCGAGCGCCCGGCGCTGGACGAACTGCGCCAGGCCGGCGCGCTGACCCTGCACGCCGACTTCGCCAGCGAAGCCGGCATCTTCGCCTTCATCGGGTCCCTCCGGCAGCATACCGACAGCCTGCGAGCGATAGTCCACAACGCCTCGGACTGGGTCGCCGAGACGCCCGGCCACGAAGCCGAGGCGTTCCAGCAACTGTTCAGCGTGCACATGCTCGCACCCTACCTGATCAACCTGCACTGCGCCGAGCTGCTGGAACGCTCGCAGCCCGCCGACATCGTCCACCTCACCGACGACGTGGCGCGCAAGGGCAGCGCCCGGCGTATCGCCTACTGCGCGAGCAAGGCCGGGCTGGACAACCTGACCCTGTCGTTCGCCGCGCGCTTCGCGCCGAGGATCAAGGTCAACGCCATTTCACCGGCGCTGGTGATGTTCAACGACGGGGACGACGCCGAATACCGCGCCCGCACCCTGGCGAAATCCGCCCTCGGCATCGAGCCGGGGCCGGAAGTCATCTACCAGAGCCTTCGCTACCTGTTGGACAACCCCTACGTCACCGGGACCACCCTGACCGTGAACGGCGGCCGCCACGTCAAGTGAGGCGCCAAGGACCCCTTATGAACCCAGCACTTTCCCAGCATTACCGGGAGATCCTCGTCGGTCTCGGCGAAGACCCGCAGCGCGAAGGCCTGCTCGACACCCCGAAGCGCGCGGCCAAGGCCATGCAGTACCTCTGCCACGGCTATGGCCAGACCCTGGAGGAAATCGTCAACGGCGCGCTGTTCGCCTCGGACAACGATGAAATGGTCATCGTCCGCGACATCGAGCTGTACTCCCTGTGCGAACACCACCTCCTGCCCTTCATCGGCAAGGCTCATGTGGCGTACATTCCCACCGGCAAGGTGCTCGGCCTGTCGAAGGTGGCGCGGATCGTCGACATGTTCGCCCGCCGCCTGCAGATCCAGGAGAACCTCACCCGGCAGATCGCCGAGGCGGTCCGCCAGGTGACCAGCGCCGCCGGCGTGGCGGTAGTGATCGAGGCCCAGCACATGTGCATGATGATGCGCGGGGTGGAGAAGCAGAACTCGCAGATGTTCACCTCGGTGATGCTCGGCGCGTTCCGCGACTCGAACACCACCCGCCAGGAATTTCTGCAATTGATCGGAAGGAGCAAGTGACATGCCGCGACTGGAACCGGGAATGGCGCGAATCCGCGTCAAGGACCTGCGCCTGCGCACCTTCATCGGGATCAAGGAGGAGGAAATCCTCAACAAGCAGGACGTGCTGATCAACCTGACCATCCTCTACCCGGCCGCGGACGCCGTGGAGGTCAACGACATCGAGCACGCGCTGAACTACCGCACCATCACCAAGGCGATCATCCGCCACGTCGAGGAGAACCGCTTCGCCCTGCTCGAACGGATGACCCAGGAAATCCTCGACCTGGTGATGGAGAACCCGGCGGTGCGCTACGCCGAGGTGGAAGTGGACAAGCCGCACGCGCTGCGCTTCGCCGAGTCGGTCTCGATCACCCTCGCCGGCCACCGCTGAGGCGGCCGACGAGCGAACCGCGCGAAGACGCGCACAAGCGTTGCCCGCCGGCCGCGCCAACTCTTATCATCGCCGGACCTGGCCCTGTGCCTTCACCCTGCCCCGAGCCATCGTCGAGAAACACCGCCATGACCGCAGCCAACCTCACCGAACAGCAACGCCTGGAACTCGAAGCCGCCGCCTTCCGCACCCTGGTCCATCATTTGCAGACCCGCAAGGACGTGCAGAACATCGACCTGATGAACCTCGCCGGTTTCTGCCGCAACTGCCTGTCCAAGTGGTACAAGGCCGCTGCCGACGACCTCGGGGTGGAAGTCAGCAATGACCAGGCCCGCGAAGAGATCTACGGCATGCCCTATGCCGAGTGGAAAGCCAAGTACCAGAAAGAAGCGAGCCCGGAACAACAGGCCGCCTTCGCCAAGAGCCAGGGCAACGCCTGAGGCCACCGGGCCCCTTGCCAACCCTGCCCCAGACACCATGAGCCTGTTTCGATGACCCTGACCGACTTCCGCGCGCGCCTGCGCAGCGAACACCACCTGTTCACCGACACCCTGGCGTTCATCGCCGAGCACTACAGCTACACGCCGAGCGCCTTCGACAACGGCAGCGTGAGCAACCCGGCCGGGCAGAACGAAGGTTCCTGCAAGACCCTGGGCTTCGCCATCCTCGAGGGCCTCAGCCTCGAGGAAACCCTGCTGGCCTTCGGCGAGCACTACCGCGCGGTGCGCGATAACCCGGAAGGCGACGACCACGCCAACATCCGCGCCCTGCAACAGACCGGCCTGGCCGGCGTGCATTTCGAGCGCCAGCCCCTGTCGCGCCGGGGCTGAGAAGTCCCGGTCGACCCCACGGCGGATGACCGCGAGCGGTTATTCGCCCTACCGACCGTTCCATAGCGACCCACGCCAGCCGTCGCCACCGGCCGGCCTTGCCGATACGCCGACGAAAAAAGGCGGGGCCCCCTCGGAGTCCCCGCCCTTCTCGCCGCCGCAAGCGCGGCGCAGCCAGCGTCACAGCTTGGCGATGGAGACCTCGGTGGACTTGACGAAGGCGATCACTTCGCTACCGATGGCCAGCTCCAGTTCCTTCACCGAACGCGTGGTGATCACCGAAGTGACGATCCCGGCGGCGGTCTGCACGTCGATCTCGGACAATACCGGCCCTTCGATGATTTCCTTCACGGTGCCCTTGAACTGGTTACGAACGTTGATGGCTTTGATGGTCATGGCGTTTCTCCTGGGGGGATTCGGAACGAGGCATGGTTGCTTAGAGCGCCCAGCGCAGTTGCGTGGGCAGGGGTGAAACGGGTTCGGGTTGCGGCGGCAGCTCCGGCTGCGCCAGCACCCGGTTGAGCACTTCGGCTTCCAGCGCGGCCAGTCGCGCCGAGCCACGCGAGCGCGGCCGGGGCAGTTCCACCGGCAGGTCGAGGCCGATCTCGCCGTCCTCGATGAGGATCACCCGGTCGGCCACCGCTACCGCCTCGCTGACGTCGTGGGTGACCAGCAGGACGGTGAAACCGTGTTCGCGCCAGAGTCCTTCGATCAGGTGCTGCATCTCGATCCGGGTCAGCGCGTCGAGCGCGCCGAGCGGCTCGTCGAGCAACAGCAGGCGCGGCTCGTGGATCAGCGCGCGAGCCAGCGCGACGCGCTGCTTCTGCCCGCCGGACAGGGCCGCCGGCCACTCGTTGGCACGCTCGGCCAGGCCGACCGCCCGCAGCGCCTGCCGGGCCTTCGCCCGCCAGTCGCCGCGCAGGCCGAGGCCGACGTTGTCGATCACCCGCTTCCACGGCAGCAGGCGCGAGTCCTGGAACATCAGCCGGGTGTCCTCGCGGGCCTCGGCCAGCGCCGCCGAGCCGGCCAGCAACTCGCCGCGGCTGGGCTGGTCGAGGCCGGCCAGCAGGCGCAGCAAGGTGCTCTTGCCGCAGCCGCTGCGGCCAACGATAGCGACGAACTGCCCGGCCGGAACCAGCAGGTCGATGTCCTTGAGCACCTCGCGCTCGCCGAAGCGCCGCGCCACTCCGCGCAGGGCCAGCGGGATACCGCGCTTGAGGCGCTGCGGAGTGCCGCCAAGGGCGGCGTTGTGCGCGTTCATGCGCCACCTCCCTTGACCTGGTAGGCCGGGTGCCAGCGTAGCCAGACGCGTTCCAGGCCGCGGGCGGCGAGGTCGGCGAGCTTGCCGAGGACGGCATAGAGCAGGATCGCCAGGACCACCACGTCGGTCTGCAGGAACTCGCGGGCGTTCATCGCCAGGTAACCGATGCCGGAGCTGGCGGAAATGGTCTCGGCGACGATCAGGGTCAACCACATGAAGCCGAGGGCGAAGCGTACCCCGACCAGGATCGACGGCAGCGCGCCGGGCAGGATTACCTGGCGGAACAGGGCGAAGCCGGACAACCCGTAGCTGCGCGCCATCTCCAGCAGGCCGGGGTCGATGCCGCGGATGCCGTGGTAGGTGTTCAGGTAGATCGGGAACAGCGTGCCGAGGGCGACCAGGAAGATCTTCGCCGACTCGTCGATGCCGAACCACAGGATCACCAGCGGGATCAGCGCCAGGTGCGGCACGTTGCGGATCATCTGCACCGAACTGTCGAGGAAGCGTTCGCCCCACTTCGACAGGCCGGTGACGAAGCCCAGCACCAGGCCGATGGTGCCGCCGATGAGAAAGCCGATCGCCGCGCGCCAGCCGCTGATCGCCAGGTGCTGCCAGATCTCGCCGCTGCGCAGCAGCGCCCAGCCGGCCTCGAGCACGGCGCTGGGCGCGGGGAGAATGCGGCTGGACAGCCAGCCGAACTCCACCGCCGCCTGCCACACCGCCAGCAGGACCAGCGGCAGCGCCCAAGGCGCCAGGCGCTCGGCCAGTCGTTTGGAAATGCTCATGTCGTTCGCTCCGACCGCTCTCAACTCTGCGCGGCCTGCTGGGGCAGGATGTCGTTGGCCACCATCTCGCCGAACGGGCTGACATAGCCGCGTCCCTCGGGCTGCGCCGGGCGCTGCACGTCGAGGTGCGGGAACAGCAGTTCGGCGACCCGGTAGGACTCTTCCAGGTGCGGATAGCCGGAGAAGATGAAGGTATCGATGCCCAGCTCGGCGTACTCCCTGACCCGCGCTGCCACCGTCGGCCCGTCGCCGACCAGCGCGGTGCCGGCGCCGCCGCGCACCAGGCCGACGCCGGCCCAGAGATTGGGGCTGACTTCCAGGTTGTCGCGCGAACCGCCGTGCAGCGCGGCCATGCGTTGCTGGCCGACCGAGTCGAAGCGCGCCAGGGAGGCCTGGGCGCGGGCGATGGTGTCGTCGTCGAGGTGCGCGATCAGGCGATCGGCGGCCTGCCAGGCTTCCTCGCTGGTCTCGCGGACGATCACGTGCAGGCGGATCCCGAAGCGCACCTGGCGGCCCTGGCGGGCGGCCTTCTCGCGTACCTGGGCGATCTTCTCGGCAACCGCCGCCGGCGGCTCGCCCCAGGTCAGGTACAGCTCGACCTGCTCGGCGGCGAGGTCCTGGGCGGCCTCCGAGGAACCGCCGAAGTACAGCGGCGGACGCGGCTGCTGCAACGGCGGATAGAGCAGTTTGGCGCCCTTCACCTGGATGTGCTGGCCGGCGTAGTCGACGGTCTCGCCCTCCAGCACGCGACGCCAGATGCGGGTGAATTCGACCGAGGCCTCGTAGCGTTCGGCGTGGCTCAGGTGCAGGCCGTCGCCAGCCAGTTCGTCGGGATCGCCGCCGGTGACCAGGTTGAACAGCGCGCGGCCGTTGGACAGCCGGTCCAGGGTCGCCGCCTGGCGCGCGGCCACGGTCGGCGAAATGATCCCGGGACGCAGCGCGACGAGGAACTTCAGGCGCTGGGTTACCGGGATCAGCGAGGCGGCGACCAGCCAGGAGTCCTCGCAGGAACGTCCGGTGGGGATCAGTACGCCGCCGAAGCCCAGGCGGTCGGCGGCCTGGGCGATCTGCTGCAGGTAGCCGTGGTCGACGGCACGGGCGCCCTGGGTGGTGCCCAGGTAGTGGCCGTCGCCGTGGGTGGGAAGGAACCAGAAAATCTCGAGGCTCATCGCAATTGACTCCAGGGTGAGCGCGCCGGCGTGGCGTAGCCGCGCGATGATCGTGTCGGTATGTGGGCGGTACGGGCTCAGGGTGCGCTGGCGACCTTGCCGGCCGATGGCGTCCAGATCACGTCCTTGATGCTCAGCGGTTTGGGAATCAGCTTCAGCTGGGTGAAGGTGTCGGCGATCTTCTGCTGCGCCTCGACCACCGCCGGGGTGATCAACTGCGCGCCGTAGCCCTGGCGCTTCACCGCGGTCAGGGTGATGTCGGCGGGCAGCCCGAGCAGCGGCGCGACCTGCTCGGTCACCTGCTGCGGGTTGGCCCGCGACCAGTCGCCGACCTGGCGGATCTCGTCCACCAGCTTGTCGAGCACCTGCGGATGCCGTTGCGCGTAAGTCCGGGTGGCGAGGTAGAACTGGTGGTTGTCGACCAGCTCGCGACCATCCACCAGGACCCGCGCGGACAACTGCTTCTCGGCGGCGGCCTGGTAGGGGTCCCAGATCACCCAGGCGTCGACGCTGTGACGCTCGAAGGCGGCGCGGGCGTCGGCCGGCGGCAGGTAGACGGGTTGGATGTCGCTGTACTTCAGGCCGGCCTGCTCGAGGGCGCGGACCAACAGGTAATGCACGTTGGAGCCCTTGTTCAGGGCGACTTTCCTGCCCTTCAGCTCGGCCACCGACCGAATCGGCGAGTCGTTCGGCAGGAGGATCGCCTCGCTGGTCGGCGCCGGCGGTTCGTAGGCCACGTAGAGCAGGTCGGCGCCGGCGGCCTGGGCGAATACCGGCGGGGTTTCCCCGGTCACGCCGAAGTCGATGCTGCCGACATTGAGCCCCTCGAGCAGTTGCGGGCCGCCGGGAAACTCGGTCCATTGCACCTTCACGCCGTCTTCGGCGAGACGTTTCTCCAGGGTGCCGCGGGCCTTGAGCAGGACCAGGGTGCCGTATTTCTGATAACCGATCCGCAGGGTATTGGCCGACTTCTCGTCGGCCTGGACGCCGTAGGACAGGGCCGCCACCAGCAGGGCCGCCAGTCCACGACGCAAAGCGATGGTGCGCATGGCGCTCTCCTTTGTCGTTGTGGGTGCCGAACCTGCCGCGCCGTTGACGGAACAGTGAGGTCGTCGTGTCTGCGTTGTGCATTCGGGCCGCGGCGCGCGTGCGCTGGCGGCGGACGGATCAGATGCTCCAGCGGGCATTCACCAGGCGCTCGTTGAGCAACTGCGGGTCGATCGGCTGCGGCCGTCGCGAGAGGGCCAGGTGGAAGGTTTCCAGGGCGTTTTCCAGGCGCTGCTCGAGGACCGGTTCCAGGCGCGCCGGGTCGCTCTCGGTGGCGTAGGCGATCTGCTTGTCCACGGCGAATACGCCGTGCAGCACCTCCTGGGCCTTGAGCGCGGCCAGGACCGGCTTCAATGCGTAGTCCACGGCCAGCATGTGCGCGCTGCTGCCGCCGGTGGCGAACGGCAGCACCACCTTGTGCTCCAGGGCGCGCTCGGGCAACAGGTCGAGCAGGACCTTCAGCACGCCGGAAAACGAGGCCTTGTACACCGGGGTGGCGACCAGCAGGCCGTCGGCGCGGCCGATCTGCTCGGCCAGCGCCAGTACCGGCGGACTGTCGAGGCGGGCACGCAGCAGGTCCTCGGCGGGAAAATCCAGCACCTGGTGGCTGGCCACCTCGACGCCGCGACGGCTCAGCCAGTCCCTGGCACGCTCCAGCAACACCCCGGAGCGGGAGCGTACGCTGGGACTTCCGGCGATGGAAACGACGAGCATGGGGGGATTCCTTATAACCGGAAAACAGGATATTCGTTTTGCTTGCTAACCAAGTTGCATAGACCTTAACAGGCGGCCTCATATTCCAATAAATGTTTTTTATTCATTTATTTATTCCATAAAGCATATAAGAACCCGGTTCGGGGTCTTGCCTCAGAGCACGTGTGCCCGCTGCATTTCGGTCAGGGCCTCGCCGCGCAAGTAGGCCAGCTCCACCGCCCGGCGGTCGCGGGGACGCGCCAGCGGTACGTGGAACTCGCGGCGGATGTGTCCGGGACGGCCGCCCATCAGCAGCACGCGGTCGGCGAGATAGAACGCCTCGTCGAGATCGTGGGTGACCAGCAGGACGCTGATCTCGTAGTTCTGCACCACGTCCTGCAGCAGGTCCTGGAGGCGCATGCGGGTGAAGGCGTCGACCGCGCTGAACGGCTCGTCGAGCAACAGCACCTGCGGCCGTCCGTAGAGACCGCGAGCGATCGCCGCGCGCTGCGCCATGCCGCCGGACAGTTGCTTGGGCAGCAATCCTCCGCAGCCGGCCAGTCCGACATCGGCGAGCAGGCGCTCGACCCAGTGCTCGTCCTCCAGCCAGCCGTCGGCGAAACCGACGTTCTGCGCCACCGTCAGCCAGGGCAGCAGGCGCGGCTCCTGGAACACCACGCCGATGCCGCCGCTGCGGCCGTTCTCGCCGTCCGGGCCGAAGCCGAGGATCGGGTTGCGTTCGACAGTGCCCTGGAAGTCGTCGTCCAGTCCGGCGGCGATCCGCAGCAGGGTGCTCTTGCCGCAACCGCTGGGGCCGAGCAGGCTGACCACCTCGCCGGGCGCCAGCGACAGCGCCACGCCCTCCAGCACCCGCGTATCGCCATAGGCCTTGCGAATCTCCAGCAGGTCGAGCAGGCCGCTCATGCGCCGCCCTCCCCGTCGAAGCTGTCGCGCCAGCGCAGGGCCCGGCGCTCCAGCGAGCGGAGCAGGCCGTCGCTGAGCTTGCCGAGCGCCGCCAGGACCAGGATCGCGGCGATCACCAGGTCCGGACGCGAGGTTTCCCGACCGTCGCTGAGCAGATAGCCGAGGCCCTGGGTGGCGGCGATCAGCTCCGCCGCGACGAGGAACATCCAGCTCAGGCTGAGCGCCCCGCGCAGGCCGGTGAACAGGTTCGGCAGCGCCGCCGGAAGGAGGATGCGGCGGACCAGGGCGAAGCGCGACAAACGGTAGAGCCGCCCCAGTTCCACCCACTTGCGATCGACCCCGCGTACCCCGGCGACCAGCGCGAGGTAGACCGGGAAGAAGGCGCCGAGGGCGATGAGGACGATCTTCGGCGTCTCGTCGATGCCGAACCAGAGCAGCAGCAAGGGCACCCAGGCCAGGCTGGGGATCGCCCGCAGGGCCTGGAAGCTCGGCTCCAGGTAGGCTTCGGCGCGACGACTGAGACCGACCCAGGTACCGACCACCAGGGCCAGGCCGCTGCCGATCGCGAAACCGGCGGCGACCCGCGCCAGGCTCGCGCCGACATGCCCCCACAGCTCGCCGCGAGCCAGTTCCACCAGGGTCAGCAGGATGCCGCTCGGCGCTGGCATCTGGTAGGCCGGCAGCCAGCCCAGGCGCACCAGCGCTTCCCACGACGATAGCGCCAGCAGCGGCAAGGCCCAGGCCCGCCAGGCGCCCGGCACGCGCAGTCGCCACGCCCGGCGCGAGACTCGCCGGGCCAGTCGCAGGCTCTGGCTGACCATGGCTCAGGGCTCCGTGCGCGCCAACGGGGCACCGCCGATGACCTCGGCGGCCCACTGCGGCGCGATCAGTTCGTCGACCACCTTCTGCACGTCCACGCCCGGCCGCACCAGGCGCTCGTCCGCCAGGATCGGCGCCGCGGCCTTGAGCGCGGCGACCTGTTCGGCGCCCGGCAGCGGCTGGCTGAAATCGGTGCGCGACAGTTGCAGGCGAGCCACTTCCAGCGGCAGGCCGGCTTCCTCGGCAAGCAGTTGCGCGGCCTCGTCGGGATGCCCGATCACCCAGTGGCGCGCCTGCTCGTAGGCCGCCAGCACCTGGCGGATCAGTTGCGGATGGCGTTCGGCGAAATCCTCGCGGACGTTGAGCACACCGTAGCTGTTGAAGCCGAGGTTGCGGTAGAGCAGCCGCGAGCCGGCCTGCAACTCGCTGGCCGCCATGTGCGGATCGAGCCCGGCCCAGGCGTCGACCTGGCCCTTCTCCAGGGCTACCCGGCCGTCGGGATGCTGCAGGTGGACGATACGCAGGTCGTTCTTGTCCAGGCCCACGCTGTGCAGGCTGCGGAGCAGGAACAGGTAGGGATCGGTGCCCTTGGTGGCAGCCACCTTGCGCCCCTTGAGTTCGGCGAGGCTGCGGATCGGCGAATCCTTGCGCACCAGCAGCGCGGTCCACTCCGGGCGGCTGGCGACGTATACTGTACGTACCGGGCTGCCGTTGGCCCGCGCGAGTACCGCGGCGAGGCCGGCGGTCGAGGCGAAATCGACGCTGCCGGCGTTGAGGTATTCCAGGGAACGGTTGCTGCCCTGGCTGAACACCCAGCGCACCCGGGTGCCGCTGCCGTCCAGGCTTTTCTCCAGCCAGCCGAACTTCCTGAGCGCCAGGCTGGTGGGGGCGTAGTAGGCATAGTCGAGACGGATTTCAGCGGGGGCGTCGGCGGCCTCGGCCGCGGGAAACACGGCAAGAACGGCGAGCAGGGCCAGCCAGGCCCGGCAGCGACGGAGAGCGGCGATCATGCGTCTGCTCCTGGAAGGAGGTGGATGAGCGAGCCTTCTCCCCGTCTGGCGGGCAAGTCAGAGCCGGTTTCGGAAACGGATGGCGGATAGAAAGCGTCGCGGCGACGCGCTGGCGCACATAAAAAAGAGGGCCGGTCGAAACCGGCCAAAAACCCTGCTCGTGGCTAAACAGCGTTGCATGACGGCACGCACCGTCGAATAAAAGGTCCCGCCTGCCGTGCCTGCCCATGCAGGCGGGACGAATCCGGCCTCAGCGGTTGGGCTGGGGTGTCAGGCGCAGGTAGGGCTTCACCGCGCGGTAGCCTTTGGGGAAACGCCGCTTGATCTCTTCCTCGTCCTTCAGCGAAGGCACGATCACCACCTCGTCGCCGTCCTCCCAGTTGGCCGGCGTGGCGACCTTGTGCTCGTCGGTCAGTTGCAGCGAATCGATCACCCGGAGGATCTCGTTGAAGTTGCGCCCGGTGCTCGCCGGGTAGGTGATGATCAGGCGCACCTTCTTGTTCGGGTCGATGATGAACAGCGAACGCACGGTCAGCGTGTCGTTGGCGTTCGGGTGGATCAGGTCGTAGAGTTCGGAGACCTTGCGATCGGCGTCGGCGATGATCGGGAAATTGACCCGGGTGTCCTGGGTCTCGTTGATATCGTCGATCCACTTCAGGTGCGAGTCCACCGGATCCACCGACAGCGCCAGGACCTTGACCCCGCGCTGGGCGAACTGGTCCTTGAGCTTGGCGGTGAAGCCCAGCTCGGTGGTGCACACCGGGGTGAAGTCGGCCGGGTGGGAAAACAGCACGCCCCAGCTGTCGCCCAGCCATTCGTGGAGGCGGATGCGCCCTTCGCTGGAATCCTGTTCGAAATCGGGGGCGATGTCGCCGAGTCTGAGGCTCATGGGGTCACTCCTTGTTCGTGTTGGGACCCACTATGCCCAAGGCCGGTCGACGTTAAAAAGAATAAATTCAGATTTTCTTATAACCAAAAATAGAATACCCAACCCTTCGCCTGGAAATCCGTCTCCTTTCGTCCGCCGGCCTGCCGCCCGGCCAACCCCCGCCTACACTGAAATCACCTTGGCCCGCCATCCAGGAGTCGCCGTCATGTTGGGGAAACGTTCCACCGATCCCGTCCCGGCCACCCGCTTCCGCAGCGATCGGATAAGTTCGGTGAATGGCCAGTACTTCTTCTCCACCCGCGAAGGGACCCTGGAAGGTCCCTACTTCACCCGTTTCGACGCGGAGCGGGAAATCGACGCGTATATCCGCAGGATGCGCCAATCGGCGGAAATCCAGGCGCCGGGTTCCCACTGAAACGATACAGGCGCGGAATTTATTTCCCGGCGGCTGAAACGTTCAAGAAAGGGAAGGCAGGTATTCTCGGCGGAACGCCGAGGCAAATGTCACCGCATGTGAACGCACTCACATCGGGGGTGAGTTCCAGTATCATTCACCCGGTGAATACCTGCCACGTCGTGCGTATCCACGCTTCTCCACGTTTTCTAGCGGTAAATCCATGAAAAAAATCTTATTGATGCTTTTGTGCGTCAGCGTGCTGGGTTGCTCCAAAAACAGCGTCGAATCGGAAAAACCGGTCGACGTGCTCCTGATCGGTGGCGGCATCATGAGCGCCACCCTGGGTACCTATCTGAACGAACTGGAACCGGGCTGGACCATCGAGATGGTCGAGCGCCTGGACAAGGTCGCCGAGGAAAGCTCCAACGGCTGGAACAACGCGGGCACCGGTCACTCGGCGTTCTGCGAACTGAACTACACCAGCGAGGCCGCGGACGGCTCGATGGATATCAGCAAGGCGGTGGCGATCAACGAGAACTTCGAGATCTCCAAGCAGTTCTGGGCCTACCAGGTCGACCGCAAGGTGCTGAACGATCCGAAGTCGTTCATCAACAACGTCCCGCACATGAGCTTCGTCTGGGGCGACGACAACGTCGCCTTCCTCAAGAAGCGCCACGCCGCCCTGCAGCACAGCTCGCTGTTCCGCGGCATGGAGTACTCGGAAGACCCCGAGCAGATCAAGCAGTGGGTGCCGCTGGTGATGGAAGGCCGCGAGCCGGGGCAGAAGATCGCCGCCACGCGCATGTCGATCGGCACCGACGTCAACTTCGGCGAGATCACCCGCCAGTTGGTGGGCTCGCTGTCGGCCAAGGACACCTTCAAGCTGCGCCTGCAACATGAGGTCCGCGACCTCAAGCGCAACGACGATAACACCTGGACCGTGACCATGGCCGACCTGGCCAATGGCGACAAGGAAACCAGCGTCAAGGCCAGGTTCGTCTTCATCGGCGCCGGTGGCGGCGCGCTGAAGCTGCTGCAAATGTCCGGTATCCCCGAGGCCGAAGGCTATGCCGGCTTCCCGGTGGGCGGTTCGTTCCTCGCCACCACCAACCCGGACGTGGTCAAGCGCCACCTGGCCAAGGTTTACGGCAAGGCTTCGGTGGGTTCGCCACCGATGTCGGTGCCGCACCTCGACACCCGCATGATCGACGGCAAGCCGGTTCTGCTGTTCGGTCCGTTCGCCACCTTCTCCACCAAGTTCCTGAAGAACGGCTCGCTGTGGGACCTGCCGGGCTCGGTGACCAGCAGCAACATCGGCCCGATGTTCAACGCCGGCATCGACAACTTCGATCTCAGCCAGTACCTGATCGGCCAGCTGATGCTCAGCCAGGACGACCGCATGGCCTCGCTGCGCGAGTACTTCCCGGAAGCCCGCGACGAGGACTGGAAGCTGGTGCAGGCCGGCCAGCGCGTGCAGATCATCAAGAAGGACGCCGAGAAAGGCGGCGTACTGCAATTCGGCACCGAAGTGGTGACCGCCGCCGACGGCTCCGTCGCCGCCCTGCTCGGCGCCTCGCCGGGCGCCTCGACCGCCGCGCCGATCATGCTGTCGGTGCTGGAGAAGGCCTTCAAGGACAAGGTCGCCACCCCCGAGTGGCAGGCACGCCTGAAGGAAATCGTGCCGTCTTACGGGCGCAAGCTGAACAACGACATCGAGCTGACCAACAGCACCCGTGCCTGGAGCAGCGAGCGCCTGCAACTGATCCACGTGCCGGTACAGCCGGAGGCCTGATCGGCCACCGACGCGCGCGCATGAAAAAGCCCGGCAATAGCCGGGCTTTTTTGGGTTGGCGTGCGCCTTGCGGGGCGGCGCATCGGCGGATAACGCCGCTGGCGTTATTCGCCCTACCCGACAGGCAGCGCCGCCCACAAAGTCACTGCGGGCCGTAGGGCGAACAACCGCTCGCGGTTATCCGCCGGAACCTGCATGTCACCGATTGCGCCCACCCGCGATATCACGCCCCTCCTTCGAGCCTGGCCAGGCGCTCCTCCAGCGCCGCCAGGCGCGTCTCCAGCTCGGCGATCCGCGCTTCCGCATCGGCCGACAGAGCGGCCGGCGCGGCGCGTTCCGGGTCGCTGCCCATCGCCTCCACGGCGGCCTCGAGGTCGGCCTGGCTGCCGAGCAGATGCATGTAGCGCTCCTCGCGCTGCCCGGCGCGCCGCTCCAGGTGCACGGCCAGGCCACGGCCGGCGAGGCGTTCCAGGTGGTGGCGGATCTGCTCGACGTCGTCGAAATCGTGCAGGCGGTTGCTGCGGGTGAGCAGTTCGTTGAGGGTCTGCGGACCACGCAGGAACAGCAGGCCGAGCAGCGCCACCTGTGGCGCCACCAATTCCAGGCCCTTGCCCAGGGTGTGCTCCCAGCGGTCGGCGCGGCTGCCCATCACCAGCCTGACCAGGCCGCGCCCCTCGAGCTGGCGCAGGCTCTGGCCGACCTGGCCGGGCGTGAGGTTCATCACCGGATCGCGGCTGGTCTTCTGGTTGCATGCCAGGACCAGGGCATTGAGGGTCAGCGGATAGGTTTCCGGAGTGGTCGCCTGCTTCTCGACGAGGCTGCCGAGAATCCGTGCATCGACGGCGCTCAGCGGGTCGTCGACGAACGGCGAGTTGGGCTCGGTGGACATCGCTACATCCCTATGCAAGGAAAAAGGCGCCTAGCCTAGCGCGAGTCGCCGGGGATGGCACGGAGCGTCATGTAAATAAAACCCATGAGGCGAGCCCCGGCCTGCGGGGCCCGCCGTCGCGCACGGGCTCAGCGTACGGCTTCGAACAGCCCGCTGGCGCCCATGCCGCCGCCGACGCACATGGTCACCACGCCGTAGCGCAGGTTGCGCCGGCGCAGTTCGCGGACCAGATGACCGACCTGGCGCGAGCCGGTCATGCCGAACGGGTGGCCGATGGCGATGGAGCCGCCGTTGACGTTGTACTTCTCGTTGTCGATCTCCAGCCGGTCGCGGCAGTACAGGCACTGCGAGGCGAAGGCTTCGTTGAGTTCCCAGAGATCGATGTCGGCGATCTTCAGCTCCTTCGCCTTGAGCAGCTTCGGCACCGAGAACACCGGACCGATGCCCATTTCGTCCGGCTCGCAGCCGGCCACGGTGAAGCCACGGAAAAAGGCCTTCGGCTCCAGGCCCAGCGCCAGCGCTTTCTCCAGGCTCATCAGCAGGGTCATCGAGGCGCCGTCGGAGAGTTGCGAGGCGTTGCCGGCGGTGACCGAACCGTCCTCGGCGAACGCCGGCTTCAGCGAGGCCAGGCCTTCGAGGGTGGTGTCCGGGCGGTTGCAGTCGTCGCGGTCGACCACTCCGTCGAGCACCTGCTTCTCGCCGCTGGCCTTGTCCTCCACCGCGTAGCGGGTGGTCATCGGCACGATCTCGTCGGCGAACAGCCCGTCCGCCTGGGCTCGCGCCATCCGCTGCTGGCTCTGCAGGGCGTAGGCATCCTGGGCCTCGCGGGTGATGCCGTAGCGACGGGCGACGATCTCGGCGGTCTGCCCCATGGGGTAGTAGATGCCCGGCACCTCCCTTTGCAGCAGCGGGTTCACCAGGTGGTCGGTGTTGACGCTCTTCAGGGTCAGGGTGATCGACTCGACGCCGCCGGCGACGATCACCTCGCTGCAACCGGAAGCGATCTGGTTGGCGGCGATGGCGATCGCCTGCAGGCCGGAGGAACAGTAGCGGTTGAGGGTCATCCCCGGCACCTGGATGCCGAGGCCGGAGAGCACCGCCACGTTGCGCCCGATGTTGTGGCCCTGGGCGCCTTCGTTGGAGCCGGCGCCGACGATGCAGTCATCCACCAGCAGCGGGTCGAGGTCGTTGCGCGCCAGCAGCGCGTCGACACAGTGGGCGGCCATGTCGTCCGGCCGGGTCAGGTTGAACTTGCCGCGGAAGGACTTGGCCAGGCCGGTCCGGACGCTGTCGACGATCACCACTTCACGCATGGGGGAACCCTCGCTGTTATTGTCGGGCGGCCGCCGGGGCAGCGGCCGGATCGAGCGAGGATAAGGCGAGGCAATCGCGCGAGGCACCGATCATTCATCCGGCGTATGCGTCGCCATCCCCTGGAGAGGACGGCGCCGCATTCCGGCAGGCCTCACTTGTCCTTCTTGTACGCCGCCTCGATGGCGTCGTTGATGGTGCGCAGCACCTTGACCCGGGCGAAGCGCTTGTCGTTGGCTTCGACCAGGGTCCAGGGCGCGATCTCGGTGCTGGTACGGTCGACCATGTCGCCCACCGCGTCCACGTACTGGTCCCACTTGTCGCGGTTGCGCCAGTCTTCCTCGGTGATCTTGTAGCGCTTGTAGGGGGTTTTCTCGCGCTCCTTGAAGCGCTCCATCTGGGTCTGCTTGTCGATCGCCAGCCAGAACTTCACCACGATGATCCCGTACTCGCTGAGCTGCTCCTCGAAGTCGTTGATCTCGCCATAGGCGCGCAGCCAGTCGGCCGGTGCGCAGAAGCCCTCGATGCGTTCCACCAGCACGCGGCCGTACCAGGAACGGTCGAAGATGGTGAACTGGCGGCGCGCCGGGATGTGCCGCCAGAAGCGCCAGAGATAGGGCTGCGCGCGCTCCTCTTCGGTCGGCGCGGCGATCGGCACGATATGGTACTGGCGCGGGTCCAGCGCGTCGGTGACACGGCGGATGGCGCCGCCCTTGCCGGCCGCGTCGTTGCCCTCGAACACCGCGACCAGCGAATGCTGGCGGAAGCGCTTGTCGCGGATCAGCCCGGCCAGGCGCGCCTGCTCGGCGGCGAGCTGCTCCTTGTAGGCGTCCTTGTCCAGGTACTGGCCCAGGTCCAGGGAGTCCAGCAGGCCACGGTTGTCCAGGCTCGACACCAGCGGTGCGGCGTGCGGCTGGCGCTTGGCGCGCTCCTTGGTGGCCAGCGCGGCCTGCAACCCTTCGAGAAGGATGCGGCCGACGGTCAAGGCGCGGTAGCGCTCGTCCGCGCCTTCCACCACGTACCAGGGCGCGTAGTCCCGGCTGGTACGGCGCAGCACGCGCTCGCCGTAATGCACGAAGCGGTCGTAGACCTCGCTCTGCTTCCAGTCCAGCGGACTGAGCTTCCAGCTGTGCTGCGGGTCCTTCTCCAGCGCCTTGAGACGCTCCTTCAACTGTTTCTTGGAGAGATGGAACCAGAACTTGAAGAGCAGCGCGCCTTCGTCGCAGAGCATGCGCTCGAAGCGTTCGGCGGCATCGATGGCCTGGTCCAGCTTGGCCTCCTTGATATGCCCCTCGACCCGCGCGTAGAGCATCTGGCTGTACCAGTTGCCGAAGAAGATACCGGTCCGCCCCTTGGGCGGCAGGCGCCGCCAGAAGCGCCACTGCGGCGGCCGCTCCAGCTCCTCGTCGGAGGGACGGAGGAAGCTCTGCACCTCGATCAGGCGCGGGTCCATCCACTCGTTGAGGAGCTTGACCGTCTCGCCCTTGCCGGCGCCCTCGATGCCGTTGATCAGGATGATCACCGGGAAGCGCGCCTGCTGCTTGAGCTCGAACTGCGCCTCGAGCAGCGCTTCGCGCAACTCGATGACGGCCTTCTCGTAGGTGTCCTTGTCGATGCTGTGGCCAACTTCCGCGGATTCGAACATGGAGGTCTCCCTTAACCTGAGTCCTTCAAGGTAGCGGATCGGCGTGCGGCTGTCTGCGCGGCGCCGCGGCATGTTCGCGCAGCGCCTCGCCGCTGGCCGGCAAAGCCCCGTAAAATGCGCCATCCGCTTTTTCAGGTTCTGCCATGTCCGACTTCCAGCATGCCCAGCTCGACTGGGACGAAAACGGCCAGCCGCTATCCCGCGCCTTCGGCGACGTATATTTTTCCCGGCATTCCGGGCTCAACGAGACGCGCCATGTGTTCCTCGCCACCAACCGCCTGGCCGAGCGCTTCGCCGCGCTGGGCGACGGCGAGGTGCTGTGCATCGGCGAGACCGGCTTCGGCACCGGACTGAACTTCCTCTGCGCCTGGCAATTGTTCGAACGGGTTGCTCCGGCCGGCGCGCGTCTGGAGTTCGTCAGCGTGGAGAAATTCCCCCTCGCCGCCGCCGACCTGCGCCGCGCCCTGGCGCTATGGCCGGAACTGGCGCCCTGGAGCGAAGCCCTGCTGGACCAGTATCTCGCCCTGCATCCGGGCTTCCAGCGCCTGGCGTTCGCGGGCGGAAGGGTCGGCCTGACCCTGCTGCTGGGCGATGCCCTGGAGTGCCTGCCGCAGCTCGACGCGCGGGTCGACGCCTGGTTCCTCGACGGCTTCGCCCCGGCGAAGAACCCGGACATGTGGTCGCCCGCGCTGTTCGCCGAACTGGCGCGACTGTCGGCGCCGCAGGCGACCCTGGGCACCTTCACCAGCGCCGGTTTCGTCCGCCGCGGGCTGATCGAGGCCGGTTTCGCCATGCAACGGGTACCGGGCTACGGGCAGAAGCGCGAGATGCTCGGCGGCACCTACCAGGGGCCGCCGGCGAACGCCGGCAAGCCCTGGTACGCACGCCCCGCGCCCCACGCCGGGCGCCGCGCGGCACTGGTGGTCGGCGGCGGCCTGGCCGGCTGCGCCAGCGCCGCCAGCCTCGCCGCGCGCGGCTGGCAGGTGACCCTGATCGAACGCCATCCCGGCCTCGCCCGGGAAGCCTCGGGCAACCCCCAGGGCGTGCTCTACCTGAAACTCTCGGCCCACGGCACGCCGCTGTCGCGCCTGGTGCTCAGCGGCTTCGGCCATACCCGCCGGCTGCTCGAACGCCTGCGGCGCGGCCACGACTGGGACGCCTGCGGCGTACTGCAACTGGCCTTCGACGCCAAGGAAGCGCAACGCCAGGCGCAACTGGCCGCAGCCTTCCCCGCCGACCTGCTGCACGGCCTGGACCGCGAGCAGGCCGAGCGCCTCGCCGGCGTCGCCCTGCCCGCCGGCGGCCTGTTCTATCCCGAAGCCGGCTGGGTCCATCCGCCCGCGCTGTGCCAGGCCCTGGCCGCCACCCCCGGGATCACCCTGCTGAGCGGCCGGGCGGTACGCTTGCGCCGCGAGGGCGACGACTGGTGCGCCTACGCCGGCGACGAATGCCTGGCCCGCGCGCCACTCGCGATCCTCGCCACCGCCGCCGACATCCGCGACTTCCCGCCCGCCGCCGAGCTGCCGCTGAAGCGCATTCGCGGGCAGGTCACCCGCCTGCCGGCCACCCCGCAAAGCCGGGCGCTGCGCACCGTGGTCTGCGCCGAGGGCTACGTCGCACCGCCGCGTGGCGACGAACACACCCTCGGCGCCAGCTTCGACTTCAAGAGCGAAGACCTGGCGCCGACCCTCGCCGAACACCAGGGCAACCTCGAACTGCTGCGGGAGATATCCCCCGACCTGTTGCAGCGCCTGGGCGCCGACGACCTGCCGCTGGAGCGCCTGGAAGGCCGCGCGGCGTTCCGCTGCACCAGCCCCGACTACCTGCCCCTGGTAGGCCCGCTGGCCGAGCGCGCGGCCTTCGACGAGGCCTACGCGGTGCTCGCCCGTGACGCCCGCCAGGTGCCGGAGCGGGCCTGCCCCTGGCTGCCAGGCCTGTACCTGAACAGCGGCCACGGCTCGCGCGGGCTGATCAGCGCGCCGCTGTCCGGCGAACTGCTGGCGGCGTGGATCTGCGGCGAGCCGCTGCCGCTGCCGCGCGCGGTGGCCGAGGCCTGCCACCCGAACCGCTTCCTGCTGCGCGACCTGGTGCGTGGGCAGCGCGGCTGAAGCCCCGGGCGCACCGATTTGCGCTACCCTTCGAGCCTGCCGCACGCGCAGGCCATACCGGACCACCGGCTGGCTCACCCGCGGAAACAGTTGATCGACGATGGATGTACTGCTCTTCGAATCCCTGGGCATCGGCGCCGTTCTCGGCCTGCTGCTCGGCCTCACCGGCGCCGGCGGCTCGCTGGTCGCCCTGCCCCTGCTGCTCAGCCTGCACCTGCCGCTGCGCGACGCCATCGGCGTGAGCCTCGGCGCGGTCGCCCTGTCGGCGCTGATCGGCGCCATCCCGCGCGCTCGCCAGGGCCAGGTGGCCTGGCGGCCGGTGCTGGTCCTGGCGCTGGCCGGCCTGCCGAGCAACGCCGTCGGCCAATGGCTCGGCCGCTTCGTCCCGGAAGGCGTGCTGATCGTCGCCTTCTGCCTGCTGGTGCTCTGGTCGGCCTGGCGCATGTGGCGCGGCGCCGGGATGAAACGCGAGGCCAGCGACCAGGCACGGAGCCTGCCGCTGCTCGGCATCGGCCTGGCGGTCGGCTTACTGTCGGGATTGATGGGCGTGGGCGGCGGTTTCCTGGTGGTGCCGGGGCTGCTCTGGTTCACCCCGCTGTCGATGATGGCCGCCACCGCCACCTCGATGGCGGTGATCGCGCTGGTCTCCGGCGGCGGCTTCCTGATCTACCTGACCGGCGCCCACCCGCCGCTGCCGCTGCTCGGCGGCCTCGCCGCCGGCGGCGCGGTCGGCGTGCTCGGCGGCAACCTGCTGGCGCAGCGCCTCGGCGGCCCGACCCTGCAACGCCTGTTCGCGCTGATGCTGGTGGCGGTGAGCTTCTCCCTGGCGGCGCAGAAGCTCTACGGCGGGTAGCTTTCCTCGGCGGCCGGGGCACCGGGGAAGCGGCGTTATGCGCCCTGCTCGACGGTCATGCCATGTCGTCGGGCGGATATCGCTGGGTCGGCGGATAACGCCGACGGCGTTATCCGCCCTACGCGGAGGTCACGCCATGGCGTACAACGCGCTTGTCCACCAGCCTGCACCGGCAAGGCATCGGCAGGTTCGCCAGGTAAAGACCGCCGACGCGACTGTCTTTCGTAGCGAACCTGGCGCCCTCACTCTTCTTCGACGTCCTCTTCCGGCAGGCCGAACAGGTCGGCCGCGCGCAGCAGCGCGGCCAGCAGGCCGTGGCGCTCCCACTCGGGCAACGCGGCGAAGCGCTCGATCACGTACTCCGGCAATAGCGGCGGCGCCTCCGCCAGGGCTTCGTGGCCGGCCGGGTCGAGGTGCAGCCAGGACTTGCGCCGGTCCTGTTCGTCGCGCCGACGATAGAGCAGGCCGCGTCCTTCGAGGCGGTCGAGCACGCCGGAGAGCGATGCCTGGGACAGGCTGACCAGCTTGGCCAGTTGCGTCGCGGTCAGTTCTCCCTCCACCGCCAGGACATGCAGGATCAGCAATTGCAGCGGGGTCAGGCCGCCGTATCGGCTGAGACGCTTGGAGTGGATTTCAGCGGCCTGCTGGAGGCGGCGGATGGCGCGGAAAATAGCGAGCGAATAGGTATCGGCAGCGGTCTTATTACTTTCAACCATAATAAATTCTTCGTTAAGGGTCCTGATAGGCCCGGAAAATTCGTATAGAACTCCTTCCAACTGTAACGGTCCTCTGTTAGGTAAGTCATGTACCCGGAAGGAGTACGTAACCCACTTCCCCAACGGAGAACCGGTAAGGAATATGTGCGGCATATCAGGAGAGTTTCGTTTCGACAACCAGGCAGCCGACCTCGCAGCGGTCGAACGCATCACCCACCACCTGGCCCCTCGAGGCCCCGACGCCTGGGGTTTCCATGCCCAGGGCCCGATCGCCCTCGGACATCGACGGCTGAAGATCATGGACCTGGCGGAAGCTTCCGGCCAACCGATGATCGATCCCGATCTCGGCCTGGCCATGGTGTTCAATGGCGCCATCTACAACTACCCCGAACTGCGTGGCGAACTGGAAAGCCTTGGCTATCGGTTCTTCTCCGGCGGCGACACCGAAGTTCTCTTGAAGGGGTACCATGCCTGGGGCGCCGATTTATTGCCCCGGCTCAATGGGATGTTCGCCTTCGCCGTCTGGGAGCGCGATCGCCAGCGGCTGTTCCTGGCCCGTGACCGCCTCGGCATCAAGCCGCTCTACTACAGCCTCGACCGCTCGCGCCTGCGCTTCGCCTCGAGCCTGCCGGCCCTGCTCAAGGGCGGCGACATCGCCAGCGACCTCGATCCGCAGGCGCTGAATTTCTACCTCAACTTCCACGCAGTGGTTCCCGCCCCGCACACCTTGCTGGAGGGCGTGAAGAAGCTGCCGCCGGCGACCTGGATGAGCGTCGACCTCGACGGCAGCTGCGAGCAGCGCACCTGGTGGACGCTGGACTACGGCCCGCGCCCGGACGAGCGCGAGCTGACGCTCGACGACTGGCAGGAGCGCGTCCTCGACGGCCTCCGCGAAGCGGTGGCGATCCGCCAGCGCGCCGCCCGCGAGGTCGGCGTGCTGCTCTCCGGCGGGGTCGATTCGAGCCTGCTGGTGGGCCTGCTGCACGAGGCCGGGGTGGACAACCTGCTGACCTTCTCCATCGGCTTCGAGGATGCCGGCGGCGAGCGCGGCGACGAGTTCCAGTATTCCGACCTGATCGCCGAGCGCTACCACACCCGCCACCATCGCCTGCGCATCGGCGAGCACGAAGTGATCGAGCAGTTGCCGGCGGCCTTCCGCGCCATGAGCGAGCCGATGGTCAGCCACGACTGCATCGCCTTCTACCTGCTCGCGCGGGAAGTCTCGAAGCACTGCAAGGTGGTGCAGAGCGGCCAGGGCGCCGACGAGCTGTTCGCCGGCTACCACTGGTATCCGAAGGTGGATGGCGCCGACGACGCCTTCGCCGCGTACCGCGCGGCGTTCTTCGACCGCGACCACGAGGAATACCTGGCCACCGTCGGTGAGCGCTTCCGCGTCGAGGACGTCGCCGGGCGCTTCGTCCGCGACCACTTCGCCAGCCCCGGCGCCGAGGCCGCGGTGGACAAGGCGCTGCGCCTGGACAGCACGATCATGCTGGTCGACGACCCGGTCAAGCGGGTCGACAACATGACCATGGCCTGGGGCCTGGAAGCCCGCGTGCCGTTCCTCGACTACCGCCTGGCCGAGCTGTCGGCGCGCATTCCCGCCCGCTTCAAGCTCGGCGACGGCGGCAAGCAGGTGCTCAAGGGCGCCGCGCGCAAGGTAATTCCCAGCGAAGTCATCGACCGGCCCAAGGGCTACTTCCCGGTGCCCGGTCTCAAGCACCTGCAGGGCCGCACCCGCGAATGGGTACGCGAACTGCTGCTCGACCCGAGCCAGGACCGCGGCCTGTTCCAGCCGGCGATATTCGATCGCCTGCTGAGCGATCCGGACGGAGACCTCACACCGCTGCGCGGCTCCAAGCTGTGGCAGCTGGCCGCCCTCAACCTCTGGCTCAGCGAACAGGGACTTTGAAAATGGGCCCCCAACGCAGGGGCCCGAACCAGGAGCGATCATGAAAGGCCACTTGCATCTGCCTCACCCGCACAACCAGCGCCTGCAACGTATCCAGGCGCCCACCTACGAACGCCTGCAGGCGCGTCTCGCCGAAGATCACAGCGAGCCCACCGAGAAACCGCTGAGCATCCACTGCGGCTGGGGCCGCCTGCTGATCGGGCAGACCTACCCGGACGCCGAGGAACTGGCCCGCGACCTGTTGCAGGAAGCCCCCGGCGAACGCGACATCGCGCTCTACGTGGCGGCGCCGCAGCAGGTCCTGGCCCACGCCCCGCAGCAGCTCTTCCTCGATCCCTCGGATACCCTGCGCCTGTGGTTCACCGACTACCGCCCGGCGCGTCGTCCGCCACGCGGTTTCCGCATCCGCCGGGTGCATACCGAGGAGGACTGGGCGGCGATCAACCGCCTGTACCTGGCGCGCGGCATGCTTCCGGTGCAGACCGAGCGCCTCAGCCCGCGCCACCAGGGCGGGCCGATCTACTGGCTGGCCGAGGACGCCGACACTGGCGTCGCGGTAGGCACGGTGATGGGCCTCAACCACGCCAAGGCGTTCCAGGACCCGGAGGGGGGCTCCAGCCTCTGGTGCCTGGCGGTGGACCCGCAATGCAGCCGGCCGGGCGTCGGCGAGGCGCTGGTGCGGCACCTGGTCGAGCACTTCATGAGCCGCGAACTGGCCTACCTCGACCTCTCGGTGCTGCACAACAACCAGCAGGCCAAGGCGCTCTACCGCAAGCTCGGCTTCCGCGAACTGGCGACCTTCACCATCAAGCGCAAGAACGGCATCAACCAGTCGCTGTTCCTCGGCCCCGGCCCGGAGGAAGACCTCAACCCCTACGCCCGGATCATCGTCGACGAAGCCCACCGGCGCGGCATCGAGGTGCGCGTCGACGACGCCGAGGGCGGCCTGTTCACCCTGACCCAGGGCGGCCGGCAGATCCGCTGCCGCGAATCGCTCTCCGACCTGACCACGGCGGTGAGCATGACCCTCTGCCAGGACAAGGTCCTCACCCACCGCGCCCTGCAGCACGCCGGCCTGCGCCAGCCGCAGCAGCGCCTGGCCGGCAGCGCGGAGGAAAACGCCGCGTTCCTCGCCGAGCACGGTTCGCTGGTGGTCAAGCCGGTGGACGGCGAGCAGGGCCAGGGCGTGGCGGTGGACCTGCGCACCGCGGACGAGGTCGAGGAGGCCATCGAGGCCGCCCGCCATTTCGATTCGCGCGTGCTGCTGGAGAGCTACCACGCCGGCCACGACCTGCGCGTGCTGGTGATCGGCTACGAGGTGGTGGCCGCCGCCATCCGTCGTCCCGCCGCGGTGATCGGTGACGGCCGGCACAGCATCCGCGAGCTGATCGAGGCGCAGAGCCGCCGGCGCCAGGCCGCCACCGGCGGGGAAAGCCGCATCCCGCTCGACCACGAGACCGAGCGCACCCTGCGGGCCGCCGGCTATGGCTACGACGACGTGCTGCCCAGCGGCGAACACCTGGCCGTGCGGCGCACCGCCAACCTGCACACCGGCGGCATCCTCGAGGACGTCACCGACGCCCTCCATCCGGCCCTCCGCGAGGCCGCGATCCAGGCCGCGCGGGCCCTGGAAATACCGGTGGTGGGCCTGGACTTCCTGGTCGAGGCCGCCGACCAGCCCGACTACGTGATCATCGAAGCCAACGAGCGCGCCGGCCTGGCCAACCACGAGCCGCAGCCGACCGCCGAACGCTTCGTCGATCTTCTCTTCCCCCTCAGCCGCGAGGTGCCTTCATGACCCCTCTGCCACAACCGGACCTCAACTACCTGCAACGGGTGCTGCTGGAGATGCTCGCCATCCCCAGCCCCACCGGCTTCACCGATACCATCGTGCGCTATGTCGCCGAGCAGCTCGACGAACTTGGCGTGCCCTTCGAGATGACTCGCCGGGGAACCATCCGGGCGACCCTCCAGGGCCGCCTGAATACCCCGGACCGGGCGGTTTCCGCGCACCTCGACACGATCGGCGCGCTGGTCCGCGAGATCAAGCCCAACGGCCGCCTCGGCCTGGCCCCGGTAGGCTGCTGGTCGAGCCGCTTCGCCGAGGGTAGCCGGGTCACGGTGTTCACCGAACAGGGCGTGTTCCGTGGCAGCGTGCTGCCGCTGCTGGCCTCAGGCCACGCCTTCAATACCGAGGTGGACAACCTGAAGATCAGTTGGGACAACATCGAGCTGCGTCTCGACGCCTATACCGCCAGCCGCGCCGACAGCGAGAGCCTGGGCATCTCGGTGGGTGACTACGTGGCCTTCGATCCGTTGCCGGAGTTCACCGAGAGCGGCCATATCAGCGCCCGCCACCTGGACGACAAGGCCGGGGTCGCGGCGCTGCTGGCGGCGCTGAAGGCGGTCAAGGAAAGCGGGCAGGAGCCGCCGATCGACTGCCACCCGCTGTTCACCATCACCGAGGAAGTCGGCTCCGGCGCCGCCGGCGCCCTGCCCTGGGACGTCAGCGAGTTCGTCGGCATCGACATCGCCCCGGTGGCCGAAGGCCAGAATTCCAACGAGCACAGCGTCAGCGTGGCCATGCAGGACTCCGGCGGGCCCTACGACTTCCATCTGTCGCGGCACCTGCTGCGGCTCGGCGAGCGCCACGACATCGCCCTGCGCCGCGACCTGTTCCGCTACTACCACAGCGACGCGCAGTCGGCGATCGCCGCCGGCCACGACACCCGCGCCGCGCTGCTGGCGTTCGGCTGCGACGCCACCCACGGCTACGAGCGCACGCACATCGACAGCCTCGCCGCGCTGAGCCGCCTGCTCACTGCCTACATCCTCAGCCCGCCGGTCTTCGCCAGCGACGCCAAGCCCCGGGAAACCTCGCTGGAACGTTTCAACAAGCAGCTCGAGCATCCGGTGCACATGGAAAGCTGCACCCACGTCCCGCCGGTGGACGAAGTGCTCGACAGCAGCAACAACAGCGACAAGGGCTGAGCCCGCGCCGGCCTCCCCGCCCCCGGGGAGGCCGCCCTCCTCTCCAGCCAACTGCTAGGCTGATGGCAGGTTCCCTCGCCTGTCTCATTTCCTCCGTAGCATCATGCGTGCCGACTCGTGTCCATGGAGTAGTTGCATGTCCCGACTCTGCCTGGTCCTGCTGTTGCTCTGCTGCGCGCTGCCGGCCCGGGCGCAGCCGCCCGCGCCGCTGGACGGAGAGGACCTGCGCCTGTCCCTGGGCGCATACGCCGAGTACTACCGCGACGCCGGCGGCAAGGCGCGCCTGGGCGACATCCTCGCCTTGCCGGCCCAGGCCTTCACCGCCCTGCGCGGCGACCACGCGAACTTCGGCAAGAACGCCGCGGCCTGGTGGTTCAGGGTGCGCCTGGACAACCGCAACGGCGCCGACCTGGCCGGTTTCCTGGAGGTCAACTACCCGCTGCTGGACGACCTCAAGGTCTACCTGCTAACCGCCGATGGGCGCATCGAACAGCAGGAGAGCGGCGACCTGTTCGCCTTCTCCCAGCGCCCGGTGCAGGTGCGCAACTTCTGGTTCCCGCTGCGACTGCCGCCCGGCGAGAGCACCCTGCTGCTGCGCGTGCAGAGCACCAGCACCGTCTACGTGCCGCTGTACTTCAGCACCTACGCGGCCAGCGCGGCCAGCCAGGAAACCCTGATGGGCTTCAACGGGGCCTTCTACGGGGTGCTGTTCGGGTTGTTCTGCTACAACCTGTTCCTCTTCGTCTCGCTGCGCGAGGCCACCTACGCCTGGTACCTGCTGTACAACCTCAGCCTCGGCCTGTTTTCCGCCAGCTTCGACGGCCTGCTGTTCAAGCTGC
Organism: Pseudomonas sp. YA1; assembly: GCF_058680555.1. Classification (NCBI taxonomy): domain Bacteria; kingdom Pseudomonadati; phylum Pseudomonadota; class Gammaproteobacteria; order Pseudomonadales; family Pseudomonadaceae; genus Pseudomonas; species Pseudomonas sp. YA1. Next base: position 28,695 of record NZ_JBZWBG010000002.1, read on the forward strand.
TGCCCGGACACGTGGCGCTGGAGTCGGCCGGCATCTACCTGCTGATGTACCTGAGCTGCCTGGTGTCGATCCAGTTCAGCCGCGGCTACCTCTACACCCGCCGCGACTTCCCGCGCCTCGACCGCTTCCTCCGCGGCCTGCTGCTGGCCTGCGTGGTCCTGTTGGCCAGCGAGCCGCTGGTGGGGCTGCGCGCCTGGAACGTCCTCGCCAGCCTGACGGTGATGCTGGTCTCCCTCAGCCTGCTGCTGGCCGGCGTCCACGTCTGGCGCCAGGGCCTGCGCTACGGCCTCTACTACATCCTGGCCTGGGGCGCGCTGCTGCTGTCGTTCCTGGTCACCACCGCCGCCTCGCTGGGCTTCGAACTGTTCGGCCTGTTCGGCAGCAGCGTGGTCAAGATCGGCATGACCGTGGAACTGGTGACCCTGTCCATCGGCCTCGCCGACCGCATCAATGCGCTCAAGGAGGAAGGCTTCCGCTCGCGCCAGGCGGCCGAGCAGGCGCGGGTGGAGAACGAGGCGAAGAGCCGCTTCCTGGCGAAGATGAGCCATGAGATTCGCACCCCGCTGAACGGCGTGCTGGGCATGCTGCAACTGCTCCGCGATACCCCGCTGGATCGCGGCCAGGCGGCCTACGTGGAGACCATCGCCAGCTCCGGCAGCGCGCTGATGTCGGTGATCAACGATATCCTCGACTACGCTCGCATCGAGTCCGGCAAGCTGCACCTGGAGCGCATCGACTTCGACCTGGAGGAACTGCTCTCCGACACCCTGGCGCTGTTCAGCGCCCAGGCCGTGGAAAAACGCCTGCGCCTGCATCTCGGCCTGGACAGGGGCGTGCCGCGCCGCCTCAACGGCGACCCGACGCGGTTGCGCCAGGTACTGATGAACCTGCTCAGCAATGCCCTCAAGTTCACCGCCGAAGGCCATGTCGCCGTGCGCGTGCAGCGGCGCTTCGACGAGGGCGGACGCGAGCGCCTGCTGTACAGCGTCAGCGACAGCGGCATCGGGATATCCGCCCAGGCGCAGAAGACCCTGTTCGAATCCTTCTCCCAGGCCGACTCCAGCACCACCCGCCGCTACGGCGGCAGCGGCCTGGGCCTGGCGATCAGCCGCGAACTGGTGCAGATGATGGGCGGGCGCATCGAGGTGAGCAGCGAGCCGGGCAAGGGCACCCGGTTCAGCGTCGACCTGCCGCTCAGCCCCGCCCTCGACGCCGGCGAAGCGGACGAACTGGCGCAACTGCTGCAACACCGTCCGGCCCTGCTGGCCAGCGAGGACAACCTGACCCTGGACTGCCTGCAGGCATTGCTGGAGCGTTGGGGGCTGCGGGTCGAACGCTGCCTGCAGCCGAGACGGCTGAACGCCTACCTGGAGGACTTCAGCGCACCGCCCCTGCTGGTCCTGGCGGCGCCCTGGCCGGGGCCGCCGTCGATCTGGCTGGACACCCTCTATGCGCAACTGGAGCAAGGCCAGCGCATCCTCCTGCTATGCCCGCCGCAGCACTGCCAGGACCTGCCGCCGCACGAAGGCCTGCGCCTGCTGGCCCTGGCCCAGCCGGTGGCGGTGAAGGCCCTGCGCGAAGCCCTGCTGGAACTGTACCGGGAGCGGCGCCGACAGCCAGGGCGGAGCAGCGAGGCGGCCCCGGACGAACGCCTGGACGCCCCATGCATCCTGGTCGCCGAGGACAACCCGGTGAACCAGCTGGTGGTGCGCGGCTTCCTCGCCAAGCGCGGCTACGCGGTGCGCCTGGCCGGCAACGGACGGCTCGCGCTGGACGAGTACCTGCGCGACCCGAACGGCATCCAGTTGATCCTGATGGATGGCGAGATGCCGGAAATGGACGGCTTCGAGGCGACCCGCCTGATCCGCCGGGAGGAGCGTGCCCAGGGCTGGCCGCGCGTCCCGATCGTCGCCCTGACCGCGCACATCCTCGACGAACACCGCCGGGCCGGAATCGAGGCCGGCATGGACGCCTACCTCGGCAAGCCGGTGGACCGGGCGGAACTCTATGCCACCCTCGAACGCCTGCTCGGCCAGCCTTCGCGACAGGCATGACAGTACGCGATGCGTCGCGCTAGCATTCGCCGCCATACCGGAGTACCGCCATGCTGATCCCCCACGACCTGCTCGAAGCCGACACCCTGAACAACCTGCTGGAAGACTTCGTCACCCGCGAAGGCACCGACAATGGCGACGAGACCCCGCTGGACGTGCGTGTAGAACGCGCCCGGCATGCCTTGCGGCGGGGCGAGGCGGTGATCCTGTTCGACCCGGAGAGCCAGCAGTGCCAGTTGATGTTGCGCAGCGAGGTGCCTGCGGAGCTGTTGCGCGACTGAGTCGCGGCATCGACCCGCCTGGCGGGGCGGGTTCGCCGCCCTGCACACCCCGGAAACGCCGGACAGCGCCCCTGCTCCGCAGGGCGAATAACCGCTCGCGGTTATCCGCCGCTCATCCGCCCGCCCCCTCACTCCTTCGCCCCACCCTCCTCCGTTTCCAACGCCGCCCTGGCGATGTTCCGGCTATGCGCGCCGAAATGCCCGATCAGTTCGATCAGTTGCGCGTTCAGCGCCGCATTGTCGTGGGCCTCGGGGCGTGGCTGGTTGCTCTCGCTGAAGTCCTGCGCGGCGGAGGCCGGGCGGGCGGCCAGCCATTCGCCGATGGCGGCGTCGAAGGCCGCGGCGTGAGCGTTCGACTCGGCGGCCACCACCTCGCGCAAGTAGGTCGGCGAATAGGCCGGATAGGCACCATCGCGGCGGGTGTCGGCGTAGGCGTCGAGCATCGGCTGCGGGCGGCCGTCGCGGAGCAGTTGGCGCAGCCAGTCGAACTGGTATTTCTCCACCGCGGTATGGCGGTTCGCGACACGCTCGATGGCCGCCTGTTTTTCCTCCGGGTAGCCGAGCAATGCCTTGCCCTCCATCTGTAGCATCGCCGCCAGGCTGGCACCGGGCAGCGGCGTGGAGTGGTAGGGCTGGGTGATGTCCTGGATGTAGTGCATGCCCCAGCCAAGGAACCGGTAGCCCCAGTAGGGATGACCGCTGGCGAAGGCGAAGCGGGACAGGCCGAAGTACTGGTAGGCGCGCCATTCCGGCCAGGCCCGGGCGAGGAACGGCGCGCCGCTGTAGATCACCGCCGCCTCGTGGTAGAAGCCCATGTGGAACGGCGCCTGGGAGCTGAACTCGAAGCGCGGGTCGCCGAATGGCTGGGTGCCGAAGCCGTAGCGCTGGCCGGCCTCGCCGGGGTTGTCGCTGAACAGGTTGATGTCGTGGCCGTAGTCCGGTTCGTCGGCGGCGGTGGCCAGCACTGCCAGGGGCGCGACTCGCTCGCCGGGCTCCAGGCGGATGAAACGCCAGGCGGTCCACGGCGAGAGGTTCTGGAACACCAGCACCTCCTGTGGCTTGAGGTGCGAGCGCTGCGGCTGGTCCTGCCCGGGAAGCGGCTGGATCGCCAGCGCCAGGCGGATCTCCGGGTTGACCCGCAGCGCCGCGAGGAACGCCTGGCGCAAGTCGCCGGCCTCGCCCTCGGCGGCGAAGCGCAGGGCGTCCGGACGCGCCGGGTAGTTGCCGATATGCGCTCGGGCGTAGGCTTCCTGCTCGTCCAGCAGTGCGGCCAGTCCGCCGCGCTCGGCGGCGAGGAACGCCTCCAGCGGCTCCACCTCGACTTCCGGCGCCTCGCGGATGGCCGCCAGCTCGCGTAATGCCAGGTAGCTGCCCACCGTATGGTTGGACCAGGCCCACAGGCTCGGCGAGACGACCCACGCCCCCAGCAGCAGGCAACGCAACAGCAACTTCATCGGCTTTTCGCTCTTGTCTCGACTCTGTGCCGGCAAGCCTACCAATGCGGGACACCCAGGGCACTGTCCTGCCTGGACATCGGAACTCTCCGATAGCGCCATCGGACCAATGTCTATCCACGCCGGGCCGGCCCCATGACCGCCATCAATGGCGCCCAGGCGCCAGGCGGCTAGACTTTCCCGACATCAGGCACGCTGATACAAGGCACCCATCTGATGCTCCAGTCCGTTTCGCCCAAGCACGACCTGCCCCTCAAACCCGAAGGCCAAGCGGCCAAGCCAGAACGCACCGGCACCTGGGCGCCGTTCTCGATCCAGGCCTTCCGCATCATCTGGATCTGCAACCTGTTCGCCAACCTCGGCACCTGGGCCCAGTCGGTGGCCGCCGCCTGGGTGGTCACCGACGCCCACGCCAGCCCGCTGATGGTGGCGATGATCCAGGTCGCCGCGGCGCTGCCGCTGGTGCTGCTGTCGATCCTCTCCGGGGTCATCGCCGACAACCACGACCGGCGCAAGATCATGCTCTGGGGACTCAGCTTCGAGATGACCGGGGCGATGTTCGCCACCCTGCTGGCCTTCCTCGGCTACCTCGACCCGGTGCTGCTGATCATCTCCATCCTCTGGATCTCCCTCGGCGGCTCGGTGACCATCCCGGCCTGGCAGGCGGCGGTCAACGAGCAGGTGCCGGCGCGCATGGTCAGCGACGCGGTGCTGCTCAACAGCGTCAACTACAACGTCGCCCGCGCCGCCGGCCCGGCCCTCGGCGGCCTGCTGCTGAGCGCGGTGGGACCGGCCTGGGTGTTCCTGTTCAACAGCTTCTGCTACATGGCCCTGATCTGGGCGATCTGGCAGTGGCGGCGCGACGTGCCCAAGCGCAGCCTGCCGCCGGAAGGCATCCTCGAAGGCGTCACCGCGGCGCTGCGCTTCACCCAGTACTCCACCGTCACCCGCCTGGTGATGATGCGCTCCTTCGCCTTCGGCCTCTCCGCCAGCGCGGTCTGGGCCCTGCTGCCGCTGCTGGCGCACCGCAACCCGGACGGCGACGCGGCGATCTACGGCTACATGCTCGGCGCCCTCGGCCTCGGCGCGATCCTCGGCAGCACCCAGGTCTCGCGCCTGCGCCAGCGGATCGGCAGCAGCCGGCTGATCAGCCTGGCCGGCTTCACCCTGGCGCTGATCCTGCTGACCCTCGGCCTGGTAGACAACCTCTGGGTCCTGTTCCCGGTGCTGATCCTCGGCGGCGGCTGCTGGATCGGCGCCCTCGCCACCTACAACTCGGCGGTGCAGATCCTCGTCCCCGACTGGATCAAGGCGCGCGCCCTGGCGCTGTACCAGACCGCGCTGTACGGTGGCCTGGCGCTGGGTTCGTTCCTCTGGGGCCATCTCGCCGAGACCATGACCGTGCACGGTGCGCTGCTGGCCGCCGGCTGCCTGCTGCTGGCCTCGGTGATCCTCCTGTACAACTCGCGCCTGCCGGAAATGGACGCCGCCAGTATTTCCCGCGCGCCGGCGAGCATGCCCGGGCAGCCGAGCTTCGTCTTCAACACGCGGCGGGGCATGGTGCTGGTCTCCATCGAATACCGGATTCCCGCCGAGCGCACCCGCGACTTCGTTCGCGCCGCCCAGCCGCTGCGCCGCCTGCGCCTGCGCAACGGCGCGGAGCGCTGGTCGCTGTTCCGCGACGTGAGCAACCCGGAGGTCTGGCAGGAACTGTTCCTGGTGGACAACTGGATCCAGCACCTGCGCATGCTCGACCGCATGACCCTGGCCGACAAGATCGTCATCGACAACGTCACCGCCCTGCATGCCGGCGACGGTCCGCCGCAGATCCGCCATTGCGTGAGCTACGAGGCCAGCAGCTACGATACGCCGCTGGTGAAGAGCGCCACGCCGCCGGCCAACGACGAGGCGGGCGCGACGGCGGGGAGTTGAGAACGGGGCCTGGCAGTCCCTCGGGGCGGACAGCGCCAGCGGCGTTATCCGCCATCCAACGCCGGCGCGGCGGATAACCGCAAACGGTTATCCGCCCTCCGAAGCGGTCAGTAGCGCGCGATCACTCCGCCGTCGGCTTCTTGCGCTTGAGCGGCGCCATGCCGTCGGCGCTGACCACCGCCGACGGCCCGGCCTTCGGCCGCGCGGCGGGCTTGCGCTTGGCCGCGGGCTTGGCGGCGGCGCCCTTCCTGTCCTGCTTTTTCTTCTTGCTGCCGGCGGCCTTGCCCGACGCCTTGAGTTTCTTCGGCCCCTGGTAGGCGGCCTTCAGTTCCTTGATGTTGCGTCGTTCGAAGTTCTGCTTGAGGTAGCGTTCGACGCTCGACATCAGGTTCCAGTCGCCATGGCAGATCAGCGAGATCGCCAGGCCCTCGGCGCCGGCGCGACCGGTGCGGCCGATGCGGTGCACGTACTCGTCGCCGCTGCGCGGCATGTCGAAGTTGATCACCAGGTCCAGGCCTTCGACGTCCAGGCCGCGTGCGGCGACGTCGGTGGCGACGAGGATCTTCACCGCGCCCTGCTTCAGGCGCTCGATGGCCAGCTTGCGGTCCTTCTGGTCCTTCTCGCCATGCAGGACGAAGACCTTGTGCTGGTTGGCGATCAGCCGCCCGGTCAGGCGATCGGCGGAGACCCGGGTGTTGGTGAAGACGATGGCCTTGGTGTAGGTCTCGTTGCTCAGCAGCCATTGCAGCAACTGTTCCTTGTGCGCCACGTCGTCGGCGGTGATGACCTGCTGGCGGACGTTCTCGTTCAGCTCGCCGACCTGGTTCAGGCGCAGCACTTGCGGCTCGCGCAGCACCTCGGCGATCACCTTGTTCAACCCGGCGCCGCTGTGGGTGGCGGAGAACAGCAGGGTCTGGCGCTCGGCCGGGCAGGCATTGGCCAGGGCCAGCACGTCGTCGGCGAAGCCCATGTCGAGCATGCGGTCGGCCTCGTCCAGCACCAGCACCTCGATGTCCTGCAACGGCAGGTTGCCGGCGTTGCGCTGCTCGAGCAGGCGGCCGGGGGTGCCGATGATGATCTCCGGGTTCTTGCGCAGGCGCGCGCCCTGCACCTTGAAGTCCTCGCCGCCAGTGATCAGGCAGGCCTTGATGAAGGTGAACTGGGCGAAGCGCTCGACTTCCTTGAGGGTCTGCTGGGCCAGCTCGCGGGTCGGCAGGAGGATCAGCGCGCGCGCCAGGGAGCGCGGCTTGTCCTCGGCCAGCAGGCGGTGCAGCAGCGGCAGCAGGAAGGCCGCGGTCTTGCCGCTGCCGGTCTGTGCCGTGACCCGCAGGTCGTGCCCCTCCAGCGCCTTGGGAATGGCCGCGGCCTGGACCGGCGTCGGCTCGCTGAAGGACAGGCTTTCCAGTGCCTTCAGCAGGCGTTCGTGGAGGGGAAATTGGCTGAACAAGGGAGACCTCGGCATTGCACGTGAAAATGGACAGGTGCATAGCCTAACGGTTGCCGCGCCGGCGCGCAGGCTTTATTCGCGCGGCGCGACGGCCAGCGCCGGCGTCGCAATCGGCTCGACGCCGGGTCGCCGCCAGGCAAGCGCGGCGCGGGCGGCGATCGCAGACTCGTTCGACGCCCGCCGCCCAGAGGAACCAGGTCATGCCCGACGCGCCCGCATCCGCCGCCGAACGCCTCGAACGGCTGCCGCTGAGTCCGTATCACCGACTGATCTTCGTGATCATCGCGCTGGCGTTCTTCTTCGACTCGATGGACCTGGCGATGATGACCTTCCTGCTCGGCTCGATCAAAGCCGAGTTCGGGCTCGACTCGGCGCAGGCCGGGCTGCTGGCCAGCTCGAGCTTCTTCGGCATGGTGATCGGCGCGGCCCTGTCGGGCATGCTCGCCGACCGCTTCGGACGCAAGCCGGTATTCCAGGCCAGCATCGTGCTCTGGGGCCTGGCCAGCTACCTGTGCTCCACCGCCGGCGACCTCGGCAGCCTGACCTTCTACCGGGTATTGCTGGGGATCGGCATGGGGATGGAGTTTCCCATCGCCCAGTCGCTGCTGTCGGAGATGATCCCGGCCAGCCGCCGCGGCAAGTACATTGCGCTGATGGACGGCTTCTGGCCGCTGGGCTTCGTCGCCGCCGGCTGCCTGTCCTACTTCCTCCTGCCGCTGACCGGCTGGCGCAGCATTTTCCTGGTGCTGGCGCTGCCGGCGGTGTTCGTCCTCACCATCCGCTTCCTGATTCCCGAGTCGCCGCGCTGGCTGGAGCAGGCCGGCCGGCGCGAACAGGCGGACCGGGTATTGCGCGACATAGAAGCACGGGTGATGCGTTCGCTGGGCCTGACCGAGCTGCCGCCGCCGCTGCGCCAGCCGCAGCGGGAACGCAGCCGTCCGGGCTTCTTCAGCGCCTTCGCCGAACTCTGGTCGCCAGCCTACCGGCGCCGCACCCTGACCGTCTGGGGCCTGTGGTTCTTCGCCCTGCTCGGTTTCTACGGCCTGACCTCCTGGCTCAGCGCGCTGCTCCAGCAATCCGGCTTCGCCGTCACCCAGTCGGTGTACTACACGGTGCTGATCTCGCTGGCCGGGATACCCGGCTTCCTCTGCGCGGCCTGGCTGGTGGAAAGCTGGGGCCGCAAGCCGAGCTGCGTGCTGATGCTCCTCGGCGGCGGCGCGATGGCCTACGCCTACGGCCAGACCGCGGTGTTCGGCGGCAGCCTGGCGCTGCTGATCGGCTTCGGCCTGGCCATGCAGTTCTTCCTGTTCGGCATGTGGGCGGTGCTCTACACCTATACGCCGGAACTCTATCCGACCTCCGCGCGCGCCACCGGCTCGGGCTTCGCCTCGGCGGTCGGGCGAATCGGCTCGCTGCTCGGCCCGCTGGTCACCGGGCTGGTCCTGCCGCTCACCGGCCAGGGCGGGGTGTTCACCCTCGGCGCCCTCTGTTTCGGCGTCGCCGCCCTGGTGGTCTGGGCCTTCGGCATCGAGACCCGCGGGCGCACCCTGGAGGAGCTTGCCGGCTGAGCCCGCGCGTCGGCGGAAAACCTTTGTAGACACGTCGGGGATGCGATCCGGCGCCCGATGGGGCACTCTTGGTTCCTTTGTGCGTTCCCGGCCCCCGCGTCGGGATCTCCGTTCAACCGCGGGGCCGGCCCGTCCCCCCCGCCCGCAACAAAGGAAGTCGCCTGTCCATGGACTCCACATCCCTTCTCGACCAGCTCTCCGGGTACTGGTCGGCGCTCGACCAACACCCTATCCTGCACGCCGGCCTGGCCTTCGGCCTGCTGCTGGTGGGCGCCCTGATTCTCGGCCGGGTGGCCCGCTACATCGTCCTCTACGCCGCCAACCTGCTCGCCCGCCAGCCCGCGCTGCACTGGCTCGGCGACCTGATCCGCAACAAGGTGTTCCAGCGCCTGGCACAGACCACGCCCTCGCTGCTGGTGCAATTCGGCCTGCCATGGATCCCGGAGATGCCGGACAAGGCCGCGCACTTCCTCGGCAACCTGGCACTGGCCTTCACCGTGCTGTTCCTGATCCTCGCCCTCACCGCGCTGCTGAATGCCCTGCTGGACATCTACGCGCGTACCGAGCATGCCCGCACCCGTTCGATCAAGGGCTACGTGCAACTGGCGAAGATCGCCGTGTTCGTGTTCGGCGCGATCATCATCGTCTCGATCATCATCGACCGCTCGCCGCTCCTGCTGCTGTCCGGCCTCGGCGCGATGTCGGCGGTCCTCCTGCTGGTCTACAAGGACACCCTGATGTCCTTCGTCGCCAGCGTGCAGCTCACCAGCAACGACATGCTGCGGGTCGGCGACTGGATCGAGATGCCGCAGGTCGGCGCCGACGGCGACGTGGTGGACATCACCCTGTACACCGTGAAGGTGCAGAACTTCGACAAGACCATCGTCTCGGTGCCGACCTGGCGCCTGATGTCGGAGTCGTTCAAGAACTGGCGCGGCATGCAGCAGTCCGGCGGACGGCGGATCAAGCGGGCAATCTACGTCGACTCCAGCCAGGTGCGTTTCCTCGACGAGAAGGAAGAGCGGCGCCTGAGCCAGGTGCGCCTGCTCACCGAATACATGGCCCGCAAGCAGACCGAGTTGCAGGAGTGGAATGCCGCCAACGGCGGGGTCGCCCCGCTGGCCGCCAACCGCCGCCGGCTGACCAACATCGGTACGTTCCGCGCCTACGCCCTCGCCTACCTGCAGAACCACCCGGACATCCATCCGCACATGACCTGCATGGTCCGCCAGTTGCAGCCGACCGCCCAGGGCATCCCGCTGGAGATATACTGCTTCACCCGCACCACCGCCTGGGTCGACTACGAGCGCATCCAGGGCGACGTGTTCGACTACCTGCTGGCGGTGATGCCGGAGTTCGGCCTCGGCGCCTACCAGCAGCCCAGCGGGCAGGACCTGCGCCAGGGGCTGCAAGGCATGCTCGAAGGGCGTGACGCCGGGGCCCGCTCGTTCGAGGCGCTGGCCGCGCCGAGCCGCAGCGACGAAGCCACCGCCTGAACCGAGGAAAACCGTCCATGAAACCGCACCTGACCTACTACGTCGCCGCCAGCCTGGACGGTTTCATCGCCCGCCCCGACGGCAGCGTCGACTGGCTCGACCGTTTCGCCGAGGGCGGCAACGACCACGGCTACAAGAGCTTCTACCAGGGCATCGACGGCCTGCTGATGGGCCGCGGCACCTACGATATCGTGCGCGGCTTCGGCGACTGGCCGTATCCGGGCAAACCCTGCCAGGTACTCACCCGCAACCCGCAGGAAAGCGCAGCGGAAGGCGTCGAGTTGCGCCACGTCACACCCCAGGAAGGCCTCGCGCGCCTCGGCGAACAGGGCTGCCGGCGGATCTGGCTGGCCGGCGGCGGCAGCCTGGCCGGTAGTTGCCTGGCGGCCGGGCTGCTCGACGAGGTGATCGTCAGCGTCATTCCGCAACTGCTCGGCGCCGGCATCCCGCTGTTCGCCGGCGGCCGCGAGCGGCGCCTGCAACTGCTGGAACAACATGGCTACAACAGCGGCATCGTACAGATGCGCTACCAGGTGATCGCCGAGGACGACCCGCAATGACCGACAACCTGCTGAGCATTTCCGCCGCCTGCCTGTTCGACGATCAGGGCAACCTGCTGCTGGTGCGCAAGCGCGGCACCCAGGCCTTCATGCTCCCGGGCGGCAAGCGCGAGCCGGGCGAAACGCCCCTCGCCGCGCTACAGCGCGAACTGCTGGAGGAACTGCGCCTGCCGATGGGCGCCTCGACCTTCGAGCACCTCGGCAGCTTCCAGGCGCCGGCGGCCAACGAGGCGAACACCCGCGTCGATGCCGATATCTACGTCGCCCGCCTGCCCCACGCCGTCTGTGCGCAGGCGGAGCTGGAGGAACTGGCCTGGCTGGTCCCCGGCCAAGCGCAGCCGGACAATCTCGCGCCGCTGCTGCGCGATCATGTCCTGCCGGCCCTGGCGCGGCGCGCGGCGGAAAACCCGGAAACCCAGGCCGAACACCGGACGCGCCCCGATCATGTGCGCTGAGCGCTAGCGCTCCCGTCAACGAAAAAGGCCACCTCAGGGTGGCCTTTTCGCGTTCTCGCACCGATCGCGCGGAATATCGGCGGTTAACGCCTCTCCCTTGTGCGCAGCCTGCGGCTAAGCCTCAGAACGAAGTCCGGCGGTAGGCACGGTAGCGCGGGAACCAGAAGTTCGCCTCGATGGCGTCGTTCAATACCTCGTCGCTGGTATGCAGGGCCTTGCCCTCGGCCTGGGCCTGCTTGGCCACGGCGACGGCGATGCGCTTGCTGACCTCGCGGATGTCACCCAGCGCCGGCAACACGGCGCCCTCGCCCTGGGTAACGATCGGCGAGCAGTTGGCCAGGGCGTTGGCCGCGGCCATCAGCATGCCTTCGGTGACCCGGTTGGCCCGCGCGGCGATCACCCCCAGGCCGATGCCGGGGAAGATATAGGCGTTGTTGCACTGGGCGATGGGAATCCGCTTGTCGCCCACCTGCACCGGTTGGAACGGGCTACCGGTGGCGACCAGCGCCTGGCCGTCGGTCCAGTTGAGGATTTCCTGCGGAGTCGCCTCGACCCGCGAGGTCGGGTTGGACAGCGGCATCACCAGCGGCTGCTTGCAATGGCTGTGCAGCTCGCGGATGACCTCTTCGGAAAACAGCCCGCGCTGCCCGGAGACGCCGATCAGCACCGTCGGCCGGGCATTGCGGATCACTTCCAGCAACGCCAGGTCGTCGCCCTGCTGGCCGCCCCAGGCACCGAGATCGGCGCGCTTCTGCGCCAGGCGGTGCTGGAAGTCGAGCAGGTTGCTCATGTCGTCGGTGAGCAGGCCCCAGCGGTCGACCATGAAGATGCGCCGACGCGCCTGGGCCTCGTCCAGGCCCTCCAGTTGCATGGCGGCGATGATCTGCTCGGCGATGCCGCAACCGGCGGAGCCGGCGCCGACGAAGGTCACGGTCTGCTCGCTGAGCTTCTCGCCCTTGGCCTTGCAAGCCGCCAGCAGGGTGCCCACGGCCACCGCGGCGGTGCCCTGGATGTCGTCGTTGAAGCAGCACAGCTCGTCCTTGTAGCGCTCCAGCAACGGCATGGCATTGGTCTGGGCGAAGTCCTCGAATTGCAGCAGGACGTTGGGCCAGCGGCGCTTGATCGCCTGGATGAACAGGTCGACGAACTCCTCGTACTGCGCCCCGCTCACCCGCTCGTGGCGCCAGCCCATGTACATCGGGTCGTTGAGCAGGTCCGGGTTGTTGGTGCCGACGTCCAGCACCACCGGCAGGGTGTAGGCCGGGCTGATACCGCCGCAGGCGGTGTACAGGGACAGCTTGCCGATCGGGATGCCCATCCCGCCGATGCCCTGGTCGCCGAGGCCGAGGATCCGCTCGCTGTCGGTGACCACCACGATCTTCACGTTGTTCTTGGTGGCGCTGCGCAGGATGTCGTCGATCCGCTCGCGGTCCGGGTAGGAGATGAACAGGCCGCGGTGGGTCCGGTAGATCTTCGAGAACTCCTGGCAGGCCTGGCCGACCGTGGGGGTGTAGATGATCGGCATCATTTCTTCCAGGTGCTCCTCGAGCAGGCGGAAGAACAGGGTCTCGTTGTTGTCCTGGATCGAGCGCAGGAAAATGTGGCGGTCCAGATCGGTGTTGCACAGGTTGTACTGGCTGTAGGCGCGCTCGGTCTGCTCCTCGATGGTCTCGATGTTGTGCGGCAGCAGGCCCTGCAGGTTGAAATCGATGCGTTCCTGGGTACTGAACGCGCTGCCTTTGTTCAGCAGCGGCATCTCCAGCAGCGAAGGGCCGGCATGGGGAACGTACAAGGGACGCTTGGCTGTTTCGGTCATATCTGGACTCGCTTCTACGGGCTTCACTCGGGTACGGGGACCACGAACATACCCCCGGCGCAGAGGCTTTCCAAGGCCACGGCGAACAACAGGTCATTGCCGGACCCGCAAGTATCGCCACTTGCACGGCGAAACCGGCGCGTCACATCCGGAACCGACCATTCGACGAATGGTCAGAAGGCTGGCGTCAAAATAGGTCACAATAGCCGCCGCTTTCGTAGGGGAATACGCTGGGAACGCCGATGAGTCCCCGATTTTCCTTCGTGAAGCTCGTTATCGCCGGGACAACCTGAATGCATCCAGGCCCGGAAGCAGTTGGCCGTTTCGTTTGACGGCCTGGTCGGAAGAGTCAGGAGGGCTCGTTCCGGTCACCCAGAAGACACTCCGATGAACAGAGAGTAACCACGAACCAGCGGAAGCCTGGACCGTTATTCACGCACGCGAAGACATGCCGAAATGCGTTCACCCTTTTTGACATGCCTGTCTGTAGGCTTCGCGGCCCTTCTGGCCGCCCTCTCGACGCCCAGCCTGGCTTCCAACCAGGTCACCCACACCTTCAAGCCGTCGAAGAATTCCACCCTGTCGCCCAGCCGGGTCGTCAGCACCCGCCAGTCCGCCAACCGCTCGGTGGTCGCGGCCGCCGCTTCCGAAGTCACCGACCGCGCCTTCAGCATGATCGGCACCCCCTACCGCTGGGGCGGCACCACGCCGAAGAAAGGCTTCGATTGCAGCGGCCTGGTCAACTATGTGTTCCAGGATGTCGACGACGTCGACCTGCCGCGGACCGCCCGCGCCATCTACAACATGGACAACAACAAGGTCTCCCGCGGCAAGCTGCAACCGGGCGACCTGGTGTTCTTCCGGATCCGCAGCCGCAGCGTCGACCACGTCGGCATCTACGTCGGCAACGACCGCTTCGTGCACGCGCCGCGGCGCGGCAAGAAGGTCCGCGTCTCCGACCTCAACAGCAGCTACTGGAAACGCCACTACCTGGCCGGCAAGCGCATCCTGCCGACCACCCTCGCCCAGGTCGAAAGCACCCGCAAGCGCTGATTCCGGCGCCTGCGGCTCGCTCAGATGCCCCGTCGCGCCTGTTTCCTCAGCAGGCGCGCGCTGTCCCAGCCGGTCAACAGCACCGCCAGCCAGATCGGCGCGTAGGTCCATAGCTGCTCGGGACGGAACGCTTCGCCGAGGAACAGTACCGCCACCAGGAACAGCAGCACCGGTTCGACGTAGCTGAGAATCCCGAACAGCCCCATCGGCAGCAGTCGGCTGGAAGCCATCATCGCGCCGAAGGCCAGCGCGCTGATCAGCCCCAGCATCGGCAGCAACAGCCACAGGCGTGGCGCCTCGCGGAAGGCCTGGCTCTCGTCGCCCAGCCAGTACAGCGCGGCCAGCGCCAGCGGCAGCAGGAAGAGCATCTCGAAGACGAACCCGGACAGCGCGTCCACGCCCATCCTGCGCCGCAGCATGAAGTACGGGGGATAGCCCAGCGCGGTGACCAGGGAGACCCAGGAGAACGCGCGGGTCAGCCAGAATTCGTGGAGCACCCCGGCCAGCGCGCAGGCCACGGCGATAGCCTGCAGCGGCGTCAGGCGCTCGCCGTAGAACACCCGCCCCACCAGCACCATCGCCAGCGGCAGGAGGAAGTAGCCCAGCGACAGTTCAAGGGTCTTCCCGGCCAACGGCGCCCAGATGAAGATGCCCCATTGCAGCAACATCATCGCCGCGGTCAGCGGGAAGCAGGCCAGCAGCCAGGGCTCGGCGAACAGCCGGCGCCAGGCGGCGCGCAGGGTCGGCCACTGGCGGGTGGCGACGACCAGCAGGAATACCATCGGGATCGACCAGACCACCCGATGCGCCACCACCTGCAGGCTGTCCAGCGGCTCCAGCAGGTGGACGTAGCCCGGCAGGGTAACGAACAGCACCGAGGCGGCCAGCGACAGCAGCACGCCCTGTCCGGAAATCCTCATGCACGCACCTCGCGCCGGCCGAGCCGGTTGACCCACAGCGAAGCGACGATCACCGCGCCGCCCAGGGCCAGGCGCGGCAGGTCGGCGTGCTGGTTCCAGATCAGCAGGTTGAGCAGCAACCCGACCGGCACGTGCAGGTTGTTCATCACCGCCAGGGTACCGGCGTCCACCTCGGTGGCGCCCTTGTTCCACCAGAACTGGCCGAGGGCGGTGGCCAGCAGCCCCATCCATACCAGTACGCCCCATTGCAGCTCGCCGGTCGGCAGGCGCTGCGGATCGCCGAACAGCAGCCAGGCAGGCAACGCCACCAGCAGCGCGCCAACGAAGAAATAACCGAAGCGCTGGCGCTGCGGCAGCTCGGACGGGTACTTGCGCACCAGGCGCTTGTACAGCACCTGGCCGGCGGCGAAGGTGGCGTTGGCCAGTTGCAGCAGCAGGAAGCCCTGGAGGAACTCGCCGGTGATCCCGTCGTAGCGGATGATCGCCGCGCCCAGCACCGCCACCAGCGCGGCGGCCAGGGCCCAGAAGTTGAAGCGGCGGTTGAGCAGGTCGTCGAACAGGGCCACGTGGACCGGCGTCAGCACGGTGAACAGCAGCACCTCGGGCACCGTCAGCACGTTGAAGCTCAGGTACAGGCAGACGTAGGTGATGCCGAACTGCAGCGCGCCGACCAGCATCACCCCGCCGACGAAACGCGGTTCGACGCCGCGCCAGCGGGTCAGCGGGAGAAACACCAGGCCAGCGAGAAGGACCCGGGTAAGCACGGCGAAGTAGCTGTCGACCTGGCCGGCGAGGTACTCGCCGATCAGGTTGAAGGAGAACGCCCAGAGGACGGTGACGAACAGTAGATAACGCATGGACCAGGCACCAGGATGGGGCGCCGACCATAACGTTTTTGCCGCCGCCAAGGAAGGCCGCGCGGGCCCGCGGCCACCCTCGCCGTGTACTACTTGCCGTGCGCGGTGGGCCAGCGGTATTCGAGCCAGTGCTCCATGCGCTGGCGCAACAAGCCGCTCTGCTCAGCGATGTGCAGCCACTGGTCGACGTAGCGCTTGAAGGCCTCGTCGCGCGGCAGCAGGTAGGCCTTCTCGGCGAAGTCGAAGGGTTGCTGCGGATGCACGGCGCAGAGTTCCGGGTGCAACCGTGACTGCAGGCGGGCCTCGATGGCGTCGGTCATCATCAGGTCGGCCTTGCCGTCGACGATCTGCTGGAAGATCGTCACGTTGTCCGGATGCACCAGGATCCGGGCCTTCTTCAGGTTCGCCCGGGCGAACTTCTCGTTGGTGCCGCCGGGGTTGACGATGGCCGTCACGCCCGGCTGGTCGATCTGCTCCAGGGTCTGGAAACGCGCTTCTTCGCTACAGAGGGTGATCGGCGTCTTGCCGTCGCGCAGGTAGGGAATCGAGAAATACGCCTGGCGCTGGCGCTCCAGGTTGATCGAGATGCCGCTCATGGCGATGTCGAAGCGGTCGTCGGCGAAATCGCGCATCAGGTTCGGCCAACTGGTCGGCACCACTACCAGCTTGGCCCCCAGGCTCTCGGCCAGGCGCTGCGCCATGTCCACATCGAAGCCAGCATAGCCGCCCTCTTCCGTGCGGTAGCTGAAGGGCTTGTAGTCGCCCGTGGTGGCGACGCGCAGCACGCCGCTTTCGAGGATGCGGTCGAGGCGGCTCTCCTGCGCCTGGAGGCTGGCGCTGGCCAGCAGCGCAAGGCAGGCCAGGGCCTGGACGAGATGGCGGAATGACTTCGGCATGGCGACTCCTCGGGATGGCGGACCGCAGAGAGACTACGCAAGTCGGCAGCCGCGGCCAAATCCCGGAATGCAGGGGAACGCCCGATGACGCCGGGGCGCGGGCCGAGCATGCGGCAGGAGAAGCGGAAAAAAGTGCGCGAAACGGCTGACGACCTCACACCGCCATCGACAGCGGTACGCCCTGCAGCCATTCCGGGTGGTAGCGCAGCAGCATCTCCAGGCCGCGCTCCTGGTAGGCCGGGAAGCTGATCGCGACCAGCGTCTCGCCCTTGACCTTCTGCGGCGGGCCGAGGCGCTGGAGGATCACACCGTTGCGAACGAAATAGCGCTCCATGGCCGTGGTGGTCACCGCCACCACCGAACTGGCGCCCAGGTACCAGGCGCATTGCAGGCTGGACCAGAATATCTTCATCGCCAGTTGCGGATCGTCCGCCGCGCTGGCGGCGTAGCGCGAAAGCTCCCATACCGACGGATCGCTGGGCGGGGTTTCGCTGCACAGGTAGGCGAAGACTTCCTTGAGCAGGTAGGCGTCGGTCGTCGGCAACAGGCGGGCGCAACCGCAGATGCCCTGGCGGCTCATGGCGACGATGTAGCGGGTTTGCGGATGGTCGAACTGGTCGAATTCCTGGTCGCGGACCCTGGAGGTGGAGACCACGTCCCAGCCCAGCTTCTCGATGAAGACTTGATGCCGGTAGCGTCCCAGCTCGGCGATCATGGCGGCGGAAAGCCCTTCCAGCGATTCAGAGAGCAATTCGATCATGACCAAGTCCCCGTGTCGTGCCGGCCGAGAAAAAAAAGGCGGCATCCCTACCCTGATACTCCTGGGCCCTCTCAGTCGGAGGACATACCAGCACACACATGAGGGGGAAGACTAAAGGAGGATGAACGGCAGGCAACCTGCCAGATCTGGTAGGGCGCGCCGGCCGGCGCGCCCTGCGCTTCAGATGAGGCCCAGCGCCGCGGCGTAGGCAGCAGCCAGCGTCTTGTTCGGCGCGTCGAACTTCTTCTGGATGTTCTTGTGGTGGAAGTTCACCGTGCTCTCGGAGATGCTCAGGATGATGGCGATTTCCCCGGAACTCTTGCCGTCGGCGGTCCATTGCAGGATCTCGCGTTCGCGATGGCTCAGGCAGACCGGGTTGGACATCAGCATCGGATGCTCCAGATCGGTCAGCTTCTGGGTCAGCAACTCGATCATGCAACGCAGCCGCAGGCGGATTTCCTCGCGCTCGAAGCTGGAGATGTTCTGCTGGTCGCGCGCCACGGAAAGCACGCTGAGCAAATTGTTCGGCGCGCGGATCGGCAGGGTCGCGCCGACACAGAGGCCCCAATCGCGAGCCTCGTTCCAGAGCATCCGGCTCTGGTCGAACAGGCTGTCGCTCCAGACCACCATTTCCGAGGAGCGCAGGCCGTTGAGGATCGCCGGATCCACGGCCCCGTAGTTCTGCATCTGGTATCGCTCCAGCCAGGCCTTGGGATAGGTGCCATGGACCTCGGTCTTCGGCCGGGTGAAGGGAATCGTGTGGCGCACGCCATAGGCGTAGTAATCGAAGCCCAGGCGCCGCACTTCCTTTTCCAGGACGGCGAACACGCCCTGGCTGTCGTGGATCGGCTGCATCTCGCTACGCAAACCGTCCCACCACAGCAAAAAGCCTCCGTCATTCCTCATTGCAGTAAGCCCTGATCGATAAAATGCATCACAGCAGAATTGGCCCGGGGTATGACGCTGTCAAGCGCGCAGCCTTGCCGATACGGCAAAATCATGGCAACCCTATCTGTTATGCCAGCACCGTTCAGGACGCAGCCTTCAGCCATCGAGCATCCCCCTCCCTATGACAACGTTCGACCACCTGGGCCGCTTTACCGCAAGCGATACTGTGCGGTTGTGACAATTCCATGAAACGCCGACAGGCCGCCGCCATGGCCGGGTCCTCGAGCAAGCGCCACAGCGCCCCGCGCAACTCCTGCTCGCGCAACGGCACGCCCAGGCGCATCCCGCAGCCGAGCCGGACCAGCCGTTCGGCATTGTCGAACTGGTCGTGGGCACAGGGCAGCAGCACCTGCGGCACCCCCGCCGCCAAGGCCAGGCTCATGGCGCCGATACCGCCCGGATGGACCAGCCCGGCGCACGATGGCAGCAAGGCTCCCAGTGGCGCGTAGGCGCGCTGCAGCACGTGGTTCGGCAAGCCGCGCAGCGGTTCCTGGCCGGCGCCGGTGAGGAAGATCCCACGCGCGCCGAGGCGTTCCAGCGCGCGCAGGGCCATGGCGTAGAAGTCGCCCTGCAGGTGTTCGGTCGAGCCCTGGGTGAACACCAGCGGCCGGCTGCCCTGATCGAGAAAGCGTTGCAGTTCGTCGTCGAGCGGGGTTCCCGGGATACTGCCGTCGAACAGCGGGAAGCCGGTCATGTGCAGGGGTTGCGGCCAATCCTGCTGGGGCGGCGCGAACCAGGCCGGGAACAGGCAGACCACGCCCTGCGGCGAATGCATCCATTGGGTGAAGATGCGTTTCACCGGCGTTTCCAGGCCGACCTTGCGGCGCACCGCGTTGATCTCCGGCGCGCAGGTGCGATCCAGCTTGAAGCGCTCGATGCAGCGCCAGAGCAGCTTGCGCATCGCCAGCGGCATCTGCTCGGGCACGTTGAACTTGGGGTGTACCGGCGGCAGGTGCGCCGACAACAGGGTCGATGGCGAGACCTGCGCGGACAGGTAGGGAATCCCGTACTTCTCGTGAGCGATGCGTGCGCCCAGCGCCCATAGCGAGCCGACCACCACGATGTCGTCATGGCGCTGCGCCGAGACGTACTCGTAGACCGGCTCGATCATCCCGGCGATGGCTTGCCAGAGCACGCCGAAGGACGTCTTGGGGTCCCACAGGCGCGGATCGCCCATGGTCCGGCGGTAGGTCAGTTCGTCGCTCAGCGGGACGAACGCGATGCCGTGCTGCTCCACCGCGTCGCGAAACACCGGGATGGTGCAGAGGCTCACGCGGTGCCCGCGCAGTTTCAGGGTCCGGGCCAGGCCGATGAAGGGAAATACGTCGCCGGCCGAGCCGATGGCGATGAGGATGGCGTGCATGGGGCTACTCCGTGCGTTATGCAACCGCAAAGCCCGGCCAGGCCGGGTCTTCGCAGGTCAAGGGTTCAGGCGTAGCCGATGGCCATCTCGTGGAATCCCGCCGCGCGTTCCGCCCGCTGCGGCTCCGGTTGCTTCAGCAGGTGCTCGAGCAGGGCGCGGTGCACGCGTACCGCGGCCAGCTTGGACTCCAGGTCGAGGAAATGCCCGGTGCCCTCCACCCGCGAGAAACTGCAGTGCGGCAGGTAGTCGCGGAACTGGCGGGCGTCCTCGGCGGTGGTGTATTCGTCCCAGCTGCCGTTGATGAAATGCACGTGGCTCTGGATCCGCTCCAGGCAAGCCAGGTAGCCCCGATCGTTGAGCGCCAGCACCTGGTCGATGTGAAAGCGCGCCTGCTCGTATTCGCCGGTGGCCAGCGAAGCCATGTGCTGATGGTTGCTGGCTTTCAGGCGCGGCGGCAGGTATTTGCCGACGGTCTCGTTGAGCAGATGGCCGATCGCCGACTTGTCGTCCAGCTCGATCAGCGCCTGCGCCCGCCCGACGTAGTCGAGCATCGCCTGGTTCAGTCCAGGGGCGAATGCCATCACCACCGAGCTGCGGATACCGCGCGGATTGCGCGACAGCGCCAGCAGCGTGGAGATACCGCCCCAGGACGCGGAGACCAGGTGATTGACCTCGAAGCGCTCGATCAGCGCCAGGAGGATTTCCACCTCGTCGTCCTTGGTGATCAACCCGCGCTGCGGGTTGTGCTGCCGCGACTGCCCGGCGAAGGGCAGGTCGAACAGCACCACGTTGAAATGTTCGGCCAGGCACTTGCAGGTCCGGGCGAACGAGGCGGTGGTCGCCATCGCGCCGTTGACCAGCATCACCGTGCTGCGCCCGGGATCCTGCCCAACGCGCTCGACATGTACCCGCAGGCCCTTGCAAACCGATACCAACAGACTTTCGCGCCGCATTTCACACCTCCCAAAAATTTTCGAACAGGCAAACAGCTATCGCTGCCACGGGTATCCCGGCATTACGTAGAGTTCGTTCTTATTGTTCGAACGGCAGACAAGTAACTCAGCGGCCATCCGCGCGGACCAGCCACGGCGGATGCGTACCCCTTCAAGCGAGGGGCTTGTGTGGGTCTTGCAGATCGGCCTGCGCAAACGATTGGCGTCCGTGTTCACGCGTAGCCGATGAACACTTTTTAGCCAATTCGAAAGCTAACGGTAACTGCCAGATTTCACAGGACGGGCGGTCGCCTGCGCATAAGCCCCTGCCCGCCCGCGATAAGGCGTGCCAGAGCGGCCGGCGGGGGACAGCGAGGGGTTGGCGGAAAAGGCATGAAAAAACCGGGCGCCAGGCCCGGTTTCCGGTGTCGAAACGCTCTGGCGTCAGGCTTTTGGCAGGGTCACGCCGCGCTGGCCCTGGTATTTGCCGCCACGGTCCTTATAGGACACTTCGCAGGCCTCGTCGGATTGCAGGAAGAGCATCTGCGCCACGCCTTCGTTGGCGTAGATCTTCGCCGGCAGGTTGGTGGTATTGGAGAACTCGAGGGTCACATGGCCTTCCCACTCCGGCTCCAGCGGAGTGACGTTGACGATGATGCCGCAACGCGCGTAGGTGCTCTTGCCCAGGCAGATGGTCAGGACGTCGCGCGGGATGCGGAAGTACTCGACGGTGCGCGCCAGGGCGAAGGAGTTCGGCGGGATGATGCAGACGTCGCTGTTGATGTCGACGAAGCTTTTCTCGTCGAAGTTCTTCGGATCGACCACCGCCGAATGGATGTTGGTGAACACCTTGAACTCGGCGGCGCAGCGCACGTCGTAGCCGTAGCTGGACACCCCGTAGGAAATCACCCGGCTGTCGTCCGCGCCGCGCACCTGGCGCTCGACGAACGGCTCGATCATGCCGTGCTCCTGAGCCATGCGGCGAATCCACTTGTCCGATTTGATGGTCATGGAGGGTGTCCTGTCGAAAGCTGCGAAAAATGATCGCGAATCTTACCGGGGCCGCCGCCCCAGGGCAAAGGCAGCCGTCGCCGACGGCTGCCCGAGCGCCTCAGTCGTCGCTGATGCTGATGTTCGGCAGGCCGACGCTGGCCCGCTCGCTGAGAACGATGCGCGCGCCGACATGGCGGGCGATTTCCTGGTAGAGCATCGCCAGTTGGCTTTCCGGGTCGGCGATCACCGTCGGCCGGCCGCTGTCGGCCTGGGTGCGGATGGCGATCGACAGCGGCATGGACGCCAGCAGCTCGACGCCGAACTGCGCCGCCAGCTTCTCGCCGCCGCCCTCGCCGAACAGGTGCTCGGCATGGCCGCAGTTGGAACAGATATGCACCGCCATGTTCTCCACCACGCCGAGCACCGGGATGTTCACCTTGCGGAACATCTCCACGCCCTTCTTCGCGTCGAGCAGCGCCAGGTCCTGCGGGGTGGTGACGATCACCGCGCCGGCCACCGGCACCTTCTGCGCCAGGGTCAGCTGGATGTCGCCGGTGCCCGGCGGCATGTCCACCACCAGGTAGTCGAGGTTGTCCCAGGCGGTCTGGGTGATCAGCTGGATCAGGGCACCGGAGACCATCGGCCCGCGCCAGACCACCGGCGTGCTGTCGTCGGTGAGGAAGGCCATCGACATCACCTGCACCCCGTGCGCCTCCAGGGGCTCGAACCACTTCTGCTCGCGGACCTTCGGCCGGGTGCCTTCCGGCAGGCCGAACATGATGCCCTGGCTGGGTCCGTAGATGTCCGCGTCGAGGATGCCCACCCGCGCACCCTCGCGGGCCAGGGCCAGGGCCAGGTTGGCGGCGGTGGTGGACTTGCCGACGCCACCCTTGCCGGAAGCCACCGCGACGATGTTCTTCACGTTGCCCATCACCTCGACCTGCGGCTGTGCCTTGTGCGGCTGGATCACGCAGTCGACCCGGACCTCGGCGCGAGCGACGCCGTCGAGCGCCTCCAGGGCCATTTGCAGGGTTTGCGCCAGGCCGTTCCTGAACAGCCCGGCGGCGTACCCCAGTTCCAGGCGCACCCGCACGCGGTCGCCCTGGATCTCCACCTCGCGCAGGCAGCCGGCGCTGACGGGGTCCTGGTTCAGATAGGGGTCCTGGTACTGGCGGAGGGTGGCTTCCACCGTTTGGCGAGTGATAGCGGACATGGGGGATTTCCTGAGGGTTAAGCGGGGAATCGATGCCGGTCATCCTACCCGAGTGGCGCGCGGATGAAAAAAAACCGCCGCTTCTTTATAGTGACCGATCCGTTTAGCTCTCAGCCGATAAGCCGAACCCATGTCCGAACCACGCAAGATCCTCGTTACCAGCGCCCTCCCCTACGCCAACGGTTCCATTCACCTGGGACACATGCTGGAGTACATCCAGACGGACATGTGGGTGCGCTTCCAGAAGATGCGTGGCAACCAGGCCGTCTACGTCTGCGCCGACGACGCCCACGGTTCGGCGATCATGCTCCGCGCCGAGCGCGAGGGCATCACCTCCGAGCAACTGATCGACGCCGTGCGCGCCGAGCACATGGGCGACTTCGCCGACTTCCTGGTGGACTTCGACAACTACCACTCGACCCACTCGGAAGAGAACCGCGAGCTGTCCAGCGCGATCTACCTGAAACTGCGCGACGCCGGGCACATCGACACCCGCCCGGTGACCCAGTACTTCGACCCGGAAAAGCAG
The DNA here is from genome assembly GCF_058680555.1 of Pseudomonas sp. YA1. NCBI lineage: Bacteria > Pseudomonadati > Pseudomonadota > Gammaproteobacteria > Pseudomonadales > Pseudomonadaceae > Pseudomonas > Pseudomonas sp. YA1. The sequence goes on from NZ_JBZWBG010000002.1 coordinate 52,222, forward strand.
ATGTTCCTCGCCGACCGCTTCATCAAGGGCACCTGCCCGAAGTGCGGCACCGCCGACCAGTACGGCGACAACTGCGAGGCCTGCGGCGCGACCTACGCCCCGACCGAACTGAAGGACCCGAAATCGGCGATCTCCGGCGCCACTCCGGTGCTCAAGGAATCGCTGCACTACTTCTTCAAGCTGCCGGACTTCGAGGCCATGCTCAAGCAATGGACCCGCAGCGGCGCCCTTCAGGAGTCGGTGGCCAACAAGCTCGCCGAATGGCTGGACAGCGGCCTCCAGCAGTGGGACATCTCGCGCGACGCGCCGTACTTCGGCTTCGAGATTCCCGACGCTCCCGGCAAGTACTTCTACGTCTGGCTGGACGCGCCGATCGGCTACATGGCCAGCTTCAAGAACCTCTGCGCGCGGCGTCCCGAGCTGGACTTCGACGCGTTCTGGGGCAAGGACTCCAGTGCCGAGCTGTACCACTTCATCGGCAAGGACATCGTCAACTTCCACGCGCTGTTCTGGCCGGCCATGCTCGAAGGCGCCGGCTACCGCAAGCCGACCGCGCTGAACGTGCACGGCTACCTGACCGTGAACGGCCAGAAGATGTCCAAGTCGCGCGGCACCTTCGTCAAGGCGCGCACCTACCTCGACCACCTGGACCCGGAATACCTGCGCTACTACTACGCCTCCAAGCTCGGCCGCGGCGTCGAGGACCTCGACCTGAACCTCGAGGACTTCGTGCAGAAGGTCAACTCCGACCTGGTCGGCAAGGTCGTCAACATCGCCAGCCGCTGCGCCGGCTTCATCCACAAGGGCAACGCCGGCGTGCTGGTCGGCGCCGATCCTGCGCCGGAGCTGCTCGCCGCCTTCCGCGAGGCCGCACCGGGCATCGCCGAGGCCTATGAGGCCCGCGACTTCAATCGCGCCATGCGCGAGATCATGGCCCTCGCCGACCGCGCCAACGCCTGGATCGCCGAACAGGCGCCCTGGGCGCTGGCCAAGCAGGAAGGCCAGCAGGACAAGGTCCAGGCCGTCTGCGGCCTGGGCATCAACCTGTTCCGCCAGTTGGTGATCTTCCTCAAGCCGGTGCTGCCGAAGCTGGCCGCCGCCGCCGAAGCCTTCCTCAACGTCGCCCCGCTGACCTGGGCCGACCACCGGACCCTGCTGGCCAACCACCAGCTGAACCCGTTCCAGCCCCTGATGACCCGTATCGAGCCCGCGAAAGTAGAAGCCATGATCGAAGCCTCCAAGGAAGACCTCGCCGCCGCCGCATCCCAACCCGCCGGCAACGGCGAGCTGGTCAAGGAACCCATCGCCGCGGAGATCGACTTCGACGCTTTCGCCGCGGTCGACCTGCGCATCGCCCTGATCGAGAAGTGCGAATTCGTCGAAGGCGCCGACAAGCTGCTGCGCCTGTCGCTGGACATCGGCGACGCGAAGCGTAACGTGTTCTCCGGGATCAAGAGCGCGTATCCCGACCCGAGCGCCCTGGAAGGCCGCCTGACGCTCTATGTGGCCAACCTGGCGCCGCGCAAGATGAAGTTCGGGGTGTCCGAGGGCATGGTCCTGGCCGCCGGCCCGGGTGGCGAGGAGATCTACCTGCTGAGTCCGGACAGCGGTGCCAAGCCGGGCCAGCGCGTCAAGTAACGCAGACCACGAAGCCACGGAGGGCTCGATAGAATGAACGCATGGAAGCTTGCCGCCGGCGTCCTGCTGGCGGCGCTCTACGGATGCTCCGCCGAACACGCCGAAAGCGTCTCCGGCAATGCCGGTTTCCAGGGCGAGACGGGCAAACCCGGCACCGCCCTCGCCTACGAACACCGCGTCGGCATCCGCCTTTCCGCCGCGCGTATCGACGCGCAACTCGCCGCCAGCCGCGACGCCTGCAACAGCGAGCGCTTCGGCCAGTGCGACGTGCTCGCCATCGAACAACGCGGCGGTATCGGCCATTACGCCGAACTCACCGTGCGCATCGTCCCGGACGGCGTGGAGAAGCTGGTCGCGGCCGCTGCCCAGGGCGGCACGCTGGAAAGCCGGCAGACCCGCGCCGAGGACCTGGCCCAGGCGGTCGCCGACACCCGCCAGCAACGCGAGCGCCTGCAACGCGAGTACCAGACCCTGCAGCAATACCAGGGGCGCAAGGACATGAGCGTCGGCGACCTGCTGGCCCTGGCCAAGGAAATCGCCGCGGTGGAAGCCCAACTGGCCGACAACGCCCAGGCCGGCGCCCAGCAGCAGCGGCGCATCGCCACCAACCTGCTGACCCTGAGCTTCAGCAGCGAGGCGCAGCCGGACAGCCGCCTCGGCCAGCTCGCCACGGCCGCCGGGCAACTGCTCGACGACCTTGTCGATGGCACCATCGCCGCGATGAAGTTCTTCGCCTACAGCCTGCCGTTCCTCGTCGTGCTGCTGCCGCTGGGCCTGTTGCTGCGCGGCCTGTGGCGCTGGCTGCGGCGGCCCGGCAAGAACGAGGCGCGCTGAGCCCAGGCATACGGGCGGACCGGGAGGGTCCGCTCTTTCGCCCAGGACCGCCTGACGGGCCTGGCAACTCACAAGGAGGAAGACCGATGACCGCCACCAGCGACCTGATCGAGTCACTGATTTCCTATAGCTGGGACGACTGGCAGGTGACCCGCCAGGAAGCCCGCCGGGTGATCGCCGCGATCCGCAACGACAACGTGCCCGATGCGACCATCGCCGCACTCGACAAGAGCGGCTCGCTGATCAAGCTGTTCCAGCGGGTGGGCCCGCCGGAACTGGCGCGCTCGCTGATCGCCAGCATCGCCGGGCGCACCACCATGCAGCGCTACCAGGCACGCAATGCCTTGATCCGCAGCCTGATCAACAATCCCCTGGGCACCCAGACCGACAACTGGATCTACTTCCCCACCATCACTTTCTTCGACATCTGCGCCGACCTCGCCGACGCTGCCGGTCGCCTGGGCTTCGCCGCGGCCGGCGCCACCGGGGTGGCCAGCCAGGCGATCCAGGGTCCGTTCAGCGGGGTCGGCGCCACCGGCGTCAATCCGACCGACCTGCCGTCCATTGCCTTCGGCGACCAGCTCAAGCTGCTCAACAAGGACCCGGCGACCGTCACCAAGTACAGCAACCCGCTCGGCGACCTGGGCGCCTACCTGAGCCAACTGTCGCCGCAAGACAAGCTGAACCAGGCACAGACGCTGGTCGGCCAGCCGATCAGCACGCTGTTCCCCGACGCCTATCCGGGCAACCCGCCGTCGCGGGCCAAGGTCATGTCCGCGGCTGCGCGCAAGTACGACCTGACGCCGCAACTGATCGGCGCGATCATCCTCGCCGAGCAGCGTGACCAGACCCGCGACGAAGACGCCAAGGACTATCAGGCGGCAGTCAGCATCAAGAGCGCCAACACCTCCATCGGCCTCGGCCAGGTGGTGGTCTCCACCGCGATCAAGTACGAGCTGTTCACCGACCTGCTCGGCCAGCCGGTGCGCCGCGGCCTGTCGCGCAAGGCGGTCGCCACCCTGCTGGCTTCCGACGAATTCAACATCTTCGCCACCGCCCGTTACATCCGCTACGTCGCCAACCTGGCGTCGCAACAGGACCTGCGCAAGCTGCCGAAGACCCGCGGCGCATTTCCCTCCATCGATCTCCGCGCCTACGCCGGCAATCCGCGCAACTGGCCGCGGGACAATGTCCGCGCGCTGGCCTCGGAATACACCTCGCGGCCCTGGGACGACAACCTGTCGCCGGGCTGGCCGATGTTCGTCGACGATGCCTACGCCACCTTCCTCGACCCTGGAATGAGGTTCCCATGAAGACAGTCGCCCTGATTCTCGCCAGCCTCGCCCTGCTGGCCTGCACCGCGGAGTCCGGGGTGGACTTCGACAAGACCCTGACCCACCCGAACGGCCTGGTGGTGGAGCGCCCCGTCGGCTTCGACGCGCGGCGCAGCGCCGAGGGCTTCCGCTTCGACGAAGGCGGCAAGCTGCGCAACCCACGCCAACTGGAGGTCCAGCGCCGGGACGCGCCGCCCCCGCCCGACCTGGCGAGCAGGCGCCTGGGCGACGGCGAGGCGCGCTACAAGGTAGAGGAAGACGACGGCGGCTCCGCCGGCAGCGAATACCGCCTGTGGGCAGCCAAGCCGGCGGGCGCGCGGTGGATCGTGGTCAGCGCCAGCGAGCAGAGCGAGGATGGCGAACCGACCTTCGCCCTGGCCTGGGCGCTGCTGGAGCGGGCCAGGTTGCAATAGAACCGCTCTCTGCGGAGTGCCGGACGCTCCGTGGAACCTCCGTCGATCCGGGCGGAGCAGCATCCTGCTCGGGTTGCGGTAGCGCTTTTTCGCTCAGTCTGCGCCCATCGGATTTTCCCTGACATATTTTGTTTCATAGTACTGAGACTCAGGCGCGCCGCGGTTTTCCGGCGATGTGCGCAACAATTTGCACAGTTTTTTTGACGTAGCATCCGCGCGATCACGCACTTCGGATCGAGCACGGCGAACAGGGACGCCAGCCGTGCAGGTTTTTCGAGAAACAGGGGACAGCGGATGTTCAACCCGGCCAACCAGACCCACTTCAGCCTCAGCCTCGACGGCCTCCGTCACGACCTGCAGGTTCTCGAATTCAGCGGCCACGAAGGCATCAGCCGGCCCTACCGCTTCGAACTCGAACTGGTCAGCGAGCGCGCCGGCCTCGACCTCGAAGCGCTCATGCACCGACCCGCCTTCCTCGCCTTCACCCCGCAGGGCCAGGGCGTCCACGGGCTGGTCTACGGCGCCGCCCAGGCCGACGCGGGCAAGCGCCTGACCCGCTATCGCCTCACCCTCGTGCCGCAACTGGCCTACCTCGCGCAGCGCAGCAACCAGCGGATCTTCCAGCACCTCACGGTGCCGCAGATCGTCGCCCTGATCCTCGAGGAGCACGGCATCCTCGCCGACGCCTACCGCTTCCAGCTCGGCACCCGGTATCCCGAACGCGAATACTGCGTGCAGTACGACGAAAGCGACCTGCATTTCGTCCAGCGCCTCTGTGCCGAAGAGGGCATCCATTTCCATTTCCGGCACAGCACCGAGGCGCACCTGCTGGTGTTCGGCGACGACCAGACGGTGTTCCCCCGCCTGGGCCGTCCCACCGCCTACGTGCACGACAGCGGGCTGGTCGCCGACGAACCGGTGATCAAGCGCTTCAGCCTGCGCCTGGCCAGCCGCACCACGCGCACCACTCGCCGCGACTACGACTTCGAGAAGCCGCGGCTGCTGCTGGAGGCCGGCAATCGCCCCGCTGCCGACGCCCCGGCCGAGCCGGACCTGGAGGACTACGACTACCCCGGTCGCTTCGTCGATCGCCAGCGCGGCAAGCTGCTCAGCCAGCGCGCCCTGGAGCGGCACCGCGCCGACCGGCGCCTGGGCGAAGGGGTCAGCGACCAGCCGCTGCTGGTCAGCGGGCATTTCCTGGAGATCGCCGAGCACCCGCGCGCGGAGTGGAACGACCTGTGGCTGCTCAGCGAAGTCTTCCACGAAGGCAAGCAGCCGCAGGTGCTGGAAGAGAACGTTACCTCCGACACGTCGGCCAGCACGGACGACTTCCAGCAGGGCTACCGCAACCGCTTCCTCGCCACGCCCTGGGAGGTGTTCTTCCGCCCGCCGCTGGAGCACCCGAAGCCGCGCGTGCTGGGCAGCCAGACCGCGGTGGTGACCGGCCCGCCAGGCGAGGAAATCCACTGCGACCGCTACGGCCGGGTCAGGGTGCAGTTCCACTGGGACCGCGAGGGCCAGGGCGACGACAAGAGCAGTTGCTGGCTGCGCGTAGCCAGCGGTTGGGCCGGCAACGGCTATGGCGGCATCGTCATTCCGCGGGTCGGCATGGAAGTGCTGGTGGACTTCCTCGAAGGCGATCCCGACCAGCCGCTGGTCAGCGGCTGCGTCTACCACGCCGCCCACCCGGTGCCCTACGAGTTGCCGGCGAACCAGACCCGCAGCGTCTTCAAGAGCCTCAGCAGCCCTGGCGGCGGTGGCTACAACGAGCTGCGCATCGAGGATCGCAAGGGCCAGGAACAGATCTTCGTCCATGCCCAGCGCGACTGGGACGAGAACATCGAGCACGACCAGAAGATCCGCGTCGGCCACGAACGCCACGACACCGTGGAGGCGAACAGCTACAGCGAGTTCAAGGCCGAGGAGCATCACACCGTGCACGGAGAGCGCAAGGTCGAGCTGAAGGCCGATGACCATCTGACGGTCGGCGACAGCCAGCACGTGAAGCTCGGTCGTGCCTACCTGGCCAGGGCCGGGCGCGAGATCCACCTGAAGGCCGGGCAGAAGATGGTGATCGAGGCCGACAGCGAACTGACGGTGAAGGCCGGCGGCAGCTTCATCCGGCTTGACGCAAGCGGCATCGCCATCAGCGGCCCGCTGGCACGGATCAATGCAGGCGGCGCACCGGGAAGCGGCTCGGGGATCGCGATCAAGATGCCGTTGACGCCGGGGGCGGCGGACGCCGATGTCGCAGGACGCCCGCTACAACCCGCCAACGCCGGTCTCCACGCCAGCGATCCGAAGCAGAACGGCGAATACCGCTTCGATATCCGTTTGCAGGATATTCCCGGAGACGAAGGATTCCCCTTGATTCATACGCCCTGGCGCATCGTCCAGGGTAAGGAGCACAACCTGGTATTGGAAGGCGAGAGCGACGAGAAGGGACGGTTGGTGCTGGACGACACTCAACAGCGTCAGCTATCGAACGCCTGCGAGCGTGCGCCTGGCGATGTCTGGCTGGTGTATCCGGGGCAACGAATAGGCATCCGTCCGCATCGGGAGCGTGAGGGTTGGGACGCCACGCGCCACGCGCTGGGCGCGCTGGACTTCCATGACACCCTGGGCGGCCAGCGCGCGCCCACCCCGCTCGAACACCAGCGCGGCAAGCTCGACAGTTGCTGCGAAGGCGACCTTTATTCCCACCTACTGGCCAAGGACTGATCCATGTTGCAGAAGAAGCCCTACAACGGCCTCCACGAAAAGGAACTCAACCAGATCAACCAGCAGGATGGCAGCCCCTGCGTAGCCATTTCCGCACCGGGCTGTTTCATCAAGGGGTCCAACCTCTTTTCCGAAAAGCGGGCCGGTAACCGGGTCCGCTTCTTCACCACCGGCCGGGACTACTTCAGCGACCTGGCCAGCGCCCTCGACAGCGCCAGTTCGAGCATCTTCATCACCGGCTGGCAGGTCAACTACGACGTCCTCCTCGACGGCCGCCGCAGCCTCTGGCAGTGCCTGCGCCAGGCGCTGGAGCGCTCGCCCGCGCTGAAGGTCTACGTGATGCCCTGGCTCAGCCCTTCCGGCAGCCTCGGCACCTATGACTTCGAAACCATGCTCGCGGTGTTCCAGCTCAACGCCGGACTCGAGGGCGGCGCGCGCGCCTTCTGTACGCCGGCGATCCAGCAGAGCGACATGCAGGGACTGGGCGTCGCCTTCTCCCACCACCAGAAATCCGTGGTGATCGACAACCGCATCGGCTATGTCGGCGGGATCGACCTTGCCTATGGCCGTCGCGACGACAACGATTTCAGCCTCGACGCCTCCGGGCGCCGGGGCAACGACGCCTATAATCCCGGCCTACCGCATCTTGGCTGGATGGCGGAGGACGAACACGTCAGCTCCATGGGCCTGATGATGGCCACCCTGTTCGACCTTTCCAGGCCGCTCGCCAGCCTGACGCTGCATGCGCCCACCCTTCGCCTGTCGCCCTTCCCGCACATCGCCGCCAGCGACGAACCGCTGCTGAGCATTCCCCTCGCACCCAGCCGCGCCCGCGCCCTCAACGGCGCCGCCTACCTTTCCGACCTGTTCCGCAGCCCGATGCTGCCCTCCCTGCAATGGCTCGGCCGCGCCTACAACAGCTCGAAAGAAGGCCTGGACGAAGGCTTCGAACGGCTCGATGCGCTCAGGCGGCAGATGGTCGCCAGCAGCATCCGCGCCATTGCCAACCTGATCGCCGACAACCTCGACGCCCTGCCCATCGAGCCTGAACTCGAACGCCGCCTGCGCGCCTGGCTGGAGGAACTGCGCACGGCCGCGCTCAACCTGCCGGAAGCCCTGCGGATCAAGAGCCTGCTCCTGATCAACCAGTGGATGAGCGAAACCGAACTGGGCCAGGTCCTGACCCTGATCAGCGGCAAGGGCTTCGAAGATATCCCGCAGAACCTGAGCGGCAAGGCCGGCGAGTTGGCCGGCTCGCTGTTCTGGACACTCCACAGGCTGTTGCAGGCTCGCGCCGGAGGCCACCAGCAACCCTATCGCTACCTGGACGAAGCGCCTCAGCCATTGGCCTCGCCGGACAACGCCCGGCTGGCCGCCGACCAGCCGCGCATGCCCTGGCAGGATGTGCATTGCCGCATCGAAGGGCCGTCGGTGTACGACCTGGCGCGCAACTTCATCGACCGCTGGAACGGCCAGCAGGCCTACCTGGCCAAGACGCCGGCGCTACAGGATACGGCGCTGGTACGCAGCGCCCTGGAAGCCGTGATGAAGTGGCTGAACAGCCTGGCCGCCGCCGCGGGATTGGAGAACTACCTGGACGAGAAGCGCAACCTCCGGCTCGAACTGGACCCACCCACGCCCTGCTGGATCAACGCGCCGGAACAGTTGCCGCAAGAGCCGGAGGTGCGCCGCGGCGGCATGACCGTACAGGTACTGCGCAGCGCCGCGGCGCGCATGCTCGAACAGGAGCAGGCCGGCCGCCTCGGCGCGGGAGTGAACCTGCCTTTGCAGGTCGGCGTCTCCACCGAAGGAGTCCAGAGCAACTGCAAGGACGCCATGCTCCTGGCGATTTCCGGGGCGCAGCAGTTCATCTATATCGAGAACCAGTTCTTCCAGAGCGAGTTCGGCAAGGAAGGCGAAGTTTTCAAGGATCTGCCCCTTTCAGGCCCCATGGCCAGTCTGCGCGACGTTGGCAGCCTGCGACGCGACTTCGTCGTCCGGATACGCTTGGAGGAAGCCCTGGAGCAGCGCGACCTCTGGCTGCTGGACTGGGCCGAAGTGGAGAAGATCGCCCAGGAGCCTGGCACCGAGGCCCGCCAGTTCCTCAAGTCGATGCTCGCCATGTGGGGCGTGAACGCCCAGGGCTGGCTCACCCACAAGCTCGGCGAGGCCCAGCACGGCCTGCTCAACGAGATCGGCGAAGCCCTGGCGCGGCGCATCGAACGGGCCATCCAGCGCGAGCACCCGTTCCACGTCTACCTGGTCCTGCCGGTGCACCCGGAGGGCGCGCTGAACGTGCCGAACATCATGCACCAGGTGCACCTGACCCAGCAGAGCCTGGTGTTCGGCGAACAGAGCCTGGTCAAGCGCATTCAGCGGCAGATGGCGCTCAAGGCCCTGGAAGGCAAGTCCGACCCGGCCCAGGCCCGGGAAATCATCGAGCGCAAGGACGCTCGCGGTCGCCCGGTCTACGAACAGCAGGACTGGAGCCGCTACCTGACCCTGCTCAACCTGCGCACCTGGGCGGTGCTCGGCGGGCGGGTGGTCACCGAACAGATCTACGTGCACAGCAAGCTGCTGATCGCCGACGACCGGGTGGCCATCCTCGGCAGCGCCAATATCAACGACCGCAGCCTGCAAGGCGAGCGCGACTCCGAGCTGGCGGTGATGGTGCGCGACAGCGAGCCGCTGACGGTCAGGCTGGACGGCAAGAACGACGCCATCGTCGGCAAGGCCATCCACCAGTTGCGGGTGAATTTGTGGAAGAAGCATTTTGGCTTGAGCCAGGGGCCAGGCGGTTTCGTCAAGCCGGCCAGCGAGTTGAGTGCTTATCTGTCCATCCCGGCGGCTCAAGAGGCCTGGGAAGCTATACAAACATTAGCCAAGGAGAATACTCGTGCCTATGAACGGACTTTCAATTTTATTCCCCAAAATATCAGCCAGACTCAACTGCAACTGACTCCAGAGCCGCCTAAAGGATTTGAGGACGGATTTCCCGCCTCCATATGGCCAACCTGGGCATACAGAAAACCTGGCGAGTTAAGGGCGGGCGGACAACTGATGGAGCCGATGCCATATCAGGAAATCTTCTGGCGCTCATCTAATCTCACTTCGGTGAAAACCTTCCCACCACCCAACGGGGTTTCCGGTTTCATCACGGCTCTACCAACCAGTTGGACCCGTGGTGAGCGCAATGATTCTGGCTTGAATCTAAGCATCCTGGCACATCAGGACAGCAGATCGCTTCCCACCCAGGTCGCCATGAATGGAGATAGCTCGGCACAAGGAAAGCATCGCACATGAAAAGGGTTTTGATGGGTCTTATCCTATTGAGCAGCTCGAATATAACTTGGGCAGAAGCCCCCTCAAGTAAATACCAGGAGTGTCTGGGTCGAATGACCTTCGAGATACCGGAGGAGATGGAGTGGGCAACTTATGATGCCTCACGAGTCTGGCAGATATCCAAAGGGGGGGGGCATAACTTTACCGCCGAGGTGACCGCCGTAGGTGACAACGGCAGCTATGACTACGACAGTATGATTTTTTACGTTTCCGAAAAGGTTGATAAAAATGAATTCCATAACGCCTCAAACTACATAAAAGGAACAGCAGAAATATACCAAGACCATCTTAGAGAAAACATAAAACTAGATAAGAAAGCAATAAGTACGCTCCAAAAAAACAAGAGCGAAGAGAAAAGTATTGAACGGATAAAAAAAGGAATCGCAGAAATGGAGGCCAAGATTCCTCTCGCCAAGATCTACGAACACGATCTCGGCATCCCCGACTCCCATATCCTTGGCAGCAAGAATATCCCCTTCCATGTCCTGCTCTGGCGCAACCAGCGGGTCTATTACTTCACCTTCTCCAAGCCGACCGAGAACTCCGCCCAGCGCATCAAGGACCTAATCGCCCGTTTCCGCACCCGCGAGCTTTACGAAGTGCCGAACGAACCGGGCATCTGCTTCCCCTACGGCTTTATCGCCGACGACGGCAAGACCGCCTACGAACTGAAGAACAGCCTGCGTTTCACCCGCACGCCCAACGTGATCTTCAGCCTGCTCACCGCCTCGGCCAACGATCCCTGGCAGACCCGTCCCACCAGCGGCCTCTACGACAGCGACTTCCGTCCCGGCTACGACCGGCAGAAATGGAAAAAAAGCGCGCTGCTCGACAGCCTCCACATCGGCAAGCGCCTGGCCGCCTTCGAAGGCTGGCGCCTCGACCCGCGCCCCGACTCCGGCGAACGGGAACGCGCCTGGTTCGGCCTGGCCCATACAGGCGGCACCCTCGATCCGCTGGTAGCGATCCAGGTGCAGACCTTCCAGAAAGGCACCGACGACCTCACCGACTACACCCCGCCCCCCGAAGAAGTACTGCCCCGCCTGAAGGCCCTGAGCCAAAGCATCGAGCAGCGGCTGGCGCGCTGAAACCCACATCGCGGGCACTTGCACGAGCCTCCGCCATGGACCATGGGTCCTGGCGGCGCCTGCGACTGACTGGGTTGCCATGCCAAACTGCGAAGGTACGCTAGCCTTGCAGGGCAATCCCACCCGATAATAGGGGATTTCCCCGACGGCCCCGGCCCTGCAACGAATGCTTCGCGTATGACTGAACTCGCCCTGATCCTGGTCAGTGCCATCCTGGTCAACAACTTTGTCCTGGTGCAGTTCCTCGGCCTGTGCCCGTTCATGGGCGTGTCGCGGAAGATCGAGACGGCCATCGGCCTGTCCCTCGCCACCACCTTCGTCCTGACCCTGGCGGCGATGTGCAGCCATATCCTGCAACGCTACGTGCTGCGCCCGCTGGACCTGGAGTACCTGCGCACCATCGGCTTCATCCTGGTGATCGCGGTGGTGGTGCAGTTCACCGAGATGCTGGTGAAGAAGACCAGCCCGCTGCTGTACCGGGTGCTCGGCATCTTCCTGCCGCTGATCACCACCAATTGCATCGTCCTCGGCGTCGCCCTGCTCAACGCCAACAAGGCTGAATACGGCTTCCTCCAGGCCACTACCCAGGGCTTCGGCGCCGGGCTGGGCTTTTCCCTGGTGCTGGTGCTGTTCGCCGCCCTGCGCGAGCGCATCGCCATCGCCGACGTGCCGGCGCCGTTCCGCGGCGCGGCCATCGGCATGATCACCGCCGGCCTGATGTCGCTGGCGTTCATGGGCTTCAGCGGGTTGGTCCGGCCATGAACGGCGTGTTCCTGGCGATCGGCGCGCTGCTGCCGATCTGCCTGGCCGGCGGTGCGCTGCTCGGCTATGCGGCGGTGCGCTTCCGCGTCCAGGGCGACCCGGTCGCCGAGCAGGTCAACGCCCTGTTGCCGCAGACCCAGTGCGGCCAGTGTGGCTACCCCGGCTGCAAGCCCTACGCCGAGGCGATCGCCGCCGGCGACAAGATCAACAAGTGCCCGCCGGGCGGCGAAGCGACCATCCGCGCCCTCGCCGACCTGCTCGACCTGGAGCCCGAGCCGCTCGACGCCGCCGAGGAAACCCCGCCGCGGGTAGCCTACATCCGCGAGGCCGAATGCATCGGCTGCACCAAGTGCATCCAGGCCTGCCCGGTGGACGCCATCGTCGGCGCCGCACGGCTGATGCACACGGTGATCGCCGACGAATGCACCGGTTGCGACCTGTGCCTGGAGCCCTGTCCGGTGGACTGCATCGAGATGCGCGAAACCCCAGACGACGTGCGCCACTGGAAATGGCCGCAGCCGTCGCCGCGACTGATCGCCAGCGACCGGGAGCGAGCGGCATGAGCGCCCTGCACGCCTTCCCCGGTGGCCTCTGCCTGCCGGCCAACAAGGAGCGCTCCACCGCCCTGCCGATCCAGCAGGCGCCGCTGGCGCAGCGCTACATCGTGCCGCTCGGCCAGCACATGGGCGCGCCGGCGCGGCCTTGCGTGGAAGTCGGCCAGGCCGTGCTCAAAGGCCAGACCATCGCCCTCCCGGACGGCACCGTCAGCGCCGCGCTGCATGCCCCGACCTCGGGGACCGTGGTGGCGATCGGCGCACACCCCTATCCGCATGCCTCCGGTCTTCCCGCGCCGGCCATCGTCATCGCCAGCGACGGCCTGGAGCGCTGGACCGAGCTGCATCCCTGCCCGGACTTCCGCGCCGAAAGCCCGCTGGCGCTGCTCGAACGTATCCGCGCGGCCGGCATCGGCGGTCTCGGCGGCGCCGGCTTCCCCACCGCCGCCAAGCTCGCCGCGCGCCCGGCGGACAAGATCCATACGCTGGTGGTGAACGGCGCCGAATGCGAGCCCTACATCAGCGCCGACGACCTGCTCATGCGCGAGCGCGCCACGCAGGTGCTGAGCGGCATCGATATCCTGGTGCAGATCCTGCGCCCCGAAGAGGTGCTGGTCGGCATCGAGGACGACAAGCCGGAAGCCATCGCCGCCCTCGGCGCCGCCCTCGGTGAACGGCCCTATCGCATCGTCGCCCTGCCGACCCGCTATCCCTCGGGCGGCGAGCGCCAGCTGATCCAGTTGCTCACCGGCAGGGAAGTCCCCGCGGACGGCCTGCCGGCGGACATCGGCATCCTGTGCCAGAACGTCGGCACCCTGGCCGCCGTGCACGATGCCGTCGTCCTCGGTCGGCCGCTGATCTCGCGGATCACCACCCTCGCCGGCGGCGCCCTGGAGCGGCCGATGAACGTCGAGGCGCTGATCGGCACGCCGGTGCACGAGCTGCTGGCGTTCGCCGGCCTCGCCGAGGGACGCCTGGAACGCGTGCTGATGGGCGGGCCGATGATGGGCTTCGCCCTGCCCGATCTCTCGGTGCCGCTGATCAAGACCTGCAACTGCCTGCTCGCCGGCGATGCCACGGAGCTGCCGGAACCAGTGCCGGCCATGCCCTGTATCCGCTGCGGCGACTGCGCCCGGGTCTGCCCCGTCAGCCTGCTGCCACAACAACTGCATTTCTTCGCCCTGGGCGACGAGCACGAGCAATTGCTCGCCCACAACCTGTTCGATTGCATCGAATGCGGCGCCTGCGCCTACGTCTGCCCGTCGAGCATTCCCTTGGTGCAGTACTACCGCGCGTCCAAGGCGGAAATCCGCGAGCAGCGGCAGAAGCTGCTGAAGGCCGAACAGTCCCGCGAGCGTTTCGAGCAACGCCAGGCTCGCCTGCGCCGCGACGAGGAACGCCGGGCCGCAGAACGCGCCCAACGCGCCGAGAAGGCCGCGCGGGCGCGCGCCGCCCAGACCGAGCGCGAGGAAGCCGCCCCCGCCACGGCGGTCGACCCGGTGCAGGCGGCGATCGAGCGGGCCAGGGCGCGCAAGCAGGCCGGTAGCGGCAGCGAACGGCTGAAACGGCTGAAGATCGAAGCGAGCATGGCGCGGGTGGCCCTGAAGAAGGCCGAGAAACAGTTGCTCAGCCACGACACCCCGGAACAGCACGGCCTGGTCGCGGAACTGCGCGCCGCCGCCGAGGCCTCCGACAAGGCCCTGGCCGATGCCGAAGCCTGCCTGCCGCGCGACCTACCCAGCGCACCGCCTGCCGCGCTCGACGACGAAGCCGAACTGAAGAAGGCCAAGGCCCAGGCCGCCATGGCCCGCGCCCAGCTCAAGCGCTCGGAAAAGGCCTTCGGCGAAGCGCCCGGCGCCGAACAGCGGGCGACCCTCGACGAACTGCGCGCCGAGGTCGAGCGTTGCGAAACCACCCTGGTCCGCCTCGAGCGTCACGCGCCGAAGCCCGCGGCGCCCCGCGACGACGGCCAGGCGGCGCTGAAGCGTGCGAAGATCGCCCTGGTCGGCAAGCGCGCGGCCTTGAAGAAGGCCGAGCAGGCCGGGGTGATGGACAGCGAGCTGGAACGCCTGCGCGGCGAGCTGCAAGCCGCCGAGCGCGACCTGCATGCCGCCGAGGACGCCTGCGGCAAGCCGGCGCCGGAGCTGGTGCGGATCGACAAGCGCCCGGTCGACCCACGCACCCGCGAGCTGAAGACCGAGCTGGCCTACGCCCGCGCCGCCCTGAAGAAGCTCGAACGCCTGGCGAACGCCGACCCCGCCGCACTCGCCGCCGCCCGCGCGCGCCTGAGCGCCGCCGAGCGCGCCCTGACCGAACACGGTACGGAGTGACCATGGCCCTGCCCCGCCCCACCTCGCCCCACGCCCGCGGCTCCAACCGTACCCCGGCGATCATGCGCCTGGTGCTCGGCGCCTGCGTCCCCGGCCTGCTGACGCTGACCTGGCTGTACGGCCCGGGCACCCTGCTCAACCTGGCCTGGGCCAGCCTCGTCGCGCTGGCCTGCGAGGCCGCCATGCTGGCCCTGCGCAAACGTCCGCCGGGGGTGTTCCTCAAGGACGGCAGCGCGCTGGTCACCGCCCTGTTGCTGGCCGTCGCCCTGCCGCCCTACGCCCCCTGGTGGCTGACCCTGGTGGCGACCTTCTTCGCCCTGGTGTTCGGCAAGCACCTGTACGGCGGCCTCGGGCAGAACCCGTTCAACCCGGCGATGCTCGGCTACGTCGTGGCGCTGGTCTCGTTTCCCCTGGAAATGACCCGCTGGCCCTCGCCGGACAGCGCCCTCGGCCTGCCCGACAGCCTCCGCGAATTCCTCGGCCTCGCTACCCGGCCGGACGCCTGGGCCCACGCCACCGCCCTCGACGTGCTGCAGACCGACCGCAGCCTGACCGTCGACGAGCTGTTCGCCGGCAACCCGGCCTTCGGCCATCTCGGCGGCGCCGGCAGCGAGTGGGTCAACCTGGCGTTCCTCCTCGGCGGCCTGTTCCTGCTCTGGCGCCGGCTGTTCACCTGGCACGCGCCGCTGGGCATGCTCGCCGGCCTGTTCGCCATGAGCCTGCTGTTCTGGAATGGTTCCGGCTCCGATTCCCATGGCTCGCCACTGTTCCATCTGTTCAGCGGGGCGACCATGCTCGGCGCCTTCTTCATCGTCACCGACCCGGTGTCCGGCGCCACCAGCAATCGCGGGCGGCTGGTCTTCGGCCTCGGCGTCGGCGTCCTCACCTACGTCATCCGCGCCTGGGGCGGCTATCCCGATGGCGTGGCGTTCGCCGTGCTGCTGATGAACCTGGCGGCGCCGACCATCGACTACTACACCCGGCCGCGCACCTACGGCCATCGCAAGGCCGAGCGCGGCTTCAAGGTAGGCGACTGATGGACGCCGCGACTCGCCGTTCGATGCTGCGCAATGCCCTCCTGCTCGGGCTCTTCGCCCTGGTCGGAGTGGGCCTGGTAGCACTGGTGCAGCAATTCACCGAAGCGCGCATCGCCGAAGCCCAGCGCGAGGCGCGCGGCCACGCCCTGCTGGAACTGCTGCCGCCGGGCAGCTACGACAACCATCCGCTGGACAGCCAGGTGCCAACCTTCGCGCCGAAGCTGCTCGGCCTGGATGCGCCGCGTCCGGCCTATGTCGCCCGCCTGCACGGCCAGGCCAGCGCAGTGATCCTCCAGGCCAGCGCGCCGGATGGCTACAGCGGCGCCATCCAGCTACTGGTCGGGGTCACCGCCCAGGGCCGGCTGCTCGGCGTACGGGTCGTCGCGCACAAGGAAACCCCCGGCCTCGGCGACCGCATCGAACTGGCCAAGAGTCCCTGGGTGCACGGTTTCGACGGCAAGAGCCTGGGCGATCCGGCGGACGCCGGCTGGGCGGTGAAGAAGGACGGCGGTACGTTCGACCAGTTCGCCGGCGCCACCGTCACCCCGCGCGCCGTGGTCCGCGCCGTGCACAAGGCGCTGCGCTACTTCGACGCCAACCGCGAACGCCTGCTCGCCCCCGAAGAGGCTGCCGGACATGAGTGAACAAGATTTCCGCGAGATCGCCCGCAACGGCCTGTGGCGCAACAACCCGGGTCTGGTCCAGTTGCTCGGCCTGTGCCCGCTGCTGGGCACCAGCAACTCGACGGTCAACGCCCTCGGCCTGGGCCTGGCCACCATGCTCGTGCTGGCCTGCTCCAATGCCGCGGTATCGTTGGTGCGCGGCGCGGTGAGCGAGGCGATCCGGCTGCCGGCGTTCGTCATGATCATCGCCGCGCTGACCACCTGCATCGAACTGCTGATGCAGGCCTGGACCTACGAGCTGTACCAGGTCCTCGGCATCTTCATCCCGCTGATCACCACCAACTGCGTGATCCTCGGCCGCGCCGAGGCCTTCGCGGCGAAGAACGGCGTGCTGCGCGCCAGCTTCGACGGACTGCTGATGGGCCTCGGCTTCGCCCTGGTCCTGCTGGTCCTCGGCGGCCTGCGCGAGCTGCTCGGCCAGGGTACCCTGCTGGCCGACATGCACTTGCTGTTCGGCCCGGCGGCGGCGGACTGGAAGATCCAGCCGTTCCCGCAGTACCAGGGCTTCCTGCTGGCGATCCTGCCGCCGGGCGCGTTCATCATGCTCGGCCTGCTGATCGCCCTGAAGAACCGTATCGATGAAAGCCTGGCGGAACGCGCCAAGGTGCAGGCGGGCGACGTACCCGCCACCCAGCGCCAGCGCGTCCGCGTCACCGGAGTGATTGAATGAATGCCGCCAAGCGCGCGGAGATCTTCCGCCGACTGCACGAAGACAACCCCGAGCCAAGGACCGAACTGGCCTACACCACCCCCTTCGAACTGCTCATCGCGGTGATCCTCTCCGCCCAGGCCACCGACGTCGGGGTGAACAAGGCCACCGCCCGCCTCTATCCGGTGGCCAACACCCCCGAGGCGATCCACGCCCTCGGCGTCGAGGGGCTGTCGGAGTACATCAAGACCATCGGCCTCTACAACAGCAAGGCGAAGAACGTCATCGAAACCTGCCGCATCCTCATCGAAAAGCACGGCGGCCAGGTCCCCGACAACCGCGAGGACCTCGAAGCCCTGCCCGGGGTTGGCCGCAAGACCGCCAACGTGGTGCTCAATACCGCCTTCCGGCAACTGGCCATGGCGGTGGACACGCATATCTTCCGCGTCGCCAACCGCACCGGCATAGCACCGGGAAAGAACGTTCTGGAGGTGGAGAAGAAACTGCTGAAGTTCGTGCCGCGCGAGTACCTGCTCGATGCCCACCACTGGCTGATCCTGCATGGCCGCTACGTCTGCAAGGCGCGCAAGCCGCAATGCGGAAGCTGCCGGATCGAGGACCTGTGCGAATACAAGCACAAGACTTCAGACGATTGATCAACTATTCGAAATCCTATCTTTACGATTGAAAAAATCTTTTTTACCAGCCACGGCTTTGTCGCTATAAGGTGCGCCATTACCACCCCATAAGTTGGAGTGAATGTCATGGCAAAAGCCAAAGAAGAACTCGAGATCGACGACGAAGCCGGCGTTGAAGAGGATGACGGCGAGGAAACCAGCGTCGAGGTGGCCAAGACCAACCTGACCAAGCGTCGCATCATCGACAACCTGCTGGAAGAACGCCGCCTGCAGCGCCAGTTGTCGGACTACGACTTCGACCTGTGAGCAGCGCCGTCCACACCGCAAGCAAGCCCCGCAATTGGCGGGGCTTCGTTTTTCCGGCGGCCATGAAAAGCCCGCCGAAGCGGGCCTGAACACCAGTGCGATCGAGCCGAGACCGCCATGCCCAGCCGGCACGCGCCGGGCGGCGGCCACGGCAACCGCTATCCGACGGTTGCCGTCCCGGCCGTCCCGGATAACGCCGTCAGGGTCGCAGTTCGAACAGCGCCGGCAGCGGCGGCCACTCCGAAGGCACCTTGCGGAAGCGACTGAAGCCGGCGGCCTCGGCCATCTGCCGCGCGCGGTCCTCGCCCATGAAGGCGCCGAGGCCCTCGCCGCCGTGGGACAGCGAACAGGTCATGCAATACAGCGTGCTCTGCGGGTACATCACGCGACCGAACAGGTTCATGTTCTCGTGCAGTTCCTGCGACAGGTTGAGTTCCACCATCAGGTAGGTCCCATCGTCGGCGGTCGACTCGCGCAGGTCCTTCATCATCTGCTGCGGGTCGGTCGCGTCGTGGATGACCACGAAGGTCGTGACGAAGTCGAACTTCTTGCCCGCCAGCGCATCGGAATCGCTGACCTCGAAGCGCACCCGGTCGCCGACCCCCGCGGCCTCGGCGTTCGCCCGCGCGCGTTCGATGGACGGCGCGTGGAAGTCACAGCCATAGACCTGGGCTTCGGGGAACGCCTTGGCCATCATGATCGCGGCCAGCCCGCTGCCGCAGCCGAAATCGAGCACGCTGCCACCCGCCTGGAGCTTTTCCTTGACGCCATCCAGCGAAGGGATCCAGTGCTGCACGAGGAAGTGCTTGTACCAGGGCATGGTCATGCGCTCCATGCCTTCCCAGGTTTCCAGCGGGAAGGATTCCTCGGGGCAACCGCCGCCGCAGCGGAAGGCCTCGATGATCTTCGGCGCCATGCTCACGAAGGGCACGCTCAACTGGATGATCCCGCCGGCGAAATAAGGCGAGTCCTCGTCGGCGAGCACCGGGACGAACTCGGCCGGCAACCGATAGCTCCTGCTCTGCGGATCGTAGGCCAGGTAGTTGCCGGTGACCATGCTGCCCAGCCATTCGCGCAGGTAGCGGGTGGTGTAGCCGGTCTGCTGCGCCAGCTCCTCCAGGGTCACCCATTGGCCATGGGCGAGCGCCTTGAACAGCCCCAGGCGGTCGCCGATGTAGAGCATCGCGCCGCGCAGGGTATTGCCGTAGTCCTCCATGATCCGCGCTGAAAACTGCTTGACCTTCGCGGTTTCGATCTCGTTAGCCTTTGTCATTCTTGTTCTCCATTGATGTGCAGTACCGCCGCCTCTGGCGGCGGGTGATTCAGTGGTGGCTGGCGACCTTGTCCAGCACCTTGTCGACGATGGTCCCGGCCATGCCGAGATGGGTCCGCGGCTCGAACAGCCTGGCCAGGGTTTCCTTCGGCATGACGGCGCCCACCCGCGGATCCGACTCGAGCGCCTGGCGCATCGGAATCCGCTTGCGCTGGCAGGCCTGGGTGATCTCGAAGATGATTTCGTAAGCGCTGCTCTTGCCCAGTTGCTTGGCCATCTCGAAGACGAACGCCTCGGTACAGATCGCATCGCTGTATGCATTCGCCGTCCGCGCCATGGTCTCGTCGTGGACCGTGAGCCCGTCGATGGTGTCGGTCAGCAGCGACAGCGCCATCAGCGCATAGTGGGAAACGTCCGCCACCGCACACCATTCCAGGCGCGTGCCGCGGTAGTCCCGCTCGTGCTCGAGGATCATGGCGTCCAGCGCGAGCAGGACCTGGGCCTTGGCCAGCCGGGCCAGCACCACGACCTGCTCGCAGCCTTCCGGATTGCGCTTGTGGGGCATGGTGCTGCTACCGATCTGCTGCTGCGTCCAGCCCACCTCCAGCTCGCCGATCTCCCAGCGGTTCAGGGTGCGGATCTCGTCGGCGATCCGCGCCAGGGACGCGGTGACCATGGCCAGGGTACTGACGAACTCGGTAACCCGGTCGCGGGACACGTGCCAACCCGCCAGCGGCACGTCCAGCGACAGCCGCCGCGCGAAGCTTTCGAGCAGGAGCATGGCCTCGTCGCCGAAGGCGGCCATCGTGCCCACGCCGCCGAACAGTTGCACCACCAGGATCCGCTTGCGCGCCTCGCCCAGGCGTTCGCGGTGACGCAGCAACTCGTCGATCCAGCCGGCCACCTTCAGCCCGAAGGTGGTTGGCAACGCCGGGATCGAGTGGGTCCTGGCGACCATCAGCGCATTGCGGGTCCCGCTCGCTAGCACCGAGAGCCGGTCCAGGAGGATGTCCAGCGCCCGCTCCGTTTCATCCAGCACATCGCGCATTTCCAGGGACTGCGCGGTGTCCTGGATATCCTGCGTGGTCGCGCCGAAATGCACGTACTCGCGCGCGCTGGGGCTGCAGTTCCGTTGCAGCGCACCCAGCAGGGGCATCAGCGAGTGCCCGGTGCTGGCCACGCCGTCGGCGATCTGCTGCAGGTCGACGGCCGAAAGCCTGGCGGCCTTCGCGATCTCCAGCGCGGCCTCGGGCGGAATGACGCCGACATCGGCCTGCGCCAGCGCCAGCGCCGCCTCCACGTCGAGCCAGCGTTGCAGGCGGCAGTGGCTACAGAAGATCCGTCGGCTCACCGGACCGGCGTAGCCTCCGCCATGGGTTTTAGAGTCAACGATGTGACTGTGTTCGTGCTTGCAGGACGACTCGGCCGGTGCGCCGCCGAAGCTCTGCGGATGCGCGGTGCACGAGGAACGGGCAAGCATTTCCAGCGATTCAGCATCCATCACCTATCCTCCATCACGTACTGGGACTGACCGGTATTTCCTTGGGAAGAGGCGGCGCCTTCGGGCCTGTCGCCCGACGCGCCGGTTCGTGGTTTGCCGGCGACCAGGTCGACCATCTCCGCGGCGAGGCCGACGTAGCCGACGGGGTCGAGCAGTTCTTCGAGCGCCTCGGCGCTGAAACAGCCGCGCAACCTTGGCTGCCCGAGCAGCGCCTCGCGGAACGGAACGCCCTGCCGCTGGGAGGCCTGGGTTATCTCATGGAGCAGTTCGTGGGCGGTCTGCT
The DNA here is from genome assembly GCF_058680555.1 of Pseudomonas sp. YA1. NCBI lineage: Bacteria > Pseudomonadati > Pseudomonadota > Gammaproteobacteria > Pseudomonadales > Pseudomonadaceae > Pseudomonas > Pseudomonas sp. YA1. The sequence goes on from NZ_JBZWBG010000002.1 coordinate 73,608, forward strand.
TGCCGAACTGCCCCGCCAGCGCGAGCATGACCCGCTCCGACAGGATCAGCCCACCCAGGAGGTCGAGGTTGGTGCGCATGCGTTCCTCGCGCACCTCGAGCCCCTCGGCCAGCACCGCCTCCATGCGGGTCAGCAAGGCGCCGGCGTAGACGAACAGCTCCGGCAACGCCGCCCACTCGATGCGCCAGGCGGTGCCGTCGCGCTCGTGCAACTGGAACGCGGCATCGGTGAGCGCCACCATCTGCGCCCGCACCAGCCGCGACAGCGCGCTGACCAGGTCGACCGACGACGGGTTCCGCTTGTGCGGCATGGTGCTGCTGCCCACCTGTCCCGGCCGGCTGCCCTCGCGTACCTCGTCGATTTCGCTGCGCTGCAGGTGGTAGATCTCGTTCGCCACCCGGCCCAGCGTCACCGACACCTGGACCAGCAACCCGGCAACCTCCAGCACCCGGTCCCGGGCGCTGTGCCAACTGGTCGACGGCGCGCCGAGGCCAAGCCTGGCCAGGGTTCGCCGCTGTAGCTCGAAGCCCTGGGCGCCGAACGACGCCAGGGTTCCCACGGCACCGGTCAGGTTGCCGACCAGGACGCGTTCGCGCGCTTCGTCGAAGCGCGCCAGGTGACGGTCGATTTCATCCACCCAGACGGCGACCTTGTAGCCGAAGGTCGTGGGCAGCGCCTGCTGCCCGTGGGTGCGTGCAACCATCGGCGTGTGCTGGTGGCGCAGGGCAAGCGCCAGCAGATGGCCACGGATCGAGTGCAGGAGCCCGAGCGCATGGCCCCAGGCTTCCTTGACCTGCAGCATCAGCCCGGTGTCGAGGATGTCCTGGGTGGTCACGCCATAGTGCACGTACTCCCCCCGGCTACCCTCGCACGACCTCGCCAGGGCGCGGATGGTAGGCACCAGCAGGTGCCCTGTCTCCAGGCTTTCGCGGCCCAGTTGGGTGAGGTCGAAGCGCTCCACCTGGGCGGCGCGGTCGATCTCCCGCGCCGCCTCGTGGGGGATGATGCCCATCTCGGCCTGGGTCGCCGCCAAGGCTCGCTCGACATCCAGCCACCTCCGCACCTGGTTGGTATCGGAAAAGATCGCGGCGAATGCCGGGGACGAGTAGGCGCCCCCGTGTATACGGGATTCCGTAATGTGACTTGGCATTTTCGAGTGCTCGCTTTGTCCCGGTGGAAGTCACTTGACGCTCTGCATCTCTTCCCAGATCGCGTCGTAATAGGCCCTTTCCACACGGAAGTGCTGCGATAGCGAGGTCAGGAACGCATTCTGGAACTGCACGTCCGGAATCCGCCGCGCGATGAGTTGCCATTCGCGCTTGGCCCGCGGCGGTACGAGGCTGATGTGGACCTTGTAGTACTCCGCCTGGTCCTCGCTCAGGCCGGCCTGGAGCAGGGCCCGATAGAGCTTTTCGTGGTTCCCCGGCACGACCAGTTCGGTGATGTAGAACACCGCCAGCCCCCAACCGACCTCGGCATGCCGGAAGGCACGGGCGCGATTGTTCAGGTAGGCGATTTCCTCGGGCATCGTCGAGACGGCCTGGAAGTCCGCCTCCAGGCCGATGGCTTCGAGCAGCTTGGCCAGCAGGCGCGGATGCGAACCCTTTTCGTCTTCCTCGCCCAACTCGCCATAGAGGTAGCGCGCGAGCGCCGCGGCCTCGTCCACATCGGTCAGGTTGACCAACAGATCGGCCGCATCGCGGTACAGGCGGAAGGTGCGGAACCACTGGTGACGGAGGAACACCTGGAGCTGCGCGCGGGAGGCCGAGCCGGAGAACACGTACTGCGACATCGGGTGCCGCTCGCGGGACTGCGCGGCGATTTCCTGTTCGAGACGCTTCTGGAAATCCTCCTCGGACAGCGCCCTGGAAAGATCGGCGGCGGGCATGAAACGCTCTTCGACGCGATAGATCGCCCGGGCCAGCCAACGCCGGGTCTGGGCGGTCGCCACGTCGTCGCTCAACGAAAGGACGTAGAGCAACTGCTGGTACGCGGCATAGGCCTGGCGGTCGCCCTTGAGCCCTGCCTCGGCCAGCGCGGCCAGCTTGCTCGCGGCGCTATCGATCTGGCGGGAAGTAGCGTGGACGGCCAGCGCATCGGCAACGATGCGTGCTTCATCGATGGGCAGGTTCTGCAACTGCGGCAGGGAAAAATTGCGGGTATTCATCCTGTACTCCTTGTTCTTGTTCTGGATAGGCATCAGGCCATGGCCAGGGAATTCGCCTGCATCTGCTCCCAGAGCAGGTCGAAGTAGGCCCGGTTGATTTCGAAGTGGCGCGCCAGCGACTGCATGAACTTGCGCTGGAAGTCTTCGCTCGGCGCGAACTTGGCGATCAGCGCCCACATCTCCTCGGTATCGATCTCGTCCTGGGTGCCGTGCAGGCGATGGAACTCGCTGGGTTGCTCGGGCACGCCCAGGCGCTGCAGGAGTTCGTAGATGCGCCGGTGGTTGACGCAGCTCACCGACTCGACCGCGTACAGGAGCGCAAGGCCCCAGGCGACATCGGTGTGCCGCACGCAACGGATACGGTTGTTGAGGTAGGCCTTCTCCAGCGGATGCAGCGCCGGGAAATCGATGCGCAGCGGAATGTCGAAGTAGGTCATCAGGTGGGACAGCAACGCGGGGTGCGAGCGCTCCGGCGTCTCCGCCCCGGCCTCGCCGTAGAGGTTGCGATAGAACACCGAGGCGTCTTCGATGTTTTCGAAGCGGAAGGCCAGCTCCGCCAGGAGACTGTAGAAGTTGTAGGAACGGACCCAATGGTGTTCCAGGAAGAAGCGCACGTCCTCGACCGGCGGCGTGCCCTGGAACAGGTGGACCGACATGGGATGGCGCACCCGGCTGCGCGCCTCGATCTCGGCGTCGACCTTCTTGCGGAACTCCTCCACCGGGACGGCGCTGAAACCGGCCGGCTCGGGAGCGAAACGATCCTCGACCAGGTAGACCTGGCTCGCCATCCAGCGGCGGGTCGGCTCCGTATGCGGATCGCTGCCTACGTGCAGTTCCAGGAGCAACGCCTGGTACTGCGCGTAAGCCGAAGCATCACCGCCCAGGCCTTTGGCCGTGACCGCGAGAATCGCCTCGAGCGCGAGCGTGATCTGGTCCAGGGAGGCACCCGGTTTCAAGGCTTCAGCCAGGAGAACCGATGCATTTCGGGCAGGTTCCGACATTGTCCGCTGGGGGCGGATATTCATATCGGAGGAAGAATTGCAGCATTGCTGTAACGGATTTGAAGTCATTTGGATCACCCTTGTTTTTGTTGTTGTGCGGGGCGACCGTAAAGCTTGCCACGGTGGCAAGGTCAAGCAATGCAGCGGCCTTGTCGGCGGACAACGGAGTTCGCCGAAAGGTGCTCTTCGATAACACTGGATGCGCTGCGAAAAACCCCGAGCTAAAGGCCTGCGAATCCATCGGAGAATAACTTTTAGGGTTTCCTGTCAGCGCCTCTTGCCGTTCACATAACTGTCACCTCGCGGCCGACTGAAATATTGATTTACAAATTCCAAAGAGTTCTTTCCACAATAGCCAAGCGCCATTGATGGCATATGGACGCGGACTTCAATGAAAATCATTTTCCTATTGCCGGCACTGGGCGAAACGCTACTATCCGACCCTACGCCTGCGTCATGCCCATGCACTCAACGGCCCTCCGGATAACCGGCCTCGCTCAACGCCTTGAGGAATGCGTGCTTGTCCAGAGTGCTCTCGACCCTGGCCTCGCGCCGAGGGGGATCGGTCTCTACGCGCGCCTGGGGATCGACGCCGTGGAGGATACGGGTGACAGTCTTGGCACAACCGCCGCAGGTCATGTTCGGAATATGGAAAGAAAACATCGCAACCTCCTGGTTTGTTGACTCCTGCGAACCATGAGTCCTGCCATCGTGACAAGGTCAACTCATAAATCTCTCAGGTAAACCAAACTTTCAAAAATTCATATGAATAGTTCCAGAGGTTATTCCGCAAAATTAAAACAACGAGCAAAGCCAAGTTCGAACATATAGAACAACTCCGCCCGACAACCGAGATACCGCGTCAGCCAGCTCCACTCACCATTGAGGAACCTCTCGACGATATTCTCCGTGCGGCGCGAGCGCAGAGGCACAGGAGTGACTTCATCCAATAAGAAACGGCGGGCAGCCGGAACGTACCTGAAGAACAGTGAGAAAGTAATACTTCCCCACTCTTCTGAACATTGAATTCCCGAGCAGATACTTTCCATCTGCCCTCTTCACTCATCCATCTGAATGAACTACCGAAAAAGAGTTCGGAACCGACTTATCGATAAGGCGGACAGGGACGAGTGATCCGCGCCAGGCAATCCGTACTCCCGGGGTTCGCCAAATAACCGGAGGACGCGCCGCACGGCCCTCGACCCAGGCAGTCGAGCGAAGGCCGGCGGCTGATCAGGAGCGACTGTCGCGCTGCCGTGCCACGCCTGGAGAGGTATCGTCGGTAGCCACACCACAGCGCCGCGCCCCCGCGCAGGCCTCCCAGCCACCCCCCAGCGCCTTGTAGATACCCACGACGGCAAGGCGCTGCTCGGTGCGCGCGATGCTCAATGCGCGCCGGCTGAGGTAGTCCGAGCGTTCCGCCTCGAGCACGTCCAGGTACTCGCCGTCCCCCTGGACGAAGCGCTCCCGGGCCAGGCGCGCCGCCTCGCGATTGGCCGTCGCCTCGAGCAGGCGCAGGCGGAGCCTGTCAGCGGCAGCGCCATAGCCGTTGAAGGCATCATCGGTCTCCTGCAGGGCGCGCAGTACCGTCCGGTCGTAGAGGATCAATGCCTCCTGCGCACGGGCTTCGCTGGCGGCGATCCGCGCCCGCACGCGACCGCGGTCGAGTAACGCCCAGCGAATCACCGGGTTCAGGACGTTGAAGGACGTACCACTCTCGTCCAAAGCATCGAGATTGCCGGCGACCAGGCCGATCGAGCCGCGTACCTCGACCTGCGGATACAGCCCCGCGGTCTCGACGCCGATACGTGCGGTCGCGGCCGCCAGGTTGCGTTCGGCCGCGGCGATGTCGGCGCGACGCGCCAGCAGTCCCGCCGGGTCGCCGACCCCGAGGGTGCGGAGCGTCAGCCTTTCCCCGGAGGCGCGGGCGACCGGCGGGCTGAAGGCCTGCGGGGCTTCCGCGAGGAGAACGGCCAGCGCATTGCGGGTGGCGGCGCGGCGCCGTTCGAGGTCGGGCACGGCCGCCTCGACGTTGTGCAATAACGCTTCGGCGCGCAACCGGTCGAACTCGTGGGCGGAGCCGGCGCTGACCAGGCGCTCGACCATCTCCAGGCTGTCGCGCTGGTTGCCGGCGATGTCATGGACCACCGCAAGTTCGGCCTCGATGCCCTGTAGCTGGAACCAGGTCATGGCAACCGTAGCCGCGACGCTCGCCTGCACGTTGCGCAGCAGGGCCTCGCGCGAACCCGCCTGCGCCTCGGCGGCCTCCACCGAGCGCCGCACCCGGCCGAACAGGTCGATTTCCCAGGAAGCATCCAGCGCGCCGCGATAGGTCTCGATGTCGCGCTGCTGGCCGGCCGGTGTTTCCACCTCGCCGCGCCGCCGGGCCTGGTAATCGAACGCCGGCCCGCCGCGCGGCAGGAACTCCTCGCGGTTCTCGCGCAGCAGCGCCTTCGCTTCGTCCAGGCGCGCGCCGGCAAGGGCGATGTCGAGGTTCGCCGCGAGCGCCCGCTGGATCAGAGACTCCAGGGCTGGCTCGTCGAACCCGCGCCACCACTCGATCTCCACGCCACTGCCATCGATACCCGCCGGCATCGCGCCGAAGCTGGCCGGTGCGGACGCGCTCGGCGGCGCATAGTCGGGCCCCACCGCGGCACAGCCGCCCAGCAGGATCAGCGCGCTCAACGAAGACCGCAGGTATGGCTTCATGGACGGCCTCCCTCCAGATGCGCCAGGCTGCCGCCGGCGCGTCGCTCCAGGCGCGCCGCCAGTGCCCGTACCAGTACGTAGAACACTGGCGTGAGGAACAGGCCGAACAGCGTCACCCCGAGCATCCCGGCGAATACCGCGACGCCCATGGCCTGGCGCATTTCCGCTCCGGCGCCGCTGGCCATGACCAACGGCACCACGCCGGCGATGAACGCCAGCGAGGTCATCAGGATCGGCCGCAGGCGCAGGCGGCAAGCCTCGACCACCGCCTCCAGCGCACGGGCGCCCTCGGCCTCCAGCGTGCGGGCGAACTCGACGATCAGGATCGCGTTCTTCGCCGCCAGGCCGACCAGCACCACCAGCCCGATCTGGACGAACACGTTGTTGTCGCCGCCCACCAGCCACACCCCGGCGATCGCGCTGAGCAGGCACATCGGCACGATCAGCAGGACCGCCAGCGGCAACAGCCAGCTGTTGTACTGCGCGGCGAGGATCAGGTAGGCCAGCAGCACGCACAGCGGGAAGATGAACAGCGCGCTGTTACCGGCCAGCTTCTGCTGGTAGGTCAGGTCGGTCCATTCGAAGGTCATGCCCTCGGGCAGCACTTCGCCGGCCAGGCGCTCCATCAACGCCACCGCCTGTCCCGAACTGACGCCGGGAAGCGCGCCGCCGCTGATATCGGCCGACGGATAGCCGTTGTAGTGGATTACCCGGTCGGGACCGGAGCTGGGCGTCACGGTGACGAACGAGGACAGCGGCAACATCGCCCCGGCGGCATTGCGTACCTGCAGGCGCCCGATGGCTTCGGCCTGCATGCGGTGCGGCGCATCGGCCTGGGCAGTGACCTTGTAGGTGCGCCCGAAGCGGTTGAAGTCGTTGATGTACAGCGAGCCGAGGTAGACCTGCAATGCCTCGAACACATCGGCCAGGCGAACGCCCTGGCTCTTCACCTTGGTGCGGTCGACCACCACCTCGAGCTGCGGGGCATTGATATCGAAGCTGGTCATCAAGCCCCCGAGCTGGCCGGACTCAGTGGCCTTCATCATCAGCACCTGGGTCTGCCTGGCCAGGGCTTCCAGCCCGGCGCCGCCGCGATCCTCGACCTGCATCTTGAAGCCGCCGATGGTTCCCAGCCCCGGTACCGGCGGCGGTGGGAAGACCCCGAGGAAGCCGTCGGGAATGCTGGCGAACCTGGCTTGCAGGCGCCCGGCGATGGCCAGCGCGCCGAGATCGGCGGAGGTGCGCGATTCGAACGGGTCGAGCATGAAGAACATGACCGCGGCGTTCGGCACGTTGACGAAGCCGTTCACCGACAGGCCCGGGAAGGCCACGACGCTCTCCACCCCCGGCTCGTCGAGGCCGATCCGGGACATCTGCCTGACCACCGCATCGGTACGCTCCAGCGACGCTCCGTTCGGCAACTGGGCGATGCCGACCAGATAGTACTTGTCCTGCATCGGCACGAAGCCCGGTGGCACCGCCTGGAAACCGACCCAGGTCAGGCCAAGCAGGCCCCCATACACCACCAGGGCCAGGCCGCTCACCCGCACCACCTTGCGCACCGCGTTGCCGTAGGCCTCGGGGGCATTTCGCAACGGTCGGCCGAGGACCTGGAGCAGTCGCTGGAAGCGCCCCGCCACCGCATCTCCGGCCGGCCGCGGACGCAACAGCAGGCCCGCCAGGGCCGGGCTGAGGGTCAGCGAGTTGAGCGCCGACAGGATGGTGGAGATGGCGATGGTCAGGGCGAACTGACGATAGAACTCGCCCTGCAGGCCACTGAGAAAGGCCGTGGGGATGAACACTGCCGCCAGCACCGAGGTGATCGCCATGATCGGTCCGGTGACCTCGTCCATCGCACGCCGCGCGGCCTGGAGCGGCGGCTCGCCGTTCTCGATGTGGCGCTCGACGTTTTCCACCACCACGATGGCGTCATCGACGACGATGCCGATCGACAGCACCAGGCCGAACAGCGACAGGGTATTCAGCGAGAAACCCATCAGATGCATGATGGCGAAGGTGCCGACCAGCGAGACCGGCACTGCCATCAGCGGAATCAGCGAAGCACGCCAGCTACGCAGGAACAGCACCACCACCACCACGACCAGCAGGATCGCCTCCAGCAGGGTGGTGGCCACGGTCTGCAACGAAGCGCGGACGAACACCGTCGGGTCGTAGGCGATGCGCGCGCTGAGGCCGGCCGGGAAGTTGCCTTCGAGCCTCGCCACGGTGGCACGCACCGCTTCGGCGGTATCCAGCGCGTTGGCTCCGGGGCTCTGGATTATCTGCAAGGCCACCGCCGGCTCGCCGTCCAGCAGGCTGCGCAGCGCATAGGCATCGCCGCCCATCTCGATCCGCGCGACGTCGCGCAGGCGCGTCACCTGGCCGTCGGCGCCGGTGCGGACGATGATGTCGCCGAACTGCTCTTCGTCGCTCAGGCGCCCGAGGGTATTCACCGTGACCTGGAAGGCCGCGGTGGAGTCCGGCGCCTGGCCGACGGCGCCGGCCGCCACCTGGACGTTCTGTTCGCGTACCGCGGCGATCACCTCGCCCGCCGTCAGCCCGCGCGCGGCGATCAGGTCGGGGTCGAGCCACAGGCGCATGCTGTACTCGCCGGCGCCCCACACCACCACATCGCTGATCCCCGGCAGGCGCAGCAGTTCGTCGCGCACCTGGAGGTAGGCGTAGTTCGAGATGTACAGCGGGTCGTAGCGTTGCTCCGGCGACAGCAGGTGCACCACCATGAGGATGTCCGGCGAGGTCTTCTGGGTGACCACGCCCTGCCGCTGCACCTCGTCGGGCAGGCGCGAGAGCACCCGCGAGACCCGGTTCTGCACCTGGATCTGGGCCATGTCGGGATCGATGTGCTGGTCGAAGGTGATGGTCAGGATCATTCGCCCGTCGGTGGCCGACTGCGAGGACATGTACAGCATCCCCTCGACCCCGGTGATCGCCTGCTCCAGCGGCGTCGCCACCGTCTGCGCGATCACGTCGGGGTTGGCGCCGGGATAGGCGGTGGTCACCTGCACGGTCGGCGGCGTCACCGCCGGGTATTCGCTCAGCGGCAACTGGAAGAACGAAACGATGCCTCCGATCATCATCAGCACCGAAAGAACGATGGCGAAGATCGGCCTATCGATGAAGAAGCGTGGGAATGTCATTGTGCGGCCCCCACGGTCTTCGACAGGTCGACGGGCGTGCCATCGATTTCCGCAAGGAGCGGCGTGATCTGCATGTCCGGCCGCACCAGGCCCTTGACGACGATGCGCTCGCCCGGCTGCAGGCCCTGGCGGACGACCCGCAGGCCGTCGACCATCGGGCCGAGTTCCACCGGCCGGTACTGGGTCTTGTTGCCTTCGTCGACGACCAGCACATAGCGCCGGCCCTGGTCGGTGCCGATGGAATGGTCGGCGACCAGCACCTGCTCGCGAGGCTTGCCGGTCTCCAGCCTGACCTTGGCGAACAGCCCCGGCGTCAGTTGCCCGTCCGGGTTGTCGACCACCGCCCGAACCCGGACCGTGCCGGTCCCGCGGTCGGCGGCATTGGCGAGGAAATCGAGGCGACTGCTTCGTCCATAGGACTCGTCGGTGAGCAACGCCACCTTGACCCTGGGGGCCTGCTCGCCTTCCCTGCCGCGGGTCGGCGCCAGGGCCTGCAGGTAGGTGCGCTCGTCGACATCGAAGTACACGTACAGCGGATCGACCGAGACGATGCTGGTCAGCGCGGTGACGCCATTGGTGACGTAGTTGCCCTCGGTGACCTGGATATGCCCGACACGCCCGCCGATCGGTGCCGTCACCCGCGTGAAGCCGAGATCCAGTTGCGCCGCGTCGAGGGCGGCCCTGGCCGCATCGACCTGGGCCTTGCTGGCATTGCGCGAGGCGATGGCGCTGTCGAGCCGCTCCCGGGCGACGACCTTCCGCGCATACAGCAGCTCGGCTCGCTCGTGTTCGGTGCGCGCCAGCAACGCCGCGGCCTCGGCCTCGCGCAGGCGCGCCCTGGCGGCATCCTGCGCCGCCTTGAACACGCGCGGGTCGATGAGGAACAGTTGCTGGCCCTTCTCTACCAGACGGCCTTCCGGCACCGTAACGTCCTGGATGTAGCCAGCGACGCGCGGCCGCAGTTCTACCTGCTCGACAGCGGTCAGCGAGCCGGTGAACTCGGCGTAGGGTGTCACCGGGCGAACCACCACCTCGGCTACGGGAACGCTTGGCGGGGCGCTCGCCGCTCCCGGCGGCGCCGATTCCCCGCAGCCAGCGATAAGGGCCGCGACACCTAGCGTCGCGGTGATGCGGATGAAGTGTCTGAGATTCATTGTTATGCCTTCCTGGTCTGAGCCTGCGTGGCCTGGCTGGACGAAACCGCTTCCGTGGCCGGTTATCGACCTTGACACCTTGGTAAGGTCAACCCCCCTTTTTCCGTCCTCATGGCGAAGGCGCAGCGAGCTTTCGGCCGGTCACCGGGGGCGGAACGCCTGGCACGCTCGGAGACGCAGCGGGCAGCTCGGGAGGGTGGCGGAGGCAGGCCGACCGGCTATCGACGGCCGGCCCAGGGAAGAGGCGAAAAACCCTGTAGGAAGGGAAGTCCGGCAAAGGGCCGGTCGCCGGGACGGGGACGATCCCGATCTCGCAGCCGGTTGCCGGCCGCATGGTAAAATCCGCCTTTGACCGTGAAGCTCGAGGCACTGAAAATGCGCATTCTCCATACCATGATCCGGGTCGGAAACATCGATCGCTCGATCGATTTCTATACCCGGGTGCTAGGCATGACCCTGCTCAGGAAGAACGACTATCCCGACGGCCAGTTCACCCTCGCCTTCGTCGGCTATGGCAACGAGGCGGATTCCGCGGTGATCGAGCTTACCCACAACTGGGGCGTGGATGCCTACGAGATCGGCACCGGCTACGGCCATATCGCCATCGAGGTCGACGACGCCTACCAGGCCTGCGACGACATCCGCAACAACGGCGGCCAGGTCACCCGCGAAGCCGGGCCGATGAAGCACGGTACCACCGTGATCGCCTTCGTGACCGACCCGGACGGCTACAAGATCGAACTGATCCAGAAGTCTTCCTGAACGGCCCCGGCTATCGCTTTCAGCAATCCGTAACGAAGAACCCCGGCTCATGGCCGGGGCTCTTCGTTCCATCGCAGGCGGCGCGCGTCGGTCAGGACAGCGTGCGGCCCTTGTTCGCGGCGATGCGCATGCGCAGCGCGTTGAGCTTGATGAAGCCCGCGGCATCGGCCTGGTTGTAGGCGCCGCCGTCTTCCTCGAAGGTCGCGATGTTGGCGTCGAACAGCGAGTCGTCGGACTTGCGGCCCACCACCACGACGTTGCCCTTGTACAGCTTCAGGCGCACTACGCCGTTCACGTTGACCTGCGAGGCGTCGATCATCTGCTGCAGCATCAGGCGCTCCGGGCTCCACCAGTAGCCGGTGTAGATCAGGCTGGCGTACTTGGGCATCAGCTCGTCTTTCAGGTGGGCCACTTCGCGGTCCAGGGTGATCGACTCGATGGCGCGGTGGGCCTTGAGCATGATGGTGCCGCCGGGGGTCTCGTAGCAGCCACGGGACTTCATGCCGACATAGCGGTTCTCGACGATGTCGAGGCGGCCGATGCCGTTGATCCCGCCGACGCGGTTCAGCTCGGTGAGCACCTCGGCCGGGGTCATGTCCTTGCCGTCGATGGCGACGATGTCGCCCTTGCGGTAGGTCAGCTCGATGTAGGTCGGGGTGTCCGGCGCGTTTTCCGGGGAAGCGGTCCACTTCCACATGTCTTCTTCGTGCTCGGTCCAGGTATCTTCCAGCACGCCGCCTTCGTAGGAGATATGCAGGAGGTTGGCGTCCATCGAGTACGGCGACTTCTTCTTGCCGTGGCGCTCGATCGGGATGCCGTGCTTCTCGGCATAGTCCATCAGCTTCTCGCGGGACAGCAGGTCCCACTCGCGCCAGGGCGCGATCACCTTGACGCCGGGCTTCAGCGCGTAGGCGCCCAGCTCGAAGCGGACCTGGTCGTTGCCCTTGCCGGTGGCGCCGTGGGAGATGGCGTCGGCGCCGGTCTCGTTGGCGATCTCGATCAGGCGCTTGGCGATCAGCGGACGAGCGATGGAAGTGCCCAGCAGGTACTCGCCTTCGTAGACGGTGTTGGCGCGGAACATCGGATAGACGAAGTCGCGGACGAATTCTTCGCGCAGGTCGTCGATGTAGATTTCCTTGACGCCCATCGCGCGGGCCTTGGCGCGAGCCGGTTCGACTTCCTCGCCCTGGCCGAGGTCGGCGGTGAAGGTCACCACTTCGCAGTTATAGGTATCTTGCAACCACTTCAGAATTACCGAGGTATCCAGGCCGCCGGAATACGCCAGGACTACCTTCTTCACATCCGCCATGCCATCACTCCACGGGGGTCGTCACGAAAAGCGACAATTCTACGCAGGGCATTCGGGAAATTACAGAGGGGCGACAGCTTTAGACGCAAAAGCGACAGATTCTATCGTTTGCGCGACTCAAACCGTGGGTTTTCCCTGAAGCGAGGCGGCCGGAGGCTTCGGTGCGGCAGGTTCTGCCGCGGGCGGCGCCGGCTTGTCCTCGGCCTTCGGCGCTTCCGTCGCCGGCTCGACCACCGCCTCGCGCGACAGGTGCACGGTGACCCGGCGGTTGCGCGCACGGTTGGCGGCGCTGTTGTTGGCCACCAGCGGGTAGCGCTCGCCGTAGAAGCGCACGTTGATCTGGCTTTCCGGCACCCCGTTGCTCTTCAGGTACTCCTGCACCGCCAGCGCGCGGCGGCGCGACAGGTCGCGGTTGGTCAGGCGGTTGCCGCTGTTGTCGGAGTGCCCGTCGAGTTCGATCCGGTTGATGCTCGGATCGGCCTTGAGCAGTTGCAGGATGATGTCCAGCTTGGCTCGCGCCACGTCGTTCAGCGCCGTGCCGCCGTCGGGGAAGCCGACCTGGGCCAGCTTGACCTGGTCGAAGTTCACCGGCAGCAGCTTGGCGATGCAGGCCTGGTACTGGCTGTAGACGCTGGCGAAGCGCGCCGGCAGCAGGCGCACCTCCAGGCGATCGCCCTGCCAGGTGCGATGGCGGACCAGCGGGCTGCGCCCCTCGAGCAGGCCGGTGAGCAACCGACCGGCCTGTTGCTGGTTGCTGTTGAACGGCACCTCGCCGCTACCGATGCTGACCTGGCCAAGGTTGATGTCGCCCTGTCCCGGTCGCCAGGGCGGCGCGGCAGCCAGCAGGGTCGCCGCCCCGCGCCCCAGCCACTGGGCCTCGGGCTTCAGGCGGAAGGTCGCCTGCTCGCCGGCACGCCGGACGAACTCGCCGACCCCGAAATTCGCCACCGGCTGCGACAGGCGGCATTCGAACTGGTCGCCTTCGACCTTCCACTCGACGCTCTCCAGCCGCGTCTGGAAGGTCACCGCCAGTGCCGGCAGGCTGCTGAGCAGGAAAGGCAATAGAAGAAGGCGCGGCTGCACGACGGCGGGCTCCGGGAAAGCGTCCAAATACGAAGGATGTATCGGACGGCCCGGACAAAACTTGATAGCGAGTGCCCCGCCCCCCCTTTTCCGGTAGCATTTCCCCCCACGAAATCCCGTCCTGGAAGCCCCATGTCCGACCGTCTCACCCTCCTGCGCCCCGACGACTGGCACATTCACCTGCGTGACGGTGCCGCGCTGGCCAATACCGTCGGCGACGCCGCCCGCACCTTCGGCCGCGCCATCGTCATGCCGAACCTGGTGCCGCCGGTGCGCAACGCCGCCGAAGCCGACGCCTACCGGCAGCGCATCCTCGCCGCCCGCCCCGCCGCCAGCCGCTTCGAGCCGCTGATGGTGCTGTACCTCACCGACCGCACCAGCGCCGAGGAAATCCGTACCGCCAAGGCCAGCGGCTTCGTGCATGCCGCCAAGCTCTATCCGGCAGGCGCCACCACCAACTCGGACTCTGGCGTGACCCGCATCGACAATATCTTCGAAGCGCTCGAGGCGATGGCCGAGGTCGGCATGCCGCTGCTGGTGCATGGCGAGGTGACCCGCGCCGAGGTCGACGTATTCGATCGCGAGAAGCAGTTCATCGACGAGCACCTGCGCCGGGTGGTCGAGCGCTTCCCGACCCTGAAAGTGGTCTTCGAGCACATCACCACCGGCGACGCCGCCCAGTTCGTCCGGGAAGCCCCGGCCAACGTCGGCGCGACCATTACCGCCCATCACCTGCTGTACAACCGCAACCACATGCTGGTCGGCGGTATCCGTCCGCATTTCTATTGCCTGCCGATCCTCAAGCGCAACACCCACCAGGAAGCCCTGCTGGACGCCGCGGTGAGCGGCAACCCGAAATTCTTCCTCGGCACCGACTCGGCGCCGCACGCCCGCCACGCCAAGGAAGCCGCCTGCGGTTGCGCCGGCTGCTACAGCGCCTACGCCGCCATCGAGCTGTATGCCGAGGCCTTCGAACAGCGCAATGCGCTGGACAAGCTGGAAGGCTTCGCCAGCCTGCATGGCCCGGATTTCTATGGCTTGCCGCGCAACACCGACCGGATCACCCTGGTCCGCGAGGAGTGGCAGGCGCCCGCCAGCCTCCCCTTCGGCGACTTCGACGTGGTACCGCTGCGCGCCGGCGAGACACTCCGCTGGAAACTGCTGGAGGCCGGGGCATGAGCGAAGACAACTTCGACGACGAATTCGACGGCAGCCTCCCCAGCGGCCCGCGCCATCCGATGGCGCGCCGCTTCCGCGGCTACCTGCCGGTAGTGGTGGACGTCGAGACCGGCGGCTTCAACTCGGCCACCGACGCGCTGCTGGAAATCGCCGCGACCACCGTCGGCATGGACGAGAAAGGCTTCCTGTTCCCGGAACACACCTACTTCTTCCGCATCGAGCCCTTCGAAGGCGCCAACATCGAGCCGGCCGCGCTGGAATTCACCGGCATCAAGCTCGACCACCCGCTACGCATGGCGGTGCAGGAGGAAGCGGCACTCACCGAGATCTTCCGCGGCATCCGCAAGGCGCTGAAGGCCAATGGCTGCAAGCGGGCGATCCTGGTCGGCCACAACAGCAGCTTCGACCTCGGTTTCCTCAATGCCGCCGTGGCGCGTACCGGGATCAAGCGCAATCCGTTCCATCCCTTCTCCAGCTTCGACACCGCCACCCTGGCTGGCCTCGCCTACGGCCAGACGGTCCTGGCCAAGGCCTGCCAGGCCGCCGGCATGGAGTTCGACAACCGCGAGGCGCACTCGGCACGCTACGACACCGAGAAGACCGCCGAGCTGTTCTGCGGCATCGTCAACCGCTGGAAGGAAATGGGCGGCTGGATGGATGACGACGACTGAGCCTCGGCCCACTTAGGCGGATAACGCCAGGACGTTATCCGTCCTACGCGACCGGTCAGGCAATCTCCCCCTCTTCGGAGCGAGGCGCGTGACCTGGGATGGGGCT
Source organism: Pseudomonas sp. YA1 (assembly GCF_058680555.1). Taxonomy (NCBI): domain Bacteria; kingdom Pseudomonadati; phylum Pseudomonadota; class Gammaproteobacteria; order Pseudomonadales; family Pseudomonadaceae; genus Pseudomonas; species Pseudomonas sp. YA1. The sequence continues at coordinate 88,907 of NZ_JBZWBG010000002.1, forward strand.
GCCGGCCCTCGCGAGCCCATGAAAAAGCCCCGCCGAAGCGGGGCTTTTTCCAACGCGCGAAGCAGGCTCTTCTTACAGCTTGCTGGCGTTCTCGGCCAGGTACTTGGCCACGCCTTCGGGCGAGGCGGTCATGCCCTTGTCGCCCTTCTTCCAGTTGGCCGGGCAGACTTCGCCGTGCTCCTCATGGAACTGCAGGGCATCGACCAGACGCAGCAGCTCGTCCATGTTGCGGCCCAGCGGCAGGTCGTTGACGATCTGCGAGCGCACAACGCCTTCCTTGTCGATCAGGAACGCGCCACGGAAAGCCACGCCACCGTCGGACTCGACGTCATAGGCCTTGGCGATCTCGTGCTTGGTGTCGGCCGCCAGAGTGTACTTGACGGCGCCGATGCCACCCTTGTCCACCGGGGTGTTGCGCCAGGCGTTGTGGGTGAAGTGGGAGTCGATGGAAACGCCGATCACCTCGACGTTGCGCGCCTGGAACTCCGGAATGCGGTGATCCAGGGCGATCAGCTCGGACGGGCAGACGAAGGTGAAGTCCAGCGGATAGAAGAACACCAGGCCGTACTTGCCCTTGATGGCCTCGGACAGGGTGAAGCTCTCGACGATCTCGCCATTGCCCAGTACCGCGGCAACGTTGAAGTCAGGCGCTTTCTTACCTACGAGTACGCTCATTCCATGTCTCCTTTAAGCGGAAGGTTGAAGGACGGCACCGCAGCCTGCCGGCTCCTCGCGAAGCCTCGATGGCAGGGGCGCCGTTCCCCGGGAAACAACCATCATACACCCCGCCCCAGCCGGCGCTAAGTCTTTGTCCGACAAAGCCATTTGTCGGGGGGCGAAAAAAACCCGACTAAAACGCTCCAGGGAACTTTGACAATCATTCTCATTATTATTAGTATCTTTTCCAACTCAACTTCCCAGTAGCCAGATCGCCATGTACGTCTGCCTCTGCCAAGGTGTTACCGACAACCAGATCCGCGATGCCATCTACGAAGGCTGCTGCAGCTATCGTGAGGTTCGCGAAGCCACCGGCGTCGGTACCCAGTGCGGCAAGTGCGCATGCCTGGCCAAGCAGGTGGTACGCGAAACCCTCAACGACCTGCAGAGTGCCCAGCCGGTACCGGCGTTCGGGACTACGGCGTTCGTCGCTGCCTGAAAAATATTTTTTATCCCTCTTTCAGAAGAACCGGGCCTGGCGCCCGGTTTTTTTATGCCTTCAATTCAATGACTTAGCGGCAGAACGCGGAAAGAAAACATTCGTATTCATATTCTTTTTCCCTTATATTTCAATAACTTAGGTTTGACACCCTGCTTCGTCGCGGCCAAACTTGGCGAATCACACCCACTACGACGGCAGGATTCGGCATGAAAGGCGACAAGAAAGTCATCCAGCACCTCAACAAGATCCTCGGCAACGAGCTGATCGCGATCAACCAGTACTTCCTCCACTCGCGCATGTGGAACGACTGGGGCCTGAAGCGCCTCGGCGCCCACGAGTACCACGAGTCGATCGACGAGATGAAGCATGCCGACAAGCTCATCGAGCGCATCCTCTTCCTCGAAGGCCTGCCCAACCTGCAGGACCTCGGCAAGCTGCTGATCGGCGAGAACACCCAGGAAATGCTGCAGTGCGACCTGAACCTGGAGCTGAAGGCGACCAAGGACCTGCGCGAAGCCATCGTGCATTGCGAGCAGGTGCACGACTACGTCAGCCGCGACCTGCTGAAGGACATCCTGGAGTCGGAAGAAGAGCACATCGACTACCTGGAGACCCAGCTGGGCCTGATCCAGAAAGTCGGCCTGGAGAACTACCTGCAGTCGCACATGCACGAAGACGACTGATCGGGAACCACGACGAAGCGCCGGCGGCCTGCCCCGCCGGCGCTTTTTTCTTGCCCGCCAGAAAGCCTCAGGCGCTGCGCGGCGTACGCCGGACCAGATCGGCGCGCAGGGCCAGCAACAGGCAAAGACCGACCAGCACCAGCAATGCCCAGCGCAGGCCGATCTCGTGGGCCAGCAGGCCGATCAGCGGCGGCCCCATCAGCAGTCCGCCATACCCCACGGTAGAGACGGCGGCGACCCCGATCACCGGATCGATGCCCGGCTGGTTGCCGGCGGCGCTAATCACGATCGGCACCATCACCGACAGCCCCAGGCCAACCACCCCGAAACCGGCGATGCTCAGCGCCGGCCAGGGGCTGAACAGCGCTACCAGCATGCCCAGCGTGGCCAGCGAACCCAGGCCGCGCAGCAATGGCGCATCGTCGATGCGTCCGCGCAGGCGGTCGCCGAACAGGCGCCCCACCACCATCGCCGCGGAAAACGCCGCGAAGCCCAGCGCCGCCACCCGCTCGGAAGCATCCAGAACGCTGTGCAGGAACAGCGCGCTCCAGTCAGCCACGCCGCCCTCGGAAACGAACGCGCAGAGAATCAGCAGGCCCAGGCCGAGCAAGGCCCGCGGCGGCAAGGTGAAGCCGCCGCCCTTGCGCGCGCCCGCCTTGCTCGGATCCGGCGGAAGCAACGCGCGTACGAAGAATGGCAGGCTCAGCAGGCCGAGTGCGGTGAGAATGAGGAAGTGCCAGAACGGCGTCAGTCCGGCCAGGGCCGCGGCGCTCAACGCACCGACCAGGCAGCCGAGGCTGTACATGCCATGCAGCATGGACATGCAGGGCTTGCCGAGCAGGCGCTCGACATCCACCGCCTGGATGTTCATCGCCACGTCCATCCCGGCGAAGCTCACACCCAGCACGTAGAAGGCCAACGCCAGTTGCCACCAGCCCTGGCTCAGGCCGAGCAGCGGAAACACCAGCAGCATGATCAGGCAACCGCCGATCACTACGCTGCGGCTGCCGATGCGCTGGACCAGGAAACCGCTCAACGGGAACGCCGTGAGCGCGCCGACCCCGACACCGAGCAGGGCCTGGCCGAGCGCGCGCTCGTCCAGCTGGGTCTGCTCCTTGAGCGCCGGGATGCGTCCCATCAGGTTGCCGATGACCAGCCCGGCCATGGCGAAGAAATAGATGCAAGCCAGGCGACCCTGGCGAGGATTGACTTCCGACATGGAGGCTCCCGGTTTCCTTGCTGGTTTCTCCGGACAAAAAAGAAACCCCGCACAAGGCGGGGCTCTTCGTCGGATGCGCGGATCAGGCGTTGGCTTTGGCCGCCGCGTCCTTGACCAGGGTCTGCAGTTCGCCCTTCTCGAACATCTCGGCGAGGATGTCGCTGCCGCCGACCAGTTCGCCATTGACCCACAGCTGCGGGAAGGTCGGCCAGTTCGCGTACTTCGGCAGGTTGGCGCGGATTTCCGGGTTCTGCAGGATGTCGACGTAGGCGAACTTCTCGCCACAGGCCATCAGCACCTGGGCCGCGCGCGAGGAGAAACCGCACTGCGGGGCGTTCGGCGAACCCTTCATGTACAGCAGGATGGGGTTGTTGGCGATCTGCTCTTTAATGGTTTCGATGATGTCCATGGCTTACCTCAACAGGAACGTTTCGACACGGTAACTCGGCAAATAATGACCGGTATTGTATCGGAAAGCCTAGCGCGACGCTCGGCTTTACTCTCGCGTTCCGTCGACCCGCTCAGGCCGCTTCCACCTCCACCGGCAGGCCGTTGAGCGCGGCGTTGCCCGACAGCAGGTCGAGATGACGCTCGTCGGTCAGGTCGTTGGCGCTGGCGCCGGCCTGGGCGCGGGCGATCGCCAGTTGCACGCCGGGCCGCGCGTGGCCCCAGCCGTGCGGCAGGCTGACCACCCCGGGCATCATCTCGCTGCTCGCCGCCACCTCCACCTCGACGCTGCCGACCCGCGAGCGCACCCGCACCCGCTGCCCGTCGACCAGGCCGCGACCCTCCAGGTCCCGCGGGTGCATCAGCAACTGGTGACGCGGCTTGCCCTTCACCAGGCGATGGTAGTTGTGCATCCAGGAATTGTTGCTGCGCACGTGGCGTCGTCCGATCAGCAGCAACTGGTCGGACGCAGGCAGTGGCTGTGCGGCGAAGCGTTGCAGGTCGTCGACGAACAGCGGCGGCGCGGCCTGGATGCGCTGGCCGGCGGTCTTCAGGCGCGGCGCCAGGTTCGGCCGCAGCGGCCCGAGGTCGATGCCGTGGGGATGTTGGCGCAGAGTGGCCAGGCTCAGCCTGTGCTCGGAACGGTCGCCGTAGGCGCCAGCGCGCAGGCCGAGGTCGATCATCTGCTGCGGCTCCAGGGTCGGTTTCAGCTCCAGGCCGTTGCGCGCGGCGAAGGCCCGCGCCAGGCCGACGAAGATCTCCCAGTCGTGCAGCGCACCCTCGGGACGCGGCAGCACGGCCTCGTTGAAACGGGTCACGTTACGCACGGCGAAGACGTTGAAGGTGGTGTCGTAGTGATCGTGCTCCAGCGGCGCGGTGGGCGGCAGGATGAGATCGGCGTAGCGGGTCGTCTCGTTGATGTAGAGGTCGATGCTGAGCATGAACTCCAGGCCGTCCAGGGCCTGTTCGAGCCGCCTCCCGTTGGGCGTGGACAGCACCGGGTTGCCGGCTACCGTGACCAGCGCGCGCACCTGCCCCTCGCCTTCGCCGAGGATTTCTTCCGCCAATGCCGCCACCGGCAGTTCGCCGCCATATTCCGGCAGCCCCGAGACGCGGCTGCGCCAACGGTCGAAGTGGCCACCCGAGGTACTCGCCACCAGGTCCAGGGCCGGCGAGGTGCACAGCACGCCACCGACCCGGTCGAGGTTGCCGGTGACCAGGTTGATCAGTTGCACCAGCCACTGGCAGAGCGTGCCGAAGGCCTGGGTGGAAACGCCCATCCGGCCATAGCAGACCGCCCGTTCGGCGGCGGCGAAATCCCGCGCCAGTTGGCGAATGCTTTCGGCCGGCACGCCACAGCGCACGCTCATGGACTCGGCGTCGAAGACCGCGACCGCCTCGCGCACCCGCTCCAGCCCGTCGACCGGCAGCGGCGTGGGGCGACCGAGGTGCTCCTCGAACAGGGTGTTGAGTATCCCGAGCAACAGCGCCGCATCCTGGCCGGGACGAATGAACAGGTGCCGGTCGGCGATAGCCGCGGTCTCGCTGCGCCGGGGATCGACCACCACCAACCGGCCGCCGCGGGCCTTCAGCGCCTTCAGGCGCTTCTCCACGTCCGGCACGGTCATGATGCTGCCGTTGGACGCCAGCGGGTTGCCGCCGAGCACCAGCATGAAGTCGGTGTGGTCGATGTCGGGGATCGGGATCAACAAACCATGGCCGTACATCTGCTGGCTGACCAGGTGATGCGGCAACTGGTCGACGGAAGTCGCGGAGAAGCGGTTGCGCGTTTTCAGCAGGCCGAGGAAGTAGTTGCTATGGGTCATCAGGCCGTAGTTGTGCACGCTCGGATTGCCCTGGTAGACCGCCACCGCATCGTTGCCATGGCGCTCGCGGATCTCGCCGAGGCGGCTGGCCACCAGCGCGAAGGCCTCGTCCCAGCCGATCGGCTGCCACTCGCTGCCGACCCGGCGCAACGGCTGGCGCAGGCGGTCGGGGTCGTCCTGGATGTCCTGCAGGGCCACCGCCTTGGGACAGACATGGCCGCGGCTGAAGCTGTCCTGCGGGTCGCCCTTGATCGAGCGGATCCGCGGCACGCCGCCCTCGTCGCTCTCGGTCTCGATGGCGAGCCCGCAGATGGCCTCGCAGAGATGGCACGCACGGTAGTGGAGGGTCTTGCTCATGGCTCGCCTCTTCATTGTCGTCGCCGGCCGCCGCGGCCCGGCGCGTACGCGAGGACCAGACGACCGGTCTAGTCGTCGAATCGGCACTATGCGGCGCCTTCCGCCGCCGCGCCAGCAGCGTCAGTCGGCTGAATCGCCAGGCATCAGGCTGGCCGATGGGCGCGGTAGAGGGGAGGCGTGCCGTTTGTCCGGCTGTCAACTATCCACCTGGGAATTCCGGCGCGGCGAAAGCCGGTGCTAAACCTTGTCTCTTCGAGTCCGCCCCTGTCCGACAAGACCAATAAAGCGTGGAGACCGCATGACCGACGCCCGCCCCTTCCGCCCTCGCCCCACCTCGTTGTCAGCCGCCCTGCTGCTGGGCGCCTGGATCGCCCAGCCGGCCACGGCCGCCTATGTCGAAACCGGTCGGCCCGGCGATCCGGCCAGTTGGCGCTCCGCCGAATACCAGCAGGACTGGGGCCTGGAACGGATGCGGGCCGACCAGGCCTATGCCGACGGCATCGACGGCCAGGGCGTGAAGATCGGCGAGATGGACTCCGGTTTCGACCCGAGCCATCCGGATACCCCCGCCTCGCGCTACCAGCCGGTGACGGCCAGCGGCACCTATGTCGACGGCACGCCGTTCAGCGTCAGCGGCGCGATGAACGGCAACAACGACTCCCACGGCACCCACGTCGGCGGCACCCTCGGCGCCTCGCGCGACGGCGTCGGCATGCACGGGGTGGCCTACGCGGCACAGGTGTACGTCGCCAACACCAACCAGAACGACAGCTTCCTGTTCGGCCCGACGCCCGACCCGAACTATTTCAAGGCCGCCTACCAGGCGCTGGCCGACGCCGGGGTGCGGGCGATCAACAACAGTTGGGGCAGCCAGCCCAAGGACGTCAGCTACGAGACCCTCGACGGCCTGCACGCCGCCTATGCCCAGCACTACGGGCGCTCCACCTGGCTGGACGCCGCCGCCGGCGTCTCCCGCCAGGGCGTGATCAACGTCTTCAGCGCCGGCAACAGCGGCTACGCCAACGCCAGCGTGCGCTCCGCCCTGCCCTACTTCCAGCCGGACCTGGAAGGCCACTGGCTGGCCGTGTCCGGCCTCGACCAGCAGAACGGCCAGCGCTACAACCGCTGCGGCATCGCCAAGTACTGGTGCATCACCACGCCCGGCCGCCTGATCAACAGCACCATGCCCGGCGGCGGCTACGCCAACAAGTCCGGTACCTCGATGGCCGCGCCCCACGCCACCGGCGCGCTGGCCCTGGTCATGCAGCGCTATCCGTACCTGAACAACGAGCAGGCGCTGCAGGTTCTGCTGACCACCGCCACCCAGCTCGACGGCACGCCGACCGGCGCCCCCACCGATACCGTCGGCTGGGGCGTGCCGGATCTCGGTCGGGCGATGCATGGGCCTGGACAATTGCTCGGCCGCTTCGAGGCCAACCTTCCGGCCGGCCTGCGCGACGAATGGAGCAACCCGATTTCCGATAGCGCCCTGCTCCAGCGCCAAGCCGAGGACGCCGCCGAGCACGCGGCCTGGCAGCGGACGCTGAAGGACAAGGGCTGGGAAAACGGCCTGCCGGCCGGCGCCAGCCAGCAGGAACGCACCGACTATGCCATCGGCATGGCCCGCGACCAGGCCGCCGCCCAGCGCCAGTACCAGGGCAGCCTGGTCAAGGCCGGTGCCGGCAGCCTGGTCCTGAGCGGCGACAGCACCTATCGCGGGCCGACCCTGGTCGATGGCGGGCTGCTCAGCGTCGACGGTTCGCTGCTGTCCGCCGTCGAAGTCAATGCCGGCGGCACCCTCGGCGGCAACGGCAGGATCGGCGGCCTGCTGGCGCGCTCCGGCGGCACGGTGGCCGCGGGCAACTCCATCGGCACCCTGGAGGTCGCCGGGGACCTGCGCTTCGAATCCGGCTCGACCTACGCGGTGGAGCTTTCGGAAAGCGCCAGCGACCGGATCGTCGCCAGCGGCAAGGCGAGCATCGCGGGCGGCAATGTCACCCTGGCCATGGAAAACAGCCCCGACCTGCTCAGCCAGTCCCAGGTCGAGAGCATGCTCGGCCGCCGCTACGACATCCTCGACGCCGCCGGCGGCATCGACGGGCGCTTCGACGCGGTATTGCCGAACTACCTGTTCCTCGGCGGCACCCTGGACTACGCGGCCAACGCCATCCGCCTGGATATCGGACGCAACGGCACCGCCCTCGCCAGCGTCGCGCAGACGCCCAACCAGGCGGCGGTCGCTGGTGCCGTGGAAGCGCTCGGCGCCGGCAACCCGGTCTACGAAAGCCTGCTCCTGTCGGAAAACGCCGCAACCGCCCAACGGGCCTTCCAGCAATTGTCCGGGGAAATCTACCCGGCGCTCGCCGGCCTGTTGCTCAACGACAGCCGCTATCTGCGCGACAGCGTCGGCGAACGCCTGCGCCAGGCCAGCGACGGCGAGGTCGGCGGGGAGGCTCCCGAAGGCTGGTTCAAGGCGCTCGGCTCCTGGGGCAAGAGTGCCGATGGCAGCCACGGCAGCGAAAGCTACCGGCATTCAGTCGGCGGCTTCCTGCTCGGCGTCGACAGCCAGGTCGCCAGCGACACGCGCCTCGGCCTGGTGGCCGGCTACAGCAACAGCTCGCTGAACATGGACAGCAGCCTGCAATCCTCCGCCAGCATCGACAGCTACCACCTCGGCGCCTACCTCGGCCGGCAATTGCAGCAATGGCGCCTGAGCCTCGGCGCGGCGCACGCCTGGCACCGCGCCGAGGTCAAGCGCGACCTGCAATACGGCGCCGTGGCCGGCAAGCAGAAGGCCAAGCTCGACGCACAGAGCAGCCAGTTGTTCGCCGAGGCCGCCTACGCGTTGGGCTGGCGCAGCCTGGAGCTGGAACCCTTCGCCGGGCTGGCCTACGTGCACGTCGCCAGCGATGACTTCCGCGAACGCGGTAGCGCCGCAGCCCTGGAGGGCGGCGACGACAACCTGGACGCCGCCTTCACCACCCTGGGACTGCGCGCGAAACGGCATTTCGAGCTGGATGCCGAACGCCGCCTGGCGCTCTCCGGCACCCTCGGCTGGCGCCACAACCTGAGCGACACCACCCCGCAACGCCACCTGGCGTTCGCCAGCGGCAGCCAGCCATTCAGCGTGGAAAGCGTGGCCCTGTCCCGCGACGCCGCGCTGCTCGGCGTCGACGCCAGCCTCGCGGTGAATCGCGAAGTGAGCGTGCGGCTGGGCTACAACGGCCTGCTGGGCAGCCGCGAGAAGGACCATGGCGTCGGACTGGCCGTCGACTGGCGTTTCTGACTTCGGTTACGAGGGCATGCCGTCCGTTGGATGGGTTCCGGCGGGCGGCAAGGGGAAAAAGCCACTTCATTGCCCTCGGTCACGAAACCGCTGCAAATATGAGAAAAAGACCTAACTAAAGGATTCATGCGAAATGCATAGCGCTATACTGTCCATCCAGCGCTGTACTATCCCTTCCAGCGCTGATCGCGACCCGGTGCCCGCACCACCGTGCCGCACGAGCCCCGGAGATCCGCACCTCCGGGGCTCACCTTTTGCTCCTCTCGCGCCCTCCTTCCCCGGCTGAGCCCCTCCCCCTGCAAATCCGCGACGAATGGCCGCAATCCGGCAATCCGATGAACGAGCGGCCGAACGGCGGGCGCCCAGGCTGCCTGCGCATAGTCGCGGAACGGGTCAGGCCTGGCGGAAGAAGATCATGCCGAACAGCACCGCCAGGGCGCTGAGGAACGACAACCCGGTTTGCCCCAGGACCATCAGGATCGCGGCCGCCGCCGTGCTCAGCGCATGCCAGCCCCAGAGCAGGCACGACAGGTTGAGGACGATGCCGGCCAGGGCCAGGTGACGCTTGCGGCTGCGCCTGAGCAGGCCGGCCAGGCCCAGCACCAGGCCGCAGGTCGATACCGCGAAGACCGCCAGCAAGGCGGCGAACAGGCCGAGCAGATGGTTCTCGTCGCTGAGGTCGATCCGCTCGCCGAGCGCCAGCGCCATCACCACCAGCGCGATGGCGACCCCGGCCAGGGCGAGGAACAGCGACAGGCCGCCCAGCCGCGATTGGCGCAATGGCCGTGCCGGCGGCGCGGCGGCGAGTGTTTCTCCCGTGTGCATGCTCGACCTCCCTGGTCCGAAACCCGCCTCCTCCATGAAGGCATTCGGGCGCGCACAGCATAAAGCGTCGCCCCGCCCAACCGATAGATCGACGAGGCGGGACTTTGGCGGCGGGACAACCGCGAAGACCGGGGAAAAACCCCGTAACCCGCGCCTTCCAAGCCCCTCCTTGTGTTTCCGCGACATTTCCTTATAAGATCGCGCCTTCCCCTATTTTCCCGCACGTTGCGGTCCCGCCGCAGGTCCAGTCCCGTTTTCTCTCGCGAAAGCCGGCCAGTGCCTCGGCCAGCAGTAAAAATAAAAGGTAGTCAGCGATGAGCGTACGGCACTTTCTCTCGTTTATGGATTACAGCCCCGAAGAGCTGATCGGTCTGATCCGCCGCGGCAGCGAGCTGAAGGACCTGCGCAACCGAGACGTGCTCTACGAGCCGCTGAAGAGCCGGGTCCTGGGCATGGTCTTCGAGAAGGCTTCGACCCGTACCCGCCTGTCCTTCGAAGCCGGGATGATCCAGCTCGGCGGCCAGGCGATCTTCCTCTCCCCGCGCGACACCCAGCTCGGCCGCGGCGAGCCGATCGGCGACAGCGCCCGGGTCATGTCGCGGATGCTCGACGGCGTGATGATCCGCACCTTCGCCCACGCCACCCTGACGGAATTCGCCGCGCACTCGAAGGTGCCGGTGATCAACGGCCTGTCCGACGACCTGCACCCCTGCCAGTTGCTCGCCGACATGCAGACCTTCCACGAGCACCGCGGCAGCATCCAGGGCAAGACCGTGGCCTGGATCGGCGACGGCAACAACATGTGCAACAGCTATATAGAAGCGGCGCTGAAGTTCGACTTCCAGTTGCGCGTGGCCTGCCCCGAGGGCTACGAGCCGAAGGCCGAGTTCGTCGCCCTTGCCGGCGACCGCCTGCGCGTCGTCCGCGACCCGCGCGAGGCGGTGGCCGGCGCGCACCTGGTGAGCACCGACGTGTGGGCCTCGATGGGCCAGGAAGACGAAGCCGCCGCGCGCATCGCCCTGTTCCGTCCCTACCAGGTGAACGCCGCGTTGCTCGATGGGGCCACCGACGATGTACTATTCATGCACTGCCTGCCGGCCCACCGCGGCGAGGAAATCAGCGAAGAGTTGCTGGACGACCCGCGCTCGGTAGCCTGGGACCAGGCAGAGAACCGTCTGCACGCGCAGAAGGCCCTCCTCGAATTGCTGATCGAACACGCCCATTACGCCTGAGCCCATGAGCCACGACCTGCTGCTGAACCTGAAAGATCTCGCCTGCGGCTACGCCTCGCAGAAAGTGGTGCAGGACCTCGACCTGCACCTCAATGCCGGAGACATCGGCTGCCTGCTGGGTCCTTCGGGATGCGGCAAGACCACCACCCTGCGCGCCATCGCCGGCTTCGAGCCGGTGCTGGCCGGGCAGATCGAGCTGGGCGGCGAAGTCATCTCGCGTCCCGGCTTCACCCTGGCGCCGGAGAAACGCCGGATCGGCATGGTGTTCCAGGACTACGCGCTGTTCCCCCATCTCAGCGTGGCCGACAATGTTGGCTTCGGCATCCGCAAGCATCCACAACGCGAGCGCCTGGTGCGCGAGCTTCTGGAGCTGGTCAAGCTCGACCACCTCGCCGCGCGCCACCCCCACGAACTCTCCGGCGGCCAGCAACAACGGGTGGCCCTGGCCCGCGCGCTGGCGCCCGAACCGCTGTTGCTGCTGCTCGACGAACCCTTCTCCAACCTCGACGTGGAACTGCGCCGCAGCCTCAGCCAGGAGGTTCGCGAGATCCTCAAGGCACGCGGCACCAGCGCGATCCTGGTGACCCACGACCAGGAAGAAGCCTTCGCCGTCTGCGACCACATCGGCGTGTTCAAGGAAGGTCACCTGGAACAGTGGGACACCCCCTACAACCTCTACCACGAGCCGCTGACGCCCTTCGTCGCCAGCTTCGTCGGCCAGGGCTACTTCATTCGCGGCCAGTTGCTCAGCCCCGATACGGTGCAGACCGAACTCGGCGTGATCCGCGGCAATCGCGCCTACAGCCTGCCTTCCGGCAGCGCGGTAGACGTCCTGCTGCGCCCGGACGACCTGGTGCACGCGCCGCAGGGCGAGCTGAAGGCGCGGATCGTCGGCAAGACCTTCCTCGGCGCAGCCACCCTGTACCGCCTGCAATTACCCACCGGTACCCAGCTGGAATCGATCTTCCCCAGCCATGCCGACCACCAGCCGGGCGATGACGTCGGTATCCGCGTCGCCGCCGACCACCTGGTGGTGTTCGCCGCCCGGGGCAGCGTCGCCGCGCACCTCGCTCCCGTCCAGGCCTGATACCTCGGCGCCGCTCGGTCGGCGGCGCCTTTCCCTATCGACCGCATAGGTGGAGCCGGACGTCTCCAGCCCCTACAATCGCCCGACGATTCGAGGAGCCTGAACGATGCTGATGGTGATTTCCCCCGCCAAGACCCTGGACTACGAGACCCCGCCGGTCACCCACCGCTTCACCCAGCCGCAATACCTGGACCACGCCCAGGAACTGATCCAGCAACTGCGCCAGCTCACCCCGCTGCAGATCAGCGAACTGATGAAGCTTTCCGACAAGCTCGCCGGCCTGAATGCCGCTCGCTACGCCAGCTGGCATCCGGAGTTCACCCCGGAGAACGCCAAGCAGGCGTTGCTCGCCTTCAAGGGCGATGTCTACACCGGCCTCAACGCGGAAGACTTCGGCGAGGACGATTTCGCCTTCGCCCAGGATCACCTGCGCATGCTCTCCGGTCTCTACGGCGTGCTGCGCCCGCTCGACCTCATGCAGCCCTATCGACTGGAAATGGGCACCCGCCTGGCCAACGCCCGTGGCAAGGATCTCTACGCCTTCTGGGGCGAGCGTATCACCCAGTGGCTGAACGAAGCGCTGGCCGCCCAGGGCGACGACGTGCTGCTCAACCTGGCTTCCAACGAGTACTTCGGCGCGGTGAAGCGCAAGGCGCTGCAAGCGCGGGTCATCGACACCGAGTTCAAGGACCTGAAGAACGGCCAGTACAAGATCATCAGCTTCTACGCCAAGAAGGCTCGCGGCATGATGGCTCGCTACGTGATCCGCGAGCGCCTGCGCGACCCGGCCGGGCTGAAGGACTTCAACGCCCACGGCTATTACTTCAGCGCCGAGCAGTCCGGCCCGGATCAGCTGGTATTCCTCAGGGACGCCCCGCAAGACTGACCTCCCCCGGCCCGCCGCCCTGGCGGGCCGCTCCTCTTTCGGCACGCCGACGCCTCCTGGCGCTGGAGCGTTCGTCCCTCCGAGGCTCTGCTGCGCCGTCTTTCTCCCCGGAAAAGCCCTTGTGGCGAATAGGCCTACTCAACCGTTCGTCTGCAAGTCATGCGGAACTGCATCACATTTTTTCACACCCAGCCCACCTGCTTTTTCCCAATTCGAGGCGGAAATGCCATCTCCGGCATAATCCATTGGCCATTACCAGCCTCCCGCCATCACATGCAAATTACGATTGCAAAGTGCATGGGTCGAAGATTAAGGAATCCTTAAGGTTTGCTTAAGGCGGTAAAAGCGGCTTCTGTTTCATTCCGGTGACGCGGAACTTTCAGGCGCCATGCATTCTGCAACTAGTGGCCATTGGCAGGCATTTAACGGAAAGGCCATCAAGTTGGTATCAAGTGATATCAAACGGATATTTCCAAATATTTCGCGAGCGGGACAAACGGCCGGAACTTCCCTCGCAGAGAAAACATCCTATCACCGCGATGCCTATCGATAGTTATGGGCAGAGCAACTTGAAACCGTCTCGAATAATCGGACCCCGCTCCGAGGGACAAACTCAACCTGTTGAAATTAAAGGCCTTTAGAAACTTGAATTCTATGGACCGAACTAAAACGAAGCATCTAAGGTCGGGTTATGCACCGTTATTGAAACCCACCTGAAACATTAAAGGGCATGAACTTATAACTTGCCCTATTAGAGTGCCGAATAACTAAGCACTCTTTTCGAAACTGCCTGAAGGCGGATCAAGGGCTCTGGATCGGGGCTCGTAGTAACGGCTCGCCAGATAGGGAAGTGGCCATACGGCCACCTCATTAACGGCGCGACAAACAATCGAGGTGAATGCGATGCGAATCAGCATCTTTGGTTTGGGCTATGTCGGTGCAGTATGTGCTGGCTGCCTGTCGGCACGCGGTCATGAAGTCATTGGTGTGGATGTCTCCAGCACCAAGATCGACCTGATCAACCAGGGCAAGTCGCCCATCGTCGAACCGGGCCTGGAAGCGTTGTTGCAGCAAGGCCGGCAGACCGGACGGCTGTCGGGCACCACCGACTTCAAGAAGGCCGTGCTGGACTCCGACGTATCGTTCATCTGCGTCGGCACGCCGAGCAAGAAGAACGGCGACCTGGACCTGGGCTACATCGAGACCGTCTGCCGCGAGATCGGCTTCGCCATCCGCGAGAAGTCCGAACGCCACACCGTAGTGGTGCGCAGCACCGTGCTGCCGGGCACCGTCAACAACGTGGTGATCCCGCTGATCGAGGACTGCTCGGGCAAGAAGGCCGGGGTCGACTTCGGCGTCGGCACCAACCCCGAGTTCCTCCGCGAGAGCACCGCGATCAAGGACTACGACTTCCCGCCGATGACCGTGATCGGCGAACTGGACAAGCAGACCGGCGACCTTCTCGAGGAAATCTACCGCGAGCTGGACGCGCCGATCATCCGCAAGACCGTCGAGGTCGCCGAGATGATCAAGTACACCTGCAACGTCTGGCACGCCGCCAAGGTCACCTTCGCCAACGAGATCGGCAACATCGCCAAGGCGGTCGGCGTCGACGGCCGCGAGGTGATGGACGTGATCTGCCAGGACCACAAGCTCAACCTGTCGCGCTACTACATGCGTCCCGGCTTCGCCTTCGGCGGCTCCTGCCTGCCCAAGGATGTACGCGCCCTCACCTATCGCGCCAGCCAGCTGGACGTCGAGCACCCGATGCTCGGTTCGTTGATGCGCAGCAACTCCAACCAGGTGCAGAAGGCCTTCGATCTCATCACCAGCCACGACACCCGCAAGGTCGGCCTGCTCGGCCTGTCGTTCAAGGCCGGCACCGACGATTTGCGCGAAAGCCCGCTGGTGGAGCTGGCCGAGATGCTCATCGGCAAGGGCTACGAGTTGCGCATCTTCGACCGCAACGTCGAATACGCGCGTGTCCACGGGGCCAACAAGGAATACATCGAGTCGAAGATCCCGCACGTCTCCTCGCTGCTGGTCTCCGACCTCGACGAAGTGGTGGCGAGTTCCGATGTGCTGGTGCTGGGCAATGGCGACGAGCTGTTCGTCGACCTGGTGAACAAGACCCCGAGCGGCAAGAAGCTGGTCGACCTGGTGGGCTTCATGCCGCACACCACCACTGCCCAGGCCGAGGGCATCTGCTGGTAGCGGGCCGCCCCCCTGGCCCCGTGAGCCGGTAAAGAACCTCTTTATCGCCCTCGGACCGAAGGCCGTCTCCGCGGCGTGCGCCATAACAACAACAAGCGCACGCCGGCGTCGAGGCCAAGGTCCCCAGCCCGATGGAACTGATGATGGAAACTTACAAACGTGGCCTCGCCGAAGCCACCGGCTGGCTGGTGTTCCTCAGCCTGCTGATGGTGCTCGCGCTGGCAGTGCCGAAGACCGTGTTCGACGCCGACTCCAAGGATTTCATCCTGCTTATCGGCGCCGTCGGCATCTGGCGCTACTCCATGGGCGGCGTGCACTTCCTGCGCGGCATGCTGTTCCTCCACGTGGTCTACCCGTACTACCGCCGGCGCGTGCGCCAGTTGGGCAGCGCGGCCGACCCGTCGCACGTGTTCCTGATGGTCACCAGTTTCCGCATCGACGCCCTGACCACTGCCATGGTCTATCGCTCGGTGATCCGCGAAGCCATCGACAGCGGCTACCCGACCACCGTGGTCTGCTCCATCGTCGAGATGTCCGACGAGGTCCTGGTCCGTTCTCTGTGGGAGAAGATGAACCCGCCGGACCGGGTCAGCCTCAACTTCGTGCGGATTCCCGGCACCGGCAAGCGCGACGGCCTGGCCTATGGCTTCCGCGCGATTTCCCGGCACCTGCCGGACGACGACGCGGTGGTCGCGGTGATCGACGGCGACACCGTGCTCGACCACGGCGTGGTGAAGAAGACCGTGCCCTGGTTCAAGCTCTTCCCCAACGTCGGCGGCCTCACCACCAATGAATTCTGCGAAGTGCAGGGCGGCTACGTGATGAGCGAGTGGCACAAGCTGCGCTTCGCCCAGCGCCACATCAACATGTGCTCGATGGCCCTGTCCAAGCGCGTGCTGACCATGACCGGACGGATGTCGGTGTTCCGCGCCCGGGTGGTGACCAACCCCGAGTTCATCACCGACGTCGAGAACGACCACCTGGAGCACTGGCGCCTGGGTCGCTTCAAGTTCCTCACCGGCGACGACAAGTCCAGCTGGTTCAGCCTGATGCGCCTGGGCTACGACACCTTCTACGTGCCCGACGCGGCGATCAACACGGTCGAGCACCCGCCGGAGAAGAGCTTCATCAAGGCCAGTCGCAAGCTGATGTACCGCTGGTACGGCAACAACCTGCGGCAGAACTCGCGCGCGCTCAAGCTCGGCGCGCGGCGCCTGGGCTGGTTCACCATGCTGGTGCTGTTCGACCAGCGCGTCTCGATGTGGACCAGCCTGCTCGGCCTGGTGGTGGCGATCCTCGCCAGCCTCAAGTACAGCATCGCCTTCCTGCTGGTGTACCTGCTCTGGATCGGCCTCACCCGCCTGGTGCTGACCCTGCTCCTCTCGCTCTCCGGGCACCGCATCGGCCCGGCCTATCCGCTGATCCTCTATTACAACCAGATCGTCGGCGCGCTGGTGAAGATCTACGTGTTCTTCCGCCTCGACCGGCAGTCCTGGACCCGCCAGCCGACCAAGCTGGAGCGCGGCCTGGCCAGCTTCCAGCGCTGGTTCAACGCCTGGTCGTCGCGGGCCATGACCTTCTCTGCCGCCAGCATCTTCGTCGCCGTGCTGCTGACCATCGTATGACCACCGAATCGACTACGGACAACGCCAGGGCCGCGGCCCGCGCGCAAATCGACCCAGATTGGACCGAACAGGACCCGACACCATGAATACAGCCGTCAACGTCAACGTCGTGCACGAATCCGAAGCCCAGCGCCAGTTCGCCCGGGTCAAGCTGCCGGCGCGCATCCGCTACATCGGCGCCAACCGCGAAGGCGTCGACGCACGCCTGCTGGATCTCTCCGCCGGCGGCTTCGCCTTCACCGCGAGCGGCGCACCGATCCAGCCCGGCGACCTGTACAAGGGCAAGCTGCTGTTCCAGGTCGACAGCATCAGCTTTTCCCTCGAAGTGGAGTTCCAGGTGCGCTCGGTGGACCCCGCCAGCCGCCGCGTCGGCTGCGAGTTCCAGAACCTCAAGCCGCGCGAGGTGGCGGCCCTGCGCTACCTGATCACCTCCTACCTGGCCGGCGAGGTGATCGGCGTCGGCGACATGCTCAATACCCTCCAGCGCGAGAACTTCACCAAGGCCCGCAAGCAGGGCGGCGGCAACGGCGGGATGGGCTTCTTCGGCCGGGTCCGGGCGGTGACCCTGAGCACCGCGATCTTCGTCGTCGGAGTCGGCGCCTTCGCCTTCATCCTCAACCAGATGTACAACCTGTACTTCGTCACCCATGCCGATTCCGGCGTGGTCAGCGTCCCCAACCAGCAGATCACCATGCCCCGCGAGGGCACCGTGCAGAGCCTTCTCGGGCCCAACGCGGAAGTCGCCAAAGGCGCGCCGATCGCTACCTTCTCGGCCAACCTGCTGGACATGCTCAAGGGCAACCTGACCGAGGAGCAGCTCAACCCGGGCAACATCGAGAAGCTCTTCGGCCACCAGATGAAAGGGACCCTGACCAGCCCCTGCGACTGCCGCGTGGTCCAGCAACTGGTAGCCGACGGGCAATACGCCAACAAGGGCCAGGTGATCTTCACCCTCGCGCCGCGCGACAGCGTGGCCAGCATCGAGGCGCGCTTCCCCTACCGCAACGCCGCCGAGCTGGCGCCGGGCACCCGGGTGAACTTCCAGGTCGCCGGCGACGGCGTCAACCGCAGCGGCCGCATCGTCAACACCGCGCCGGTGGACGGCGACCTGTCCTCGGAAATCCGCGTGCAGATCCAGCCCGACCAGCCGCTCGACGCCCAGTACGCCGGCCGCCCGGCCGAGGTCAGCATCGGCGGCCTGCCCGGCCGCACCCTGCTGAACAAGGCCGTGACCCTGGCCACCGCTCGCTGACCGGTACCCGACCATGAAGATGCCCATCCTCCCTCCCCTGCCCCTGGCGTCCCGGCACCTGCTGCTGGCCTCGGCCATCGCCCTGGCCGCCGGCTGCGCCGGACTGCCCGACCAGCGCCTGGCCCAGGAGGCCCTGGAGCGCGGCGACCTCGCCACCGCCCAGAGCAACTACCAGGCCCTGGCCGCGATGGGTTACGCCGACGCCCAGGTCGGCCTCGCCGACATGCAGGTCGCCAGCGGCGACAGCGCCCAGCAGGCCAAGGCCGAAAAGCTCTACCGCGAGGCCGCGCAGACCTCGCCGCGGGCCCGCGCGCGCCTTGGCAAGTGGCTGGCGGCCAAGCCCGGCGCCAGCGACGCCGAGCACCGCGAGGCCGAGCGCCTGCTCAGCCAGGCCTTCGAACAGGGCGAGGACAGTGCCCTGGTGCCGCTCATCGTGCTCTACCTGCAGTACCCGCAGTCCTGGCCGGAAATCGACCCGCAGCAGCGCATCGACCAGTGGCGCGCGCGCGGACTGCCGCAGGCCGACCTGGCGCAGATCATCCTCTACCGCACCCAGGGCACCTACGCCCAGCACCTGGGCGAGATCGAGCAGGTCTGCCAGCGCTGGCTGCGGCGCATGGATGTGTGCTGGTACGAACTGGCCACGGTCTACCAGATGCAGGGCAACGCGGAAAAGCAGAAGGTCCTGCTCGAACAGCTGCGCGCCGCCTACAAGGCCGGCCGGGTGCCCGGCGAGCGGGTCGACTCGGTGGCCGGGGTGCTCGCCGACGGCGAACTCGGCCAGCCCGACCCGCAGACCGCCCAGGCGCTGCTGGAAGAGATCGCGCCGAGCTACCCCGCGGCCTGGGTCAGCCTGGCCAAGCTGCTCTACGACTATCCCGACCAGGGCGACCTGGAAAAGATGCTCGGCTACCTGAAGAACGCCCAGGACGCCGCCCAGCCACGCGCCGAACTGCTCCTCGGGCGCCTCTACTACGACGGCAAGTGGGCGCCGCAGGACCCGCGCAAGGCCGAGCGGCACCTGCTCAAGGCCGCCGCCAGCGAACCCCAGGCCAACTACTACCTGGGGCAGATCTACCGCCGCGGCTTCCTCGGCAAGGTCTATCCGCAGAAGGCCGTCGACCACCTGATCCTCGCCGCCCGCGCCGGCCAGGCCAGCGCCGACATGGCCCTGGCCCAGCTCTGGTCGCAGGGCCGCGGCATCCAGCCGAACCGGGTCAACGCCTACGTCTTCGGCCAGCTCGCCGTGCAGCAGCAGGTACCGCAGGCCAGCGACCTGCTCGGGCAGATCGAAGCGCAACTGCCGCCGGCCGAACGCAGCCAGGCGCAGCAATTGCTCAAGCGCGAACAACAGAGCCGCGGCAACAACTGGCAGGCCACCGTCAGCCTGCTGCAGAGCCAGGACTCGCCGATCAACGAAGAAGAGCCAGAAAGCCTATGAACAGCTCCCGTTCCGTCAACCCGCGGCCGTCCTTCGCGCCGCGCGCCCTGTCCCTGGCCATCGCCCTGCTGCTCGGCGCGCCGGCGTTCGCCGCCGGCAGCGGCGAGGCACCGAAGAACTTCGGCCTGGACGTGAAGATCACCGGCGAATCGGAAAACGATCGCGACCTCGGCACCGCTCCCGGCGGCACCCTCAACGACATCGGTATCGACCTGCGGCCCTGGGCCTTCGGCCAGTGGGGCGACTGGAGCGCCTACTTCATGGGCCAGGCGGTGGCCGCCACCGACACCATCGAGACCGACACCCTGCAATCGGACACCGACGACGGCAACAACAGCCGCAACGACGGTCGCGAGCCGGACAAGAGCTACCTCGCCGCACGCGAATTCTGGGTCGACTACGCCGGCCTCACCGCCTACCCCGGCGAGCACCTGCGCTTCGGCCGCCAGCGCCTGCGGGAAGACAGCGGCCAGTGGCAGGACACCAACATCGAGGCGCTGAACTGGAGCTTCGAGACCACCCTGCTCAACGCCCATGCCGGGGTCGCCCAGCGTTTCAGCGAATACCGCACCGACCTCGACGAACTGGCTCCGGAGGACAAGGACCGCACCCATGTGTTCGGCGACATCTCCACCCAGTGGGCGCCGCACCACCGCATCGGCGTGCGCATCCACCACGCCGACGACAGCGGCCACCTGCGCCGCCCCGGCGAGGAAGTCGACAACCTCGACAAGACCTATACCGGCCAGCTCACCTGGCTCGGCATCGAGGCTACCGGCGATGCCTACAACTATCGTTCGAGCATGCCGCTGAACTACTGGGCCAGCGCCACCTGGCTGACCGGCGACCGCGACAACCTGACCACCACCACGGTCGACGACCGGCGCATCGCCACCGGCAAGCAGAGCGGCGACGTCAATGCCTTCGGCGTCGACCTCGGCCTGCGCTGGAACATCGACGAGCAATGGAAGGCCGGCGTCGGCTACGCCCGCGGCAGCGGCGGTGGCAAGGACGGCGAGGAGCAGTTCCAGCAGACCGGGCTGGAGAGCAATCGCTCCAACTTCACCGGCACCCGCTCGCGCGTGCACCGCTTCGGCGAAGCCTTCCGCGGCGAACTGAGCAACCTCCAGGCAGCCACCCTGTTCGGCTCCTGGCAACTGCGCGAGGACTACGACGCGAGCCTGGTCTACCACAAGTTCTGGCGCGTCGACGACGACTCCGACATCGGCACCAGCGGCATCAACGCCGCCCTGCAACCGGGCGAGAAGGACATCGGCCAGGAACTCGACCTGGTGGTGACCAAGTACTTCAAGCAAGGCCTGCTGCCGGCCTCGATGAGCCAGTACGTCGACGAGCCCTCGGCGCTGATCCGCTTCCGCGGCGGCCTGTTCAAGCCGGGCGACGCCTACGGGCCGGGCACCGACTCGACCATGCACCGCGCCTTCGTCGACTTCATCTGGCGCTTCTGAGCCCCGCGAGGAAACCGGACATGCCCGACATTTCCCTTTCGATCCCCCGCCGCCGGCTCCCGCGCCTGCGCCCGCTGGCCGCGGCAGTGCTCGGCGCGGTGCTGCTGCACGGCCAGGCGTGGGCGGCGCAGCCGGTGGAGAAACCGCAGCCGGTCCCGGCGCAGGCCGGCAACGAGCCGGGCCTGACCCAGGGCCTGAAGGAAACCGGCAACTACACGGTGACCACCGCGCCGGCCGAACCGTTGCACCTGGACCCGCCGAAACTGCCCGACCTCTCCGGCTACACCGCCGCCGCGGTGGAAGCCAAGATCGTGCGCAAGCCGGGTGGCCGCGCCAGCGTGCAGCGGATGGTCCAGCAGCAGCCGCTGAAGGAGTTCACCGGTGGCAGCAACCGCCTCGCCGAATGGGTCAAGCGCCAGCGCCAGATGCCCCAGGCGATCTTCATCGAAGGCGGCTACGTGAACCTCGCCCAGCTCGCCGGCAAGCTTCCCGCCAGCGCGCTGGAACAGGTCGAGCCGGGGGTGTTCGTCGCCCGCCTGCCTATCGTGGTCAGCCAGGGCGCGACCCTCGACATCGACAAGCAGGTCAAGGAACTGCGCCTGTCCCAGGAGCGCGGCGCGTTCCTGGTCAACGACGGCATGCTGTTCGTCCGCGACAGCAAGGTCACCGGCTGGAGCGAATCGAAGAAGGAGCCGGCCTGGTTCAGGACGCCCAACGAGTTCCGTCCGTTCCTGATCTCCTGGGGCGGCGCCGAGGTGTACCTGAGCAACAGCACCTTCACCAGCTTCGGCTACAACGCCTCCAAGGCCTACGGCATCTCCATCTCGCAGTACAGCCCGGGCATGGACAAGCAGATGAAGCGCCCGCGTCCCAAGGGCTGGGTGATCGACTCGACCATCGTCGACAGCTGGTACGGCTTCTATTGCTACGAGGCCGACGACCTGGTGGTGAAGGGCAACACCTACCGCGACAACATCGTCTACGGCATCGACCCGCACGACCGTTCGCACCGCCTGATCATCGCCGACAACACCGTCCACGGGACCAGGAAGAAGCACGGCATCATCGTCTCGCGGGAAGTCAACGACAGCTTCATCTTCAACAACCGCAGCTACGAGAACAAGCTTTCCGGGATCGTCCTCGACCGTAACAGCGAGGGCAACCTGGTGGCCTACAACGAGGTCTACCGCAACCATTCCGACGGCATCACCCTCTACGAGAGCGGCGACAACCTGCTCTGGGGCAACCAGGTCCTGGCCAACCGCCGCCACGGCATCCGCGTGCGCAACAGCGTGAACATCCGCCTCTACGAGAACCTCGCGGCGGGCAACCAGTTGATCGGCGTGTACGGCCACATCAAGGACCTCACCAACACCGACCGCAACATCGCCCTCGACCCGTTCGACACCAAGGTCTCGCTGATCGTGGTCGGCGGCAAGCTCGCCGGCAACGGCTCCGGCCCGCTCTCGGTGGATTCGCCGCTGAGCCTCGAACTGTACCGGGTGGCGATGCTCGCCCCGACCAAATCCTCCGGCATCAGCCTGCCCGGCGTTCTCGGCGAGAAGCAGGACCAGATCCTCGACCTGCTGGTGCGCCAGGACAAGGCGGTGCTGATCGACCCCGTGGAAAGCCAGGCCGAACTCCAGGACTGAGGACCCAGACGCATGAAAACCCGCACTTCCCGACTGTTCCGCCTGAGCGCCCTGGCCGCCGGCCTCTGCCTGGCCCAGGCAGCCCTGGCCGCCGACCCCGGCGCGGCGCCGAGCTACCAGGCGCTGCCGGCCGGCAACCTGTGCCCGGCCGCCGCCGACGACTCGCGCTACAACACCAAGTACCTGGGCTTCTTCACCCACCTGGTGCAGGCCCAGGACGACTGGCTGTTCCGCACCACCTACGACCTGCGTACCGACTTCGGCACCAGCGCCGAAGGCTGGCGCGAACTCCGCGCACTGCGCGACGAACTCAAGCGCAAGGGCATCGAGCTGGTGGTGGTCTACCAGCCGACCCGCGGCCTGGTGAACCGCGAGAAGCTCAGCCCGGCGGAAAAGGCCGGCTTCGACTACGAGCTGGCGAAGAAAAACTACCTGGCGACCATCGCCCGCTTCCGCCAGGCCGGCATCTGGACCCCGGACTTCTCGCCGCTGTTCGACGAGAAGGAGGAGCACGCCTACTACTTCAAGGGCGACCACCACTGGACTCCCCATGGCGCCCGGCGCAGCGCGAAGATCGTGGCCGAGACGCTGAAGCAGGTGCCCGGCTTCGAGGCGATCCCCAAGAAGCAGTTCGAAAGCAAGCGCGTCGGTCTGCTGTCCAAGCTCGGCACCTTCCACAAGGCCGCCGCGCAGCTCTGCGGCAACAGCTACGCCACCCAGTACGTCGACCGTTTCGAGACCGAGCCGGTGGGCGCCAGCGACAGCGGCGACCTGTTCGGCGACGGCGGCAACCCGCAGATCGCCCTGGTCGGCACCTCCAACAGCGGCCCGGCCTACAACTTCGCCGGCTTCCTGGAGGAGTTCAGCGGCGCCGACATCCTCAACAACGCAGTGTCCGGCGGCGGCTTCGACAGTTCGCTGCTGGCGTACATGACCAGCGAGGAATTCCACAAAAACCCGCCGAAGATCCTCATCTGGGAATTCGCCACCCACTACGACATGGCGCAGAAGAGCTTCTACCGCCAGGCCATGCCGCTGGTGGACAACGGCTGCTCCGGCCGGAAGACCGTACTCAGCCGCAAGGTCAAGCTGCGCCAGGGCCGCAACGAGGTGCTGCTGAACAGCGCCGCGCTACCGATCCGCAGCGGCAGCTACGTCGCCGACGTGACCTACAGCGACCCTTCGGTACACGAGTTGAAGAACACCATCTGGTACATGAACGGCCGCCGCGAGCAGTTGAAGATCGAGCAGTCGAAAGCCGTCGATACCGGCGGCCGCTACGTCTTCCAGCTGCGCAACGACAGCGACTGGGCCGACCAGCAGTTCCTTTCCCTGGAAATCGAAGCGCCGGAGGACATGCCCCAGGGCCTGGAGGTCCAGGCCAGCATCTGCCAGGCGGCGCCCGCCAAGGCCAGCCAGTCGGTGGCCGGGAGGTAAACGATGAAAACGTCCCACCTGATCCGTATCGCCCTGCCCGGCGCCCTAGCCGCGGCATTGCTCGCCAGCCAGGTCAGCCAGGCCGCCGACCTGGTACCCCCGCCCGGCTACTACGCGGCGGTCGGCGAGCGCAAGGGCAGCGCCGGCAGTTGCCCCGCGGTGCCGCCGCCGTATACCGGCAGCCTGGTCTTCACCAGCAAGTACGAAGGCTCCGATTCGGCGCGGGCGACCCTCAACGTCAAGGCGGAGAAGACCTTCCGCTCGCAGATCAAGGACATCACCGACATGGAGCGCGGCGCCACCAAGCTGGTCACCCAGTACATGCGCAGCGGCCGCGACGGCGACCTGGCCTGCGCACTGAACTGGATGAGCGCCTGGGCCCGCGCCGGCGCCCTGCAGAGCGACGACTTCAACCACACCGGCAAGTCCATGCGCAAATGGGCGCTGGGCAGCCTCTCCGGCGCCTACATGCGCCTGAAGTTCTCCAGCTCGCGGCCGCTCGCGGCCCACGCCGAGCAGAGCCGGGAAATCGAGGACTGGTTCGCCCGGCTCGGCACCCAGGTAGTCCGCGACTGGAGCGGCCTGCCGCTGAAGAAGATCAACAACCATTCCTACTGGGCGGCCTGGTCGGTGATGTCCACCGCGGTGGTGACCAACCGCCGCGACCTCTTCGACTGGGCGGTGAGCGAGTTCAAGGTCGCCGCCAACCAGGTCGACGAGCAGGGCTTCCTGCCCAACGAACTCAAGCGCCGCCAGCGCGCCCTCGCCTACCACAACTATGCGCTGCCGCCGCTGGCGATGATCGCCGCGTTCGCCCAGGTCAACGGCGTCGACCTGCGCCAGGAGAACCACGGCGCCCTGCAGCGCCTGGCCGAGCGGGTGATGAAGGGAGTCGACGACGAGGAAACCTTCGAGGAGAAGACCGGCGAGGACCAGGACATGACCGACCTCAAGGTCGACAACAAGTACGCCTGGCTGGAGCCCTACTGCGCCCTCTACCGCTGCGAGCCGAAGATGCTCGAGGCGAAGAAGGACCGCGAGCCGTTCAACAGTTTCCGCCTCGGCGGCGAAGTGACGCGGGTGTTCAGCCGCGAAGGGGGAAGTTGAGGGCGTGGCGGGAAGCGGGCGCACAGGCCGGGGGCCACGCGCCCCTCTACCCCGCTCGCCGACCAGGCGTCCCACCAGGCGCCACACCCCGACCCATGCGCGACAGACGCGGGCGGGCGCAACACCTTAGGCAACACCACGGGGAGGAAAACGGCGGGTCGTCCCGCCTTTCCTCGAGCGCTCCAGGGCGCGGAAAGGCAGGGCCGACCTGAATGGTTGACGCTCTAGAGAGAGAGACGGCATGGTCTTTTCTTCAAACGTGTTCCTGTTCCTGTTCCTGCCGGTCTTTCTCGGCCTGTACTACCTGAGCGGCGAACGTTACCGGAACCTGCTGCTGCTGATCGCCAGCTACCTGTTCTACGCCTGGTGGCGGGTGGACTTCCTCCTGCTGTTCGCCGGGGTCACCGTCTTCAACTACTGGATCGGCCTGCGCATCGGCGCCGCCGGCGTACGCACCAGGGCCGCGCAACGCTGGCTGATCCTCGGCGTGGTGGTCGACCTCTGCGTGCTCGGCTACTTCAAGTACGCCAACTTCGGCGTCGACAGCCTCAACGAGATCATCACCTCGTTCGGCATGCAGCCGTTCGTGCTGACCCACATCCTGCTGCCGATCGGCATCTCCTTCTACACCTTCGAGTCGATCAGCTACATCATCGACGTCTACCGCGGCGATACCCCGGCGACCCACAACCTGATCGACTTCGCCGCCTTCGTCGCGATCTTCCCGCACCTGATCGCCGGCCCGGTGCTGCGCTTCAAGGACCTGGTCGACCAGTTCAACCACCGCACCCACACCGTCGACAAGTTCGCCGAAGGCTGCACCCGCTTCATGCAGGGCTTCGTCAAGAAGGTGTTCATCGCCGACACCCTGGCCGCCCTCGCCGACCACTGCTTCGCCCTGCAGAACCCGACCACCGGCGACGCCTGGCTCGGCGCCCTGGCCTACACCGCGCAGCTCTACTTCGACTTCTCCGGCTACAGCGACATGGCCATCGGCCTCGGCCTGATGATGGGCTTCCGCTTCATGGAGAACTTCAACCAGCCCTACATCAGCCAGTCGATCACCGAGTTCTGGCGGCGCTGGCACATCAGCCTGTCGACCTGGCTGCGCGACTACCTCTACATCAGCCTGGGCGGCAACCGCGGCAGCACCTTCCAGACCTACCGCAACCTGTTCCTGACCATGCTCCTCGGCGGCCTGTGGCACGGCGCCAACTTCACCTACATCATCTGGGGCGCCTGGCACGGCATGTGGCTGGCGATCGAGCGGGCCCTCGGAGTGAACGCCGCGCCGCGCGTGCTCAACCCGTTGAAGTGGGCGTTCACCTTCCTCCTGGTGGTGATCGGCTGGGTGATCTTCCGCGCCGAGAACCTGCAGGTCGCCTGGCGCATGTACGAAGCCATGTTCAGCTTCGGCACCTGGCAGCTCTCCGAACTGAACCGCGCCAGCCTCACCGGCCTGCAGGTCGGCACCCTGGTCCTGGCCTACCTGGTGCTGGCGTTCTTCGGCCTGCGCCAGTTCTACAACCAGCCATTGCAGACCAAGGCGCCCAAAGCCGCGGCGAACAGCGACGAAGTGGCCGCCGACGGCCCGGCCAGTGCCCAGCCGCGCGCCCCGCGCGAGGCCGCCGGCGACCCGGCGGCGATCGCCTACTCGCCGAGCGGCGCGCTGGTCTACCAGCCGAGCTGGCTCAGCCAGTTGCCCGTCCTGGCCACCCGCCTGGCGCTGCTCCTGCTGTTCGCCGCCTCGGTGCTGAAGCTCTCCGCGCAGAGCTACTCGCCATTCCTCTACTTCCAGTTCTGAGCGAGGCCCACGCCATGACACAGAGCATTTCCCGCCCCCTGCAATACGCCTATATCGCCGCCTTCGGCGGGCTGCTGCTGGGGCTCGCCGGATGGTCGCTGAAGAGCGTGCCGGGCTTCTCCGCCGCGGCCGATACGCCACTGCTCAACGGCAAGCTGGCGCACGCCTTCGAAGCCCACTACGACAAGGAATTCCCGATCAAGCGCCTGGGCACCAACCTCTGGGCCGCACTCGACTACACGCTGTTCCACGAAGGCCGCCCCGGCGTGGTGATCGGCAAGGACGGCTGGCTGTTCACCGACGAAGAGTTCAAGCCGGCGCCGAGCGGCCAGCAACTGGAAGACAACTGGGCACTGGTGCGCGGCGTGCAGCGCGAGCTGAACCGGCGCGGCGTCAAGCTGGTGCTCGCGGTGATCCCGGCCAAGGCCCGCCTGTATCCCGAGCACATCGGCCGCGAGCAGCCGGCCGCGCTGCACGACAGCCTCTACCAGGACTTCCTGGCCCGCGCCCGCGCCGCCGGCATCGACAGTCCCGACCTGCTCGGCAGCCTGCGCCAGGCCAAGGACAACGGCGCGGTATTCCTGCGCACCGACACCCACTGGTCGCCGCTCGGCGCGGAAACCGTGGCCCAGCGCCTCGGCGCGGAGATCCGCGAGACGCACCTGCTGGATGTGCCGGCGCAGAACTTCGTCACCCGCGTCGGCGAAGAACGCACGCACAAGGGCGACCTGCTCAGCTTCCTGCCGCTCGACCCGCTGTTCGACGAACTGCTGCCGCGTCCGGAGCAGTTGCAGCAACGCACCACCGAAGCCGCGCCGGCACTGCCGGGCGGCCAGCAGTCCGGCGCGGGCGACGACCTCTTCGGCGATAGCCAGCAACCGCGCCTGGCGCTGGTCGGCACCAGCTACAGCGCCAACCCCAGGTGGAACTTCGAGGGCGCGCTGAAACAGGCGCTGTCCGCCGACCTGATCAATTACGCGAAGGAAGGCAAGGGCCCCCTCGAACCGATGCTGGAACTGCTGCAGGACGAAGGCTTCCGCAAGGACCCGCCGCAACTGCTGGTCTGGGAGTTTCCCGAGCGCTACCTGCCGATGGCCAGCGACCTCAGCCAGTTCGACGCCGACTGGGTCGCCCAGCTGAAGGCCAGTGGCGGCCGCGACGAGCGCCTGGCCGCCAGCCGCAACGATTGAACGAACACAGCCAAGGCTGTTTACCCACGGGGCCGAGCGCCCCGCTGAAGAAGAAGCAACGGAGGAATACCCATGAACCCGATGACCCGCCGCCACACCTGGACCCGCCTGGCCTGCGCACTTTCCCTCGGCGTCGCCGCATTCGCCGCGCAGGCCGACGAGGGCGCCCTGTACGGGCCCCAGGCACCCAAGGGCTCGGCCTTCGTCCGCGCCTACAACGCCGGCAACAGCGAACTCGACGTGTCGGTCGGCAGCACCAGCCTGAACGACGTCGCGCCGCTCGGTTCCAGCGACTTCAAGTTCCTCCCCCCCGGCAGCTACACCGCCCAGGTCGGCCAGCAGAGCCTGCCGGTCAAGCTCGACCCGGACAGCTACTACACCCTGGTCAGCCAGCCCGGCGGCAAGCCGCAGCTGGTGGCCGAGCCGCCGTTCAAGAACAAGCAGAAGGCGCTGGTGCGGGTGCAGAACCTCAGCGGCTCGAAGCTGACCCTGAAGACCGCCGACGGCAAGACCGACGTGGTCAAGGACGTCGGCCCGCAAAGCCACGGCGACCGCGAGATCAACCCGGTGAAGGTGAACCTGGCGCTGTTCGACGGCAGCAAGAAGGTCAGCGACCTGAAGCCGGTCACCCTGGCCCGCGGCGAGGTGGTCTGCCTGTACGTCACCGGCAGCGGCGGCAAGCTCGCGCCGGTCTGGGTCAAGCGCCCGGTGAAGGCGGACTGAGACCGACCGGGAGAGGCTCGCCCCTCCCGGCATTCCACACAACAAGACCGGCCCGACACCGGCGCACCAACCGTCAGCGCTCCCGCAGAAGGAGCGCACTGGAGAGGTCACCCGGGGCTCCGTGGAGCCCGGTAACGAGATATCCCGCCGCGCGGCGGGATCCCTAGACAGACGCATCGCTTCAAGGAGAAACAACATGATCCCAGTAATCCTTTCCGGTGGCAGCGGCTCGCGACTCTGGCCTCTTTCCCGCAAGCAGTACCCCAAGCAGTTCCTCGCCCTTACCGGCGACGACACCCTGTTCCAGCAGACCATCAAGCGCCTGGCCTTCGACGGCATGCAGGCGCCGCTGCTGGTGTGCAACAAGGAGCACCGCTTCATCGTCCAGGAACAGCTGGAGGCACAGAACCTGGCGAGCCAGGCGATCCTCCTCGAACCCTTCGGCCGCAACACGGCGCCGGCGGTGGCCATCGCCGCGATGAAACTGGTCGCCGAAGGCCGCGACGAACTGCTGCTGATCCTTCCCGCCGACCACGTGATCGAGGACCAGCGCGCCTTCCAGCAGGCCCTGGCGCTGGCCACCAACGCCGCCGAAAAGGGCGAGATGGTGCTCTTCGGCATTCCCGCCAGCCGCCCCGAGACCGGCTACGGCTACATCCGCGCGAGCGCCGATGCGCAACTGCCGGAAGGCGTCAGCCGGGTGCAGAGCTTCGTCGAGAAACCCGACGAAGCCCGCGCCCGCGAGTTCGTCGCCGCCGGCGGCTACTACTGGAACAGCGGCATGTTCCTGTTCCGCGCCAGCCGCTACCTGGAAGAACTGAAGAAGCACGACGCCGACATCTACGACACCTGCCTGCTGGCCCTGGAGCGCAGCCAGCACGACGGCGACCTGGTGAACATCGACGCCGCCACCTTCGAATGCTGCCCGGACAACTCCATCGACTACGCGGTGATGGAGAAGACCTCGCGCGCCTGCGTGGTGCCGCTGTCCGCCGGCTGGAACGACGTCGGCAGCTGGTCGTCGATCTGGGACGTGCACGCCAAGGACGCCAACGGCAACGTCACCAAGGGCGACGTGCTGGTCCACGACAGCCACAACTGCCTGGTGCACGGCAACGGCAAGCTGGTCTCGGTGATCGGCCTGGAGGACATCGTGGTGGTGGAAACCAAGGACGCCATGATGATCGCCCACAAGGACCGGGTGCAGGACGTCAAGCACGTGGTCAAGGACCTCGACGCCCAGGGCCGCAGCGAGACCCAGAACCACTGCGAGGTCTACCGTCCGTGGGGCTCCTACGACTCGGTGGACATGGGCGGCCGCTTCCAGGTCAAGCACATCACCGTGAAGCCCGGCGCGCGCCTCTCGCTGCAGATGCACCACCACCGCGCCGAGCACTGGATCGTGGTTTCCGGGACCGCCCAGGTGACCTGCGACGACAAGACCTTCCTGCTCACCGAGAACCAGTCGACCTACATCCCGATCGCCTCCGTGCACCGCCTGGCCAACCCCGGCAAGATCCCGCTGGAGATCATCGAGGTGCAGTCCGGCAGCTACCTCGGCGAGGACGACATCGAGCGCCTGGAAGACGTCTACGGGCGCACCGCCGAACCGGCCCTGCAAGTGGTCGCCGGCAGCCGCTGAAGCGTCGACCCGGCCCCCTGGCGGAGCGATCCGCCAGGGGGTTGTTTTTTTCCGACAACCCACGGGATTGACTTTCCCTGGCCCTCCCCATATTTCCATAAAGTTTCCGGAATATTCACGGGGAGCGGACATCAAGTATTAATGAACCCTTAAAGAAACAGGACTCGGGTTATTAATAAAGGCCACTCAGAAAACACCCGAGATCCATTCCAACCAACCCTGCAAGCCCCTGAAAACGCGGCTTCCGGCTTTATCCTCCAGTTTCTTCGAGTTCGTTCAGTCTTCATTCAGCCGTTGTTAAGCGAGTCTTAACAAACGTTCAGGCAGCATTCAGCGACATATAAATAACCTCTTCGTACCGCCCTCCCAGTACCGAGGCTTCATTACATGTCACTGGACTTTCTGCCATTCTCCCGGCCAAGCATCGGCGAGGACGAAATCGCCGCCGTGGAGCAGGTCCTGCGTTCCGGCTGGATCACCACCGGGCCGAAGAACCAGGAGCTCGAACAGCGCTTCGCCGAACGCCTCGGCTGCCGCCACGCGGTGGCGCTATCCTCGGCCACCGGCGCCCTGCACGTCACCCTGCTGGCGCTGGGCATCGGCCCCGGCGACGAAGTGATCACGCCGTCGCTGACCTGGGTCTCCACCGCCAACGTCATCACCCTGCTCGGCGCCACCCCGGTGTTCGTCGACGTCGACCGCGACACCCTGATGTGTTCGGCGCAGGCAGTGGAAGCCGCCATCGGCCCGCGCACCCGCGCCATCGTGCCGGTTCACTACGCCGGCTCCACCCTGGATCTCGAAGGCCTGCGCACGGTCGCCGGGCGCCACGGCATCGCCCTGGTCGAGGACGCCGCCCACGCGGTCGGCAGCGAATACCGCGGGCGCCCGGTAGGCTCCCGCGGCACGGCGATCTTTTCCTTCCACGCGATCAAGAACCTGACCTGCGCCGAAGGCGCGATGTTCGTCAGCGACGACAGCGCCCTCGCCGAACGGGTCCGCCGCCTCAAGTTCCACGGCCTCGGGGTCGATGCCTACGACCGCCTGAGCCATGGACGCAAGCCGCAGGCGGAAGTGATCGAGCCCGGTTTCAAATACAACCTGGCCGACCTCAATGCCGCCCTCGCGCTGGTCCAGCTCAAGCGCCTGGACGCGCTCAACGCGCGCCGCCAGGCCCTCGCCGAACGCTACCTGGAACGCCTCGCCGGCCTGCCGCTGGCGCCGCTCGGCCTGCCCGCGCACGAGCAGCGCCACGCCTGGCACCTGTTCATCCTGCGCATCGACGCCGAGGCCTGCGGCCTGGGCCGCGACGCCTTCATGGAAGCCCTGAAGGCGCGCGGCATCGGTAGCGGCATCCATTTCATCGCCAGTCACCTGCACCACTACTACCGCCAGCGCCAGCCGCGCCTGAGCCTGCCCAACAGCGAGTGGAACTCGGCCCGCCTGTGCTCCATCCCGCTGTTCCCCGACATGCGCGACGACGACATCGAGCGCGTCGCCCGCGCCATCGAGGACATCCTGGAGAAACGTCGATGAAGCCCTATCCGATCGACCTGGTCTCGGTGGTGATCCCGGTCTACAACGAGGAAGCCAGCCTGCCCGAACTGCTGCGCCGCACCGAGGCCGCCTGCCTGGAGCTGGGCCGCGCCTTCGAGATCGTGCTGGTCGACGACGGCAGCCGCGACCGCTCCGCGGAACTCTTGCAGGCCGCCGCCGAACGCGACGGCAGCGCCGTGGTGGCGGTGATCCTCAACCGCAACTACGGCCAGCACGCGGCGATCCTCGCCGGCTTCGAACAGTCCCGTGGCGACCTGGTGATCACCCTCGATGCCGACCTGCAGAACCCGCCGGAGGAAATCCCGCGCCTGGTGGAGCGCGCCGCGCAGGGCTACGACGTGGTCGGCAGCATCCGCGCCGAGCGCCAGGACTCGGCCTGGCGGCGCTGGCCTTCGCGCCTGGTGAACCTGGCGGTGCAGCGCTCCACCGGGGTCGCCATGCACGACTACGGCTGCATGCTGCGCGCCTACCGGCGCAGCATCGTCGAAGCGATGCTGGCCTGCCGCGAACGCAGTACCTTCATCCCGATCCTGGCCAACGGCTTCGCCCGGCATACCTGCGAGATCCGCGTCGCCCACGCCGAGCGCGCCCACGGCGAATCGAAATACAGCGCGATGCGCCTGCTCAACCTGATGTTCGACCTGGTCACCTGCATGACCACCACGCCGCTGCGCCTGCTCAGCCTGGTCGGCGGTGGCATGGCCCTGGCCGGCTTCCTCTTCGCCCTGTTCCTCCTCGTGCTGCGCCTGGCCTTCGGCGCCGCCTGGGCCGGCAACGGCCTGTTCGTGCTGTTCGCCGTGCTGTTCATGTTCAGCGGCGTGCAGTTGCTCGGCATGGGCCTGCTCGGCGAGTACCTCGGGCGCATGTACAGCGACGTGCGCGCGCGGCCGCGCTTCTTCATCGAGCGCGTGGTCCGCGCCACGCCCTCCGCGCTTCCCTCGGCCCTGCAGCGGGCCGGTTTCACCTCTTCATCCAGCGAGCCTTCCACGCCATGACCTCGAAAGCCGTCGTCTTCGCCTACCACGACATCGGTTGCACCGGTATCGAAGCCCTGCTCAATGCCGGCTACGAGATCGCCGCCGTCTTCACCCATGCCGACGACCCACGGGAAAACACCTTCTACGCCTCGGTCGCGCGCCTCTGCGCCGAGCGCGGCATTCCGCTGCACGCGCCCGAGGACGTGAACCATCCGCTGTGGCTGGAGCGCATCCGCCAACTGCGCCCGGACTATCTGTTCTCCTTCTACTACCGCCGCCTGCTTGGCGCCGAACTGCTCGCCTGCGCCGCACGCGGCGCCTACAACCTGCACGGTTCGCTGCTGCCGCGCTACCGCGGACGCGCCCCGGCGAACTGGGTGCTGGTCAACGGCGAAACGCAGACCGGGGTGACCCTGCATCGCATGATCGAGCGCGCCGACGCAGGGCCGATCCTCGCCCAGCAGGCCGTCGCCATCGACCCCGAGGACACCGCCCTGAGCCTGCACGGCAAGCTGCGCAAGGCCGCCGGCGCCCTGCTGCGCGACAGCCTGCCGCTGCTCGCCCTCGGCGTGCTGCCGGAAGTCGAGCAGGACGAGAGCCAGGCCAGCCACTTCGGCCGGCGCACCCCGGCGGACGGCCTGCTCGACTGGCACAGGCCGGCACGGCAGTTGTACGACCTGGTGCGCGCGGTGACCCAGCCCTACCCTGGTGCCTTCTGCCAGGTCGGCGAACAGAAGCTGATCGTCTGGAGCGCCGAGGTGGTCGCCGGCAACCACGGTCGCGAGCCGGGCAGCGTACTGTCCTGCGACCCGCTGCGGATCGCCTGCGGCGAGGACTCGCTGGTGCTGCGCTTCGGCCAGCGCGGCGAGCGCGGCCTGTACCTGGCCGGCACGCAACTGGCCACCGAGCTGGGCCTGGTCGAGGGCGCGCGCCTGCGTGGCGCGGCGTCCGGCCCGCAGCGCCGCACGCGGGTGCTGATCCTCGGGGTCAACGGCTTCATCGGCAACCACCTGTCCGAACGCCTGCTGCGCGACGGGCGCTACGAGGTCCACGGCATGGACATCGGCTCCGACGCCATCGAACGGCTCAAGGCCGACCCGCATTTCCACTTCGTCGAAGGCGACATCGGCATCCATTCGGAGTGGCTCGAATACCATGTGAAGAAATGCGACGTGATCCTGCCGCTGGTGGCCATCGCCACGCCCATCGAGTACACGCGCAACCCGCTGCGGGTGTTCGAACTGGACTTCGAGGAAAACCTGCGGATCGTCCGCTACTGCGTGAAATACGGCAAACGCGTGGTGTTCCCTTCCACCTCCGAGGTCTACGGCATGTGCCAGGACCCGGACTTCGACGAAGACCGCTCGAACCTGGTGGTCGGGCCGATCAACAAGCAGCGCTGGATCTACTCGGTGTCCAAGCAGTTGCTCGACCGGGTGATCTGGGCCTATGGCCAGCAGGGCCTGCGCTTCACCCTGTTCCGTCCGTTCAACTGGATGGGCCCGCGCCTGGACCGCCTGGATTCGGCGCGGATCGGCAGCTCGCGGGCGATCACCCAGCTCATCCTGCACCTGGTCGAAGGCACGCCGATCCGCCTGGTCGACGGCGGCGCGCAGAAGCGCTGCTTCACCGACGTCGACGACGGCATCGAGGCCCTCGCGCGGATCATCGACAACCGCGACGGCCGCTGCGACGGGCAGATCGTCAACATCGGCAACCCGGACAACGAGGCGAGCATCCGCCAGCTCGGCGAGGAACTGCTGCGCCAGTTCGAGGCCCACCCGCTGCGCGCGCAGTTCCCGCCCTTCGCCGGCTTCCGCGAGGTGGAGAGCCGCAGCTTCTACGGCGACGGCTACCAGGACGTGGCCCACCGCAAGCCGAGCATCGACAACGCCCGGCGCCTGCTCGACTGGCAGCCCACCATCGAACTGCGCGAGACCATCGGCAAGACCCTCGACTTCTTCCTCCACGAAGCGCTCCGCGAGCGCGAGGCACAGGCGTGATCCAGGCCGGCCTGCGCATCGACGTCGACACCTTCCGCGGCACCCGCGACGGGGTGCCGCGGCTGCTCGACCTGCTCGACGAAGCCGGGCTGAAGGCGACCTTCTTCTTCAGCGTCGGCCCGGACAACATGGGCCGCCACCTCTGGCGCCTGGCGCGCCCGGCGTTCTTCTGGAAGATGCTCCGCTCGCGCGCCGCCAGCCTGTATGGCTGGGACATCCTGCTGGCCGGCACCGCCTGGCCGGGCAAGCCGATCGGCCGCGAACTCGGCCCGCTGATGCGGCGGACCCAGGCCGCCGGCCACGAGGTCGGCCTGCACGCCTGGGACCACCATGCCTGGCAGACCCACGCCGGCGTCTGGAGCGTGCAGCAGCTCGGCGAGCAGATCCGCCGCGGCAGCGATTGCCTGGCGGACATCCTCGGCCAGCCGGTGCGTTGTTCCGCCGCCGCCGGCTGGCGCGCCGACGGCCGGGTGGTCGAGGCCAAGCAGCCCTTCGGCTTCCGCTACAACAGCGACTGCCGCGGACGCGGCGCGTTCCGCCCGCGCCTGGCCGACGGCAGCCCCGGCATCCCGCAGGTGCCGGTGAACCTGCCGACCTTCGACGAGGTGGTCGGTCCCGGCCTACCGCGCGAGGCCTACAACGACTTCATCCTGGAACGCTTCGCCGCTGGCCGCGACAACGTCTACACCATCCACGCCGAGGTCGAGGGGCTGCTCCTCGCCCCGGCGTTCCGCGAACTGCTGCGGCGCGCCGAACGGCGCGGCATCCGCTTCCGCCCGTTGGGCGAACTGCTGCCGGACGATCCGCGCAGCCTGCCGCTGGCCGAACTGGTGCGAGGCCGCCTGGCCGGCCGCGAGGGCTGGCTGGGAGTGCGCCAGCCATGAGCCGCCGCCAGACCTGGTCGCTGCTGCTGATCGCCTTCGGCCTGTTCTACCTGGTTCCACTGAGCAACCATGGCCTGTGGATTCCCGACGAGACCCGCTACGCGCAGATCAGCCAGGCGATGCTGCTGGGCGGCGACTGGGTGTCGCCGCACTTCCTCGGCCTGCGCTACTTCGAGAAGCCGGTCGCCGGCTACTGGATGATCGCCCTCGGCCAGGCGGTCTTCGGCGAAAACCTGTTCGGCGTGCGCATCGCCTCGGTCGTCGCCACCGCCCTCAGCGTCCTGCTCGCCTACCTGCTGGCCCGCCGCCTGTGGCGCGACCCGCGCACCAGCCTGGCGTGCGCGCTGCTCTACGCCAGCTTCGGCTTGATCGCCGGGCAGTCCGGCTATGCCAACCTCGACCCGCAATTCACCTTCTGGGTCAACCTGAGCCTGGTGGCGCTGTGGCATGCCCTCGACGCGGGGAGCCGCCGCGCGCGCCTGCTCGGCTGGACCCTGCTCGGCCTCGCCTGCGGCATGGGCTTCCTGACCAAGGGCTTCCTCGCCTGGCTGCTGCCGGTGCTGGTCGCCCTGCCCTACATGCTCTGGCAGCGGCGCTGGCGCGAGCTGCTTGGCTACGGCGCGCTGGCGGTGCTGGTGGCGCTGCTCGTCTGCCTGCCCTGGGCGCTCGCCGTGCATGCGCGGGAAGCGGACTACTGGCGGTTCTTCTTCTGGCACGAACACATCCGCCGCTTCGCCGGCGAAGACGCCCAGCACTCTCGCCCGTGGTGGTTCTACCTGCCGTTGCTGGCGGTCGCCTGCCTGCCCTGGAGTGGCCTGCTGCCGAGCGCGCTGCGCCAGGCCTGGCACGAGCGGCGCCAGGCGCCGGTGGTCTTCCTGGCGCTATGGCTGCTGTTGCCGCTGGCGTTCTTCAGCCTGAGCCGGGGCAAGCTGCCGACCTACATCATGCCCTGCCTGCTGCCGCTGGCACTGCTCATGGGCCACGCCCTGGTGCAGCGGCTGCGCCTGGGGAACAGCGTCGCGCTGCGCGGCAACGGGCTGCTCAACCTGGGCCTGGCGCTCCTCGCGCTGGCGGCCCTGGCCTACCTGCAACTGCGCAAGCCGGTGTACCAGGAAGAACCCTTCGAGCTGTTCCTGGTCCTGCTGGTGATCGGCGCCTGGGCCGCCGCCGGCCTCGCCCAGTGGCGCTACCCGCTACGCGCCTGGGCCGCGCCGCTGCTGGCGAGCTGGGTGCTGATCGCGCTGCTGCCGGCAGCGATGCCCAACCATGTGGTGCAGAACAAGACCCCCGACCTGTTCGTCGCCGAACACCTCGACGAACTGGCCGGCGCCCGCCATCTGCTGAGCAACGACCTCGGCGCCGCCTCGGCCCTCGCCTGGCGCCTGCGCCGTAGCGACGTGACGCTCTACGACACGCGCGGCGAGCTGAAGTACGGCCTCTCCTACCCCGAGCACAGCCAGCGCAGCGTGCCCTTGGCAGACATCCGCCAGTGGCTCTGGCGGGCACGCCAGGACGGCTCGGTGGCCGTGCTGCTGCGGATCAACGGCGCCAGCGACCGCTACCAGCTGGCGCTGTTGCCGGGCGACGGCGAACGCTACCGGAACGGCAACCTGGTCCTGGCGATCCTGCCGCAGGTGCGCCCATGAGCGCCGCGCTGCTGCTCGCCACCCTGCTCATGACCGGCCTCGGCCAGGTTGCGCAGAAGCTCACCGTGGAGCACTGGCGCCTGGTCGCCACCGACGGCTGGACGGCGCGCCTGCGCAGTCCGTGGCCGTGGCTGGCGCTGCTCGCCCTCGGACTCGGCCTGCTCTGCTGGCTGCTGCTCCTGCAACGGGTGGAAGTCGGCAGCGCCTATCCGATGCTGGCGCTGAACTTCGTCCTGGTCACCCTGGCGGCACGCTTCGTCTTCGATGAGCCGGTGGATCGCCGCCACCTCGCCGGCCTGTTGCTGATCGTCGCCGGCGTGGTCCTGCTCGGGAGGAGCGCATGAACGCGCTACGCGGCTGGCTGGCGGCGCTAGGCAGCATGCTGCTGGCCAGCGCCGCCCAGCTCGGCATGCGCTGGGGCATGAGCCGCCTGCCGCTGCCGGAAGCCTGGGCCGGGCAAACGCCGGAGCGCGCCGCGTTGCTCGCGGTAGCCCTGGCGGTGGCGGCCTACGCCGCCTCCCTGCTGTGCTGGCTGGCCGCCCTGCGCCACCTGCCGCTGGGCCGCGCCTACAGCCTGTTGAGCGCCAGCTACGCGCTGGTCTACCTGCTGGCGGCGAGCCTGCCGGCGTTCGATGAAACCTTCAGTACCAGCAAGACCCTGGGCGTAGGCCTGGTGGTGCTCGGCGTGTTGACCGTCAACGCCCGCCGCACCGCTGCCGCGCCCGCGCATCATCCGTCGAGGAAAGCACCATGAAGATCAGCGTATTCGGCAGTGGCTATGTAGGACTGGTGCAGGCCGCCGTCCTCGCCGAAGTGGACCACGATGTACTGTGCATGGACATCGACCGGAACAAGGTCGAACGCCTCGCGCAGGGCCTCGCCAGCATCTACGAACCCGGGCTCGACGCCTTGCTGCGCGAAGGCCTGGACAGCGGCCGCCTGCGTTTCAGCAGCGATGCGCGCCTCGCCGTGGAACACGGCCGGGTGCAGTTCATCGCGGTCGGCACCCCGCCTGGCGAGGACGGCGCGGCCGATCTCGGCGCGGTCTTCGCGGTGGCCGATGCCATCGCCGAGCATCGCCGCAAGCCCATCATCGTGGTGGAGAAATCGACCGTCCCGGTAGGCACCGGCGACCGCCTGCGCGCGCACATCGAGCGGCGCCTGGAAGCCGACGGACGCGAACTGGAATTCGAGATCGTCTCCAACCCGGAATTCCTCAAGGAAGGCTCCGCCGTCGCCGACTGCCGACGCCCGGACCGCATCGTGGTCGGCTGCGACAACGAAGAGGTGCGCCAGGTGATGCGCGAACTCTACGAGCCGTTCAACCGCAACCACGACCGCATGCTGTTCATGGGCCTGCGCAGCGCCGAACTGACCAAGTACGCGGCGAACGGCATGCTGGCGACCAAGATCAGCTTCATCAACCAGATCGCCGAACTGGCCGAACACCTCGGCGCCGACATCGAGGCGGTGCGCCAGGGCATCGGCGCCGACCCACGGATCGGCTACCACTTCATCTACCCCGGCTGCGGCTACGGCGGCTCCTGCTTCCCCAAGGACATGCGCGCGCTGATCCACAGCGCCGAGCAGGCGCATTGCTCCAGCGACCTGTTGCAGGCAGTGGAAGCGATCAACCGGCGGCAGAAGCACAAGCTGTTCGAACGCATCCGGGTGTTCTACGACGGCGACCTGCGCGGCAAGACCTTCGCCCTCTGGGGCCTGGCCTTCAAGCCGAACACCGACGACATGCGCGACGCACCCAGCCGCGAACTGATGGAAGCGCTCTGGCGCCACGGCGCGCAGGTGCGCGCCTACGATCCCGAAGCCATGCAGGAAACCCAGCGGCTCTATGGCCACGACGAACGCCTGAGCCTGATGGGCACCCCCGAGGCGACCCTGGGAGGCGCCGATGCGCTGGTCATCTGCACCGAGTGGCAGCAATTCAAGGCACCGGATTTCGAGCTGCTCAAGGAGCGCCTGAAGGCCCCGGTGATCTTCGACGGGCGCAACCTCTACGACCCCGAGCGCATGGCCCGCCACGGCTTCCACTACTACCCGATGGGACGCGGGCAGTCCTGCTCGTTGCCGATCAACGAGGCCAGCCTCGCACAGGAAGATGGCTTGCGCCTGTTGCGCCAGGCCTGAGGCCGCCCCAGGTCGGATCGACCGCTGGGGCGAATAACCGCTTGCGGTTATCCGCCGGTTCTCCGGAGTCTCGGCGGATAACGCCTGCGGCGTTATTCGCCCTCCCCCCTGCCACGTCGCTCAGGTGGCGTAGGGCGCATGACCGCCTCGCGGTTATCCGCCAGCCGCCGGTTCGCGCGAGGTCGAGGTTCCCAGCGCCAGCCCCGGCTCGGCGCCGCGCTTGAGCACGGCGTAGAGCAGCCCGGTAAGCAGACTGCCGGCGACGATCGCCAGCAGGTACGCCAGGGCGTGGTTGATCGCGTTGGGCACCAGCATCACGAACAACCCGCCGTGAGGCGCCTGCAACTTGCAGCCGAAATACATCGACAGGGCACCGGTCAGCGCGCCGCCGGCGATGCTCGCCGGGATCACCCGCAACGGGTCCTTGGCGGCGAACGGGATCGCGCCTT
Organism: Pseudomonas sp. YA1; assembly: GCF_058680555.1. Classification (NCBI taxonomy): domain Bacteria; kingdom Pseudomonadati; phylum Pseudomonadota; class Gammaproteobacteria; order Pseudomonadales; family Pseudomonadaceae; genus Pseudomonas; species Pseudomonas sp. YA1. Next base: position 129,131 of record NZ_JBZWBG010000002.1, read on the forward strand.
CGGAGATGAAGCACAGCCCCAGCACCGAGGCTGCCTTGCCGGCCTGCCGCTCGCTCTCGGCGAACTTGCGCCGCGCCAGCAGGGTCGCCAGGCCCATGCCGATCGGCGGCACCATGCCCGCCGCCATCACCGCCGCCATCGGCGCGTAGCTGTGCGACGAGAGCAGGCCGATGGAAAAGGCGTAGGCGGCCTTGTTGACCGGTCCGCCGAGGTCGACGCACATCATCCCGCCGAGCAGCAGGCCGAGGAGGATGGCATTGGAGGTGCCCATGCCGTCGAGGAACCCGGTCAGTGCCGCGAGCATCCCGGCCACCGGCTTGCCGACCACGTAGAGCATCAGCAGGCCGGTGACCAGGCTGGCCAGCAGCGGGATGACCAGGATCGGCTTCAGCGCTTCCAGGCTCGCCGGCAGCCTCAGCCCGTGGCTGATGGCCCGCGCCGCATAGCCGGCGATGAAGCCGGCGACTATCCCGCCGATGAACCCGGCGCCGAGGGTCCCGGCGAGCAGGCCGCCGAGCATGCCCGGCGCCAGGCCCGGGCGGTCGGCGATGGAATAGGCGATGTAGCCGGCGAGCATCGGCACCATCAGGACGAAAGCCGTGTCGCCGACCGTCCTCAGCACCGCCGCCAGGCTGCCCGGCTGCTTGTAGGCATCGATGCCGAAGGCCAGCGACAGGGCGATCAGCAGGCCGCCCGCGACCACCATCGGCAACATGAACGACACCCCGGTCAGCAGGTGCTTGTACACCCCGCGCTTCTCGTCCCTGGCGACCACCGCGCTGGCTGCGCCCGCGCTCTCGACCTGCCCTTCCGCCAGCGCCCGCTCGAGCGTCGCGCGGGCCTGCTTGAGGGCCACGCCGGTGCCGCAACGGTAGATCTTCTTGCCGGCGAAACGGGCCGTGTCCACGTCGATGTCGGCAGCCAGCAGGACCACGTCGGCGGCGGCGATGTCCGCCGGGTCGAGCGGGTTGCGCGCGCCGACTGAGCCCTGGGTCTCGACCTGCAACGCGAAGCCCAGTTGCCCCGCCGCGAGCTGCAACGCCTCGGCGGCCATGAAGGTATGCGCCACGCCGGTCGGACAGGCGGTCACCGCGACGATCCGCGGTGCCGCTCCGGCCTCCGGCGCAACCAGGCCGGCCTCGTCCCCGGCGACCTCCACGCTCGCCAGGGCGGCGGCCCGCTGGAGGAAGGCGCGCGGATCGGCCAGCGCCTCGGCGGGACGCGCGCGATACACCGGCTTGCCGACGAAACGCGCCGCCGCCAGCGGCTCGACGCCGACCAGCAGGACCCAGTCGGCTTCGGCGATCTGTTCGGCGCTCAGTTCGCCCTCGGGCCTCGACCCGGCATTCGCCTCGACGCAGGTTTCCCAGCCCAGGCGCTCGGCGGCGCCCCGCAGCAGGCGCGCGGCGAGCACGCTGGTGACCTGTCCGCCAGGGCAGGCGGTGACGATCGCTAGTTTCATCTCAGGCCTCCTCGACCAATGGCTGCACCACGACGCCCGCTTCGATTCGCGCCAGGCGCTGCGGATCGCCGATGCCGAACTCGAACTGGGTCACCGCCAGGCTGGCGATGGCGGTGGCCTGACGCAGCACCCGCTCGGCCGGCCAGCCGCTGGCCAGGCCGTGCAGCATGCCGGCCAGCAGGGAATCGCCGGCGCCCACCGTGCTGGCCACGTCCACCGCCGGCGGCCGCGCCTGCCAGGCACCCTCGGCGGCGAACCAGTTCACCCCCGCGGCGCCCTGGGAAATCACCACCTGGCCTACCCCGTCATGGCGCAGGCGTTCGGCCGCCTGGCGCTGTGCGACCAGGTCATCCATCGGCGCCGAGCAGAGGTCGGCCAGTTCCTCGACGTTCGGCTTGATCATCCACGGCGCAGCCTTCACACCTTCGCGCAGGGCCGCGCCGCTGCTGTCGAAGGCGACCTTCAAGCCGAGGCGCCGCAAGCGCCGCAGCAGTTCGCCCAGCCATTCCGGATCGACCCCGCACGGCAGGCTGCCGGCGACCACCGCCAGCTCGTGCTCCCCGGCAAGCCGGTCGAGGCGTTCGAGCAACGCCGCCTGGGCTCGCTCGTCGGCCTCCGGGCCCGGCCCGTTGAGGTCGCTGACGCGCCCGCCGCGCTCGGCCAGCTTGATGTTGCTGCGGGTTTCGCCCGGCACCCGGACGAACGCATCGGCGAAGCCACGACGCTGGAACATGGCGGTGAACGGCGGCTGGTTGTCTTCGCCGAGGAAGCCGCTGACCGTCAACCGATGGCCGAGGTCGGCGAGCACCTGGGCGACGTTCAGGCCCTTGCCGGCGGCCTGGGTCAGCACCGCCTCGCTGCGGTTAACCGCCCCCAGTTCCAGCTGGCGCAGGCGCACGGTGAGGTCCAGCGCCGGATTCAGGGTAATCGTCAGGATCCGCGCCATTACTGCACCTCCGCTTCCACCAGGGCCCGGACCTCGGCGGCGCTCGCCAGGCCCAGGGCTTTGCGGGCCAGGCCGCGCGCAGCGACCAGCTGCAGTTCGCGCACGCCGGCCTTGACCAGGGCGATGCTGCGCGCCGAGACGCTCAGCTCGTCCACTCCCAGGCCGACCAGCAGCGGCAACGCCAGCGGGTCGGCCGCCAGTTCGCCGCAGACGCCGACCCACTTGCCCTCGGCATGGGCGGCGCGGACGGTCATGTCGATCAGTTGCAGCACCGCCGGATGCAGGCCGTCGGCCTGGGCCGAAAGACTCGGGTGGCCGCGATCGATAGCCAGGGTGTACTGGGTCAGGTCGTTGGTGCCGACGCTGAAGAAATCCACCTCGCGGGCCAGCACCGGCGCGAGCAACGCCGCCGAGGGCACCTCGACCATGATCCCCAGTTGCAGGTCGGCCAGCGGGATTTCCTCGCGCAGGCACAGCGCCAGGTCACGCGCCTGGCGCCATTCGTCGAGGCTGCCGACCATCGGGAACATCACCCGCAGCGGCCGCTCCCCGGCGGCGCGGAACAGCGCGCGCAACTGGGTCTCGAGGATCTGCGGTCGCTGCAGGGTCAAGCGGATACCGCGCAGGCCCAGATAGGGATTCTCTTCGTGGGGAATCGGCCAGTACGGCAGCGGCTTGTCCCCGCCGACATCCAGGGTCCGCGCCACCAGCGGACGTCCGTCGAGGGCGTCGAGCACCCGGCGGTATTCCGCTTCCTGGGTCGCCAGGTCCGGCGCGCGGGCGTTGTTCATGAAGACGAACTCGGTGCGCAGCAGGCCGACGCCCTCGGCGCCCAGCTCCACCGCGCGCGCCGCGCCGGCGGTGTCGCCAAGGTTGGCGCAGACTTCCACCGCGTGGCCGTCGCGGGTCCGCGCAGGCTCCAGGCGCTGCGCGTCGGCGCGGGCCTGGCGCTGCTGGCGGGCGTCGCGCTCGGCGGCGGCCTGCTGCAACTGTTCGGTGCTCGGCGCCACCTGCAGCCAGCCGTGCTCGCCATCCAGCAGCAGCGCCGTGCCCGGCTCCAGGCCGAGCACCGCCGCGCCGGCGCCGACCAATGCCGGAATGCCGAGGGCGCGGGCGATGATCGCGCTGTGCGAGGTGGCGCCGCCGCGCGCCGTGAGGATGCCGGCGACCCGCTGGGCGTCGAGGCGGGCGACATCGGAGGGGCCGACCTCGTCCATCACCAGGATGTACGGCTGCTCCGGCTCGCGCGGCGCCTCCACCCCGCAGAGCCTGGCCAGCACCCGCCGGCCGAGGTCGCGGAGGTCGGCGGCGCGCTCGGCGAGCAGCGCGTCGTGCAGCGCCTCCTGCTGCGCCGCGCTGTCTTCCACCACCCGACTCCAGGCCGCTTCGGCGCTTTCGCCGCGATTCAGGCGCAGTTGCACCTGCTCGGCTAGTTCCGGATCGTCGAGCATCTCCCGGTGGGTGACGAAAATCTCGCGGATCGCCTTCACCGTGCTGCGTTCGACCAGGCCGACGATCTCCTCGTCCACCGCCCGCTTGGCCCGCAGCAGGCGCTCGCGCTCATGGGCCGGCGACTCGCCACGCGGCTGGAACTCGAAGCGCTGCGCCACCTGGACATGCGCCGGACCACTGGCGATGCCCGGCGACGCGGCGATCGCCTGCAGGCGCTCGCCGGCGCGCAGCGGCGCCGGCCGGGCATCCTCTTCCGCCTCGCCGACGGCATCGGGCAAGGCCTCCTCCGCCAGCGCTTCGACCTCCTCGCCGAGCCCCTCGCGCACCGCGGCCAGCAAGGCTGGCAGCGCGTCCTCGGCGATCGCCGGCTCGGCGCTGAACTCCAGCGTCTGGCCGCGTCGCGCGCCGAGGGCGAGCAGCTTGCTCAGGCTCTTCGCCGAGACGGGGGCCGCCTCGCTGTCGGCCAGGCGTACCCGGATCTCGCCGGCGAAGCCCTTGGCCAGCTGCGCCAGCGCCTGCGCCGGGCGGGCATGCAGGCCATGCGGGTTGGCCAGGACCGCTCGCGCGCTGGGCCAGTCCGGCGGCAGCTCGCCACCGAGCGCCGCGAGTACGCTGCGGCTGCTGGTGGCGCGCACCAGCTCGGCGCCACGCCCTTCCAGCAACAGGTCGCACAGGCGTTCGAGCAGCGCCTGGTGCGCTTCGCCCAGGCTGGCCAGGCAGAACAGCCCGGTGACCGGTTGACCCTGGTGCTGCAACGGTTGCGCCGGAGTGACGAAGGCCAGCCCGGGGCGCTTCACCAATTGTTCGCTGTGCAACCAGCACAGCCCGTCGCCCAGCGGCAACGGTTCGGTCTGCTGGAGCACGGCGGCGAAGCCGTTCTCCACGCAGCCGGCCTTCTTCAACAGGCGCGCGCCGAGCCAGGCCAGTTCGTCGAAGTCCTCGGCGTTCTGGCCGAGGCCGACCAGTTGTGCGTCCAGCGCCAGTTCCTGCGGCGCGCCCTGCAACAGGCCGAGGACTTCCTCGGCGCTGGCGGCCGCGCTCAGCGCCGGTCCCAGGTCGGCCTCGCCGAGGGCGCGGGTGAGCAATTGCAGGAGCTGCAGGTGTTCGTCGGACTTCGCTGCGATGCCGATGGCCAGGTAGACCTGCTGGCCATCGCCCCAGTCCACTCCCTCGGGGAATTGCAGCAGGCGCACACCGGTGCTGAAGACCAGCTCGCGGGTATCCGGGGTCCCATGGGGTATGGCGATGCCCTGGCCGAGGTAGGTGGAGCCTTGTGCCTCGCGCGCCTTCAGGCCCTCGGCATAGCCGGGCGCGGCCAGGCCGTCGGCGACCAGCGCCGCGCCGAGCAGGCGCAGGGCTTCGGCCTTGTCCGCGGCGCGCTGGCCCATGCGGATCTGCCGGGTATCGAGTTCGAGCATGGAAACCTCCTCAGGAGCGAACGGCTCCCCGTCTCACGTCCGGATCGTCCCGCCGCGCCGAGGCGCGGGCGCGGGATGTGCCGGCGGTAGCGGAAAGCGGCTCGCGGGAGCCTTCCGTACAGCCTGGGGCGGTGATCCGCTTGTTGTCATTGACCTGCCATAGCGTAGGCGGCGCCGCGTTCGGGCTGCGCGAGGCAGCCTGGGGCAGGGGGCGCCGGCTTCGCCGGAATCTTTTGCTGAATCGATTCACTTAATTAAATTGGCACGTTACCCGATAATGATTGATCCTTGAAGCCCAACTTGTCGTCGCCTCCAGTAGAGATCGGTTTGAAACTCAGTGATATCGCCCGCCTGGCCGGGGTCTCGGTGACCACCGCCAGCTACGTCATCAATGGCAAGGCCGCCCAGCGGCGCATCAGCGCCGCCACCGTCGAGCGCGTGCTTGCCGTGGTCGAGGAACACGGCTACCAGCCGGACCAGCAGGCCGCCGGCCTGCGCCGCGGGCAGACCCGCACCCTCGGCTTCATCCTCCCGGACCTGGAAAACCCCAGCTACGCCCGCCTCGCCAAGCAACTCGAACAAGGCGCCCGGGCGCGCGGCTACCAGTTGCTGATCGCCTGCTCCGACGACGAGCCGGAGACCGAGCGCCAGGTGGTCAACCTGTTCCGCGCGCGCCGCTGCGACGCGCTGATCGTCGCCAGTTGCCTGCCGGCCGGGGATGATACCCATGCCCGGCTGGTCGCCGAAGGCCTGCCGGTGGTGGCCATCGACCGCCAGCTCGACCCGCAGCGCTTCGCCTCGGTGATCAGCGACGACCAGGACGCCGCGCGCCGCCTCACCGAAACCCTGTTGCAACCGGCGCCGCGCCATATCGCCCTGCTCGGCGCGCGGGCGGACCTGATCATCAGCCACGACCGCGCCGCCGGCTTCCGCCAGGCGCTGAAGGACTTCCGCGGCGAGGTCATCGTCGAGCATGCCGAGGTGTTCAGCCGCGAGTGCGGACGCCGCCTGATGGAGCAATTGCTCGAGCGCCTGGGCTACCTGCCCGACGCCCTGGTGACCACTGCCTATGTACTCCTCGAAGGCGTCTTCGACGTGTTCCAGGCGCGCGCCGACGGTTGGCCCGAAGGCTTGCGGGTGGCGACCTTCGGCGACACCCAGTTGCTCGACTTCGTGCCGCTGAAGGTCAACTCGATCTACCAGCAGCACGCGCTGATCGCCGCCAACGCCCTCGAACTGGCGCTCCGCGCGGTCGAGGAGAACGACTACCGGCCGGGCCTGCACGCCGTCCCCCGGCAACTCAAGCTGCGCGACTGAGCCGGCCGCCATGCGCCTGGTCGACACCCACAACCACCTCGACTTCCCGGACTTCGACGCCGACCGCGCCGCGCTGCTGCAACGCAGCCGCGCGCTGGGTGTCGAGCGCCAGGTGGTGCTCGGCGTCTACCGCGAGAACTGGCAACGGGTCTGGGACCTGGCGCAGGCCGAGGATGGCCTGTACGCGGCGCTCGGCCTGCACCCCGTCTACCTGGCGCGGCACCGCCCGCAGCACCTGAACGACCTGCGCCAGTGGCTGCAACGCCTGCGCGGCGAGACGAAGCTCTGCGCGGTCGGCGAGATCGGCCTGGACTACTACCTGGAACACCTCGACCGCGACGCCCAGCAGGCGCTGTTCGAGGCCCAACTGCGGCTGGCCGCGGAATTCCGCCTGCCGGCACTGATCCACGTGCGCCGCGCCCACGCGGCGACCATCGCCACCCTCAAGCGCATCCGCCTGGAGCGCCGTGGCATCATCCATGCCTTCGCCGGCAGCCGCGAGGAAGCCCGCGAGTACCTCAAGCTCGGCTTCCGCCTCGGCCTCGGCGGCGCGCCGACCTGGCCGCAGGCCAACCGCCTGCGCAAGGTGGCGGCGGAGCTGCCGGCCGACGCCATCGTGCTGGAAACCGATGCGCCGGACATGGCGCCCTCGATGTATCCCGGCCAGCGCAACAGTCCGGAGCACCTGCCGGACATCTGCCGCGCCCTCGCCGAGCTGCGCGGGGTCGACGCCGAGGAACTGGCGGCGAGCAGCAGCCGCAACGCCGCCGAGCTGTTCGGCTGGGACTGATCAAGCGTCGCGCAGGACTTCCGGCGCCAGTTGCGGGTACGTCTCGCGCAACGCCTCCAGGCAGGCCGTAAGCTGCGCCGCTTCCTCCGGCAGGCGCCGGGCGAAGTCGCTCCAGCCTTGCAGACGCAATCGCCGGGGCATCGGCACCAGGCCGCTGATGGCGTCCCAGAAGGCATCCCAGTTGCATCCGTACCACTGCGGCAACGCCAGGGCCTCGCGCAGGCGTTCGTGCAACCGCGCGGCGCTGTCCACGTCCGCCAGCTCGATGGCCAGGCTCGCCGCCCGGTTCAGTTCCTCGTCCATGGAGCCTCCGCCAGCAATGCGTCGCAACGCTCGCGCACGAACGCGCGCAAGAGGGTCACCGGGCGGGTCAACTGGGCGCGGTGGGTACACAAAAGGTTCATCGGCGTCGCCTCGCCCTGCCACTCCGGCAGCAGCAGGCGCAGGCGCCCGGCGCGCACGTCCTCGGCCACGTCCAGCCAGGACTTGTAGACCAGCCCCTTGCCGGCCAGGGCCCAGCGCCGCACCACGTCGGCGTCGTCGCAGACCCGGTCGCCGGCGACCGTCAGGGTCAGGCTGCGGCGGCCCCGCTGGAACGCCCAGCGGTCGTGTACCCGGCCGCCGAGTTGGTAGAGCAGGCAATTGTGCTCGCGCAGGTCGTCCGGCTGGCGCGGCTCGCCGCGCTCCGCCAGGTAGCCCGGCGCGGCGCAGAGCACTCGCCGATTGTCCGGCGCCAGCGGCAGGGCGACCAGACTGGAGTCGGCCGGTGCGCCGTAGCGGATCGCCACGTCCACCGGCTGCCGGTAGAGATCGGTCACCCGGTCGCCGAGCAGCAGGCGCAGGCTCAGTTGCGAATAGCGCGCCTGGAACTCGTCGAGCCAGGGCAGCAGCAGGTTGCGGCCGAAGTCGGAGGGCGCGGAAAGCTGCAGTACCCCGGCGATCTGGTCCTTGCCGCCCTGCAGCAACCGGCGCCCCTCCTCCAGGCTGCGCAACGAGGCGCGGGCATGCAGGAGGAACGCGTCGCCCTCGGGAGTCAGGCGCAGGCTGCGGGTGGAGCGGGCGAACAGGCGTACCTCCAACTCGCTTTCCAGGCGCTTCAGCGCCGCGCTGGCCACCGCCGGGGAAATCTCCAACTGGCGCGCGGCGGCGGACAACGAGCCGCTGTCGCTGGTGTGGACGAACACCTGGAGGTCGTCGTAACGCAGCATTTTCAAGATTCCTTTGAAAGAGTCTTCCCTGATAGCCTGTTTTTCAGCGATTTGAAATAGCCCATCCTGACTCCGCCCCATCGAAGGAACCCACCATGAGCACACCCCTCACCCTGATCGCCACCATCACCGCCGCCCCCGGCCACGCCGAGGCCCTGGAACGCGAATTGCGCGCCCTGGTCGCCCCGTCGCGCGCCGAGGCCGGTTGCCTGCAGTACGACCTGCACCAGGACCGCCACGACTCCCACCTGTTCTACATGATCGAGCAGTGGCGCGACGACGCCGCCCTGGAGCGGCACCAGAACACCGAACACTTCCTGCGCTTCAGCCGCGGCAACGAAGCCCTGCTGCAGAACGTGAAGATCGACCAACTTTATCGCCTCGCCTGAGGCCCGTTTCCCGGAGCCCCCATGAAAGCTGTCGGTTACTACCAGTCCCTGCCCATCGACCATCCCGATGCCCTGCTCGACCTCGAACTACCCGAGCCCACGCCGGGCCCGCGCGACCTGCTGGTGGAGGTCCGCGCCATCTCGGTCAACCCGGTGGATACCAAGGTCCGCCAGCGCGCCCAGCCGGAAGCCGGCCAGGCCAAGGTGCTGGGCTGGGACGCGGCGGGCGTGGTGCGCGCGGTCGGCAGCGAGGTCAGCCTGTTCCGTCCTGGCGACCGGGTCTGGTACGCCGGCGACATCACCCGCCCCGGTAGCAACAGCGAGCTGCATCGGGTCGACGAGCGCATTGCCGGGCACCTGCCGAAAAGCCTCGACTTCGCCCAGGCCGCGGCCCTGCCGCTGACCACCATCACTGCCTGGGAACTGCTCTTCGAGCGCTTGCAGATCGCCGAAGGCAAGGCCGACCAGGGCCAGAGCCTGCTGGTGGTCGGCGCCGCCGGCGGGGTCGGTTCGATCCTGGTCCAACTGGCCCGGCAACTGACCGGCCTGAACGTGATCGGCACTGCCTCGCGCGCAGAGACCCAGGCCTGGGTCCGCGACCTCGGCGCGCACCATGTGATCGACCACGGCAAGCCGCTGGCCGAAGAGCTGAAGCGGATCGGCATCGCCGAGGTCAGCCACGTCGCCAGCCTGACCCACACCGACCAGCACCTCGAACAGATCGTCGCCGCGCTGCGCCCGCAAGGCCGCCTGGCGCTGATCGACGATCCGGCGTCGCTGGACATCGGCAAGCTGAAGCAGAAGAGCCTGTCGCTGCACTGGGAGTTCATGTACACCCGCTCGATGTTCCAGACCGACGACATGATCGAGCAGCACCGGCTGCTGGAGCGGGTCGCCGGGCTGATCGACGAAGGCGTGCTGAAGACCACCGTCGGCGAGCATTTCGGCCGCATCGACGCGGCCAACCTGCGCCGCGCCCACGCGCTGCTGGAGAGCGGCCGGGCCAAGGGCAAGATCGTTCTCGAAGGGTTCTGAGCGGCAGGACCATGGGGCGCGGCGTTTTCCACCCTACCGCCGTGCCCCTGGCCTTTGCTATCCCGCCTTGCGCACCCTCAGCGCAGCCTCGATCTCGCCAAGGATCGTCGGGTCGTCGATGGTCGATGGCGCCGCGTAGTCCTCGCCATCGGCGATCTTGCGCAGCACCGCGCGGAGGATCTTCCCGGAGCGGGTCTTCGGCAGCCGCTTGACCACCACCACCCGCTGGAAGCAGGCCAGCGCGCCGATCTGTTCGCGGACCAGCGCCACCAGCTCGCGCTGCAGTTGCTCGGCGGCGATCCCGGCATCGTCCTTGAGCACCACCAGGCCCAGCGGCACGTGGCCCTTGAGTTCGTCCCGCACGCCGATCACCGCGCACTCGGCAACCGCCTGGTGCTGCGCCACGCGTTCCTCCATCTCGCCGGTGGACAGGCGATGCCCGGAAACGTTTATCACGTCGTCGGTGCGCCCCATGATGTAGACGAAGCCGTCCTCATCGAGATAACCGCCGTCGCCGGTGTGGTAGTAGCCGGGATAGCTGCCCAGGTAGGCCTGCAGGTAGCGCGGGTGGTCGCCCCAGAGGGTCTGCGCGCAGCCCGGCGGCAACGGCAGGGCAATGACGATCGCACCCTGGCGGTTCGCACCCAGCGGCCGGCCTTCGTCGTCCAGCACCTGCACGTGGTAGCCGGGCACCGCGCGGTTGGTCGAGCCGGCCCGCAGGTCGTGGCCGGCGATCCCGATGCAGGGCGCGGTCACCGGCCAGCCGGTCTCGGTCTGCCACCAGTGGTCGTGAACCGGCCGCCCGGTGTGCTCCTCCAGCCAGTGCTGGGTGCTGCTGTCGAGCTTCTCGCCGGCCAGGAACAGGTGGCGCAGCGAACTTAGGTCGTAGCGCTTCACCCGTTCGCCATGCGGGTCTTCCTTGCGGATCGCGCGGATCGCCGTCGGCGCGCAGAACAGGCTGTTCACCCTGTGCTCTTCGATCACCCGCCAGTAGGCGCCGGCGTCCGGCGTACGCACCGGCTTGCCTTCGTAGAACACTGTGGTACAGCCGCACATCAGCGGGCCGTAGACGATCAGCGAGTGGCCGACCACCCAGCCGACGTCGGAGATCCCCCACCAGACGTCGCCGGCCTGCATGCCGTAGATAGTGCGGACCGCGTAGCGCACCGCGACCGCGTGGCCACCGTTGTCGCGGACGATGCCCTTGGGCTTACCGGTAGTGCCCGAGGTGTACATGATGTACAGCGGATCGCCGCTGGCCACCGGCAGCGGATCGGCCGGCTCGGCGGCGGCGAGGCAGTCCTGCCAGTCCAGGTCGCGGCCCGGGTGCAGGCGCGCGGGCGCCTGCGGGCGTTGCCAGACCATGACGTGGGCAGGCTGGTGGATCGCCAGTTCGAGGGCCTTGTCCACCAGCGGCTTGTATTCGATCACCCGGTCGAACTCCAGCCCGCAGGAAGCGGTGAGCACCAGCTTCGGCGTGGCGTCGTCGATGCGCAGGGCCAGCTCGTAGGGAGCGAAGCCACCGAACACCACCGAATGCACCGCGCCCAGGCGCGCGCAGGCGAGCATCGCCATGGCCGCCTGCGGCACCATCGGCATGTAGATGATCACCCGGTCGCCCTTGCCGACCCCGAGGGCCCGCAGGGCGCCGGCCAGGCGCGCCACTTCGTCGCGCAGCCGCAGGTAGCTGTAGCGGTCCTGGGTGCCGGTCACCGGCGAGTCGTAGATCAGTGCGGTCTGTTCGCCGCGCCCCTCCTCTATCTGCCGGTCGAGGGCCAGGTAGGCGCTGTTCAGACGGCCATCGGCGAACCAGCGATGGGTGCCGTCGGGCAGGCTTTCGAGGATGTTCGCGGGCGCCTGGTACCAGGCCAGGGAACGGGCCTGTTCGGCCCAGAACGCGGCCGGCTCGGCGATCGAGCGGGCGTGCTGCTGCAGGTACGTCATGTTCCAGCCCTCTGATTGTTCTTATTAGGGATGAAGCAGTGAGTGAGCCTTGGAGTATGGGCGGGCGCCGGGCACCCGCCATCAACCTTTGGTCGTAGGGGTCAGTCCTTGCCGCGGTAGAGCTTCTGGATGCTGGAGAAGTCCAGCCCCTCGTGCTCGGCATCGGCCTGGGCGTGCAGGCTGAACAGGTTGCGCGCCAGCGCGCCGAGTGGCGTCGAGGCCTGCACCGCCTGGGCGTTGGCCAGCGCCAGGCCGAGGTCCTTGTTCATCAGGCGCACCTGGAAACCGCCGGCATAGCCGTTGCTCGCCGGCGCCTGCGGCATCACCCCGGGCCAGGGGTTGTAGAGGTTCAGCGCCCAGTTGCCGCCGGAACTCTGCTTCATCACCTCGGACAGCACCGCCGGATCGAGGCCGTTCTTCACCCCCAGCGCCAGGGCCTCGGCGGTGCCGGCCATGAGGATGCCGAGGAGCATGTTGTTGCAGATCTTCGCCACCTGGCCGGCGCCGTGATCGCCGGCGTGGAAGATGTTCCGGCCCATGTTCTCGAGGATCGGCCGGGCCCGCGCGAAGCCTTCGGCGGGGCCGCCGACGATGAAGCTCAGGGTGCCGGCGCGGGCGCCGCCGACGCCGCCGGAAACCGGCGCGTCGAGCAGGGTCAGGCCCTTCGCCGCGGCGGCCTCGGCGACCTTGCGCGCGGTCTCCGGGGCGATGGTCGAGCAGTCGATCAGCAGGGGCTTGCCGGCGACCCGCGCGAGCAGGCCGTCGGCGCCGAGATACAGGCTTTCCACGTGCTGCCCGGCCGGCAGCATGCTGATCACCACTTCGGCGCCTTCGCAGCACTGCAAGGCGCTATCGGCGCCCTGCGCGCCCTGCTCGACCAGGCTCAGCACGGCCTTGGGCTGCAAGTCGAAGACATTCACCCGGTGGCCGGCCTTGAGCAGGTTGGCGGCCATCGGCCCACCCATGTTGCCCAGGCCGAGGAATGCGATGTCGGTCATCGGTCCGTCTCCCTTTCAGCGCATCTGGATCGAGAAGTTGGTCCCGGCCACGCTGTCGCTGTCGAACCAGCGCGCGGTCACGGTCTTGGTCTCGGTGTAGAAGCGCACGCCCTGCTTGCCGTAGGCGTGCAGGTCGCCGTAGAACGAGCCCTTCCAACCGGTGAAGGAGAAGAACGGCAGCGGTACCGGAATCGGGATGTTGATGCCCACCTGGCCGACCTCGATGTGGTGCTGGAAGGTCCGCGCCGCGGCGCCGGAGCTGGTGAAGATCGAGGTGCCGTTGCCGTAGGGGCTTTCGTTGATCAGGCGGATCGCCTGTTCCAGGCTGTCGACCTCGGCCAGGCAGAGCACCGGGCCGAACACCTCTTCGCGGTAGATCGCCATGTCCGGGCGCACCCCGGCGAACAGCGTCGGGCCGACCCAGTTGCCGTCCGGGTATCCCTCGACCTTGTAGCCGCGGCCATCCAGCAGCAGTTGCGCGCCCTCCTCCACGCCCTGGCCGATCAGGCGCTCGATGCGCGCCTTGGCCTGCGGGTTGATCACCGGGCCGTAGCTGGCGCCGCTGTCGTCCCATGGGCCGGGGCGGACCTTGGCCAGCGCGTCGCGGATTTCCGGAATCCACTCGCGGGCGGCCCCCACCAGCACCGCCACCGAGATCGCCATGCAGCGCTGCCCGGCCGCGCCCACCGAGGCACCGACCAGGTTGCTGATGACCTGCGCCTTGTCCGCGTCGGGCATGATCACCATGTGGTTCTTCGCCCCGGCGAAGCTCTGCACGCGCTTATTGTGCGCGGTGCCAGTGTGGTAGACGTACTGGCCGACGGCGACCGAGCCGACGAAGGACACCGCCTTCACCTGCGGGTGCTTGAGCAACTGGTCGACCTGTTCCTTGCCGCCATGCACCACCTGCAGCACGCCCTTCGGCGCACCGGCCTCGAGGAACAGCTCGGCGAGCCGCACGCTGGTCAGCGGCACCTGCTCGGAAGGCTTGAGGATGAAGGCGTTGCCGCAGGCGATGGCCAGCGGGAACATCCACAGCGGGATCATCGCCGGGAAGTTGAACGGGGTGATGCCAACGCACACGCCCAGCGGCTGGGTGATGCTGTAGGTGTCGATGTTGCGGGCGACGTTCTCCACCGTCTCGCCCATCAGCAGCGAGGGCACGTTGCAGGCGTGCTCGACCACCTCGATACCGCGCCAGACGTCGCCCTTGGCGTCCTCGAAAGTCTTGCCCAGCTCGCTGGAGACGATCTTCGCCAGTTCGTCGTGGTGTTCCTTGAGCAGCGCCTGGTAACGCAGCATCACCCGCGCACGCTCGGAAACCGGGGTTTCCTTCCAGCTGGCGAAGGTTTCGCGGGCACTGGCCACCGCCTGCTCGACCTGCTCCGCGCTGGCGCAGACGATCTCCGCCAGGGTGCTGTTGTCGAGGGGATTGCTGACCGGGATGCGCTGGGCGCCGAGACCTTCGACGAAGGCTCCCGCGATGAGGTGGCGGACTGGGACTGACATGAACCCTCCTGCACCGGCCAGGCCGGCTTTTATTGTTGTGGCGGACTGGTACGAGGTCGATTCGGACCTCGCTTTGGCCAAGAAGCTATCACTGGGCGGAAGGTCGCGAGATCGACTAAATTGTGTTGTTCATGGACTATATTGCGGAGCCGGCTACCGACATGTCGCACACCTCCGACTGGCCCCTGCCGGCCGACAGCCTGCGCTTGCCGATCCCGGCGGCGCTGCTGGAGAAACTGGCGGTCCACCCGCTCAGCCGCGACCTCTACCCCACCTCCCTGGGCCACTACCGGCGCGCCCGCGACCACCGCATGAGCCGCGAGCGCCATGACGAGCACCTGCTGATCTATTGCAGCGAAGGCCAGGGCCTGTTGCGCGTGCGCGAGGGCGAGACCTGGCGCGAATACCGGGTCGGCAGCGGCGACCTGCTCTGGCTGCCGCCGGGCATGGCCCACGACTACGCCGCCGACGACCGCCAACCCTGGACCATCTTTTGGACCCACCTGCGCGGCGACAGCGCCACCTGGCTGCAACACAGCGCCGGCTACCGCGACACCCCGCTGCGCCATTGGGGCCTGCAACACGCCCTGCTCGGCGGCTTCGAGCAACTGCTGGAGGTGCGCCACAGCGGCTACCGCTTCCAGCACTTCCTGCTCGCCGCCAGCCGCCTGCGCAGCCTGCTCTGCCAGCTACCGCTGCTGCGCCCGCTGCGCGAGGGCAGCCTGGACCTCGACGGGCTGCACGCCTACATGCGCGAACACCTGCATGCGCGCCTCGAACTGGAACGCCTGGCGGCCTTCTGCAACCTGTCGAAGTTCCATTTCGTCAGTCGCTACAAGGCGATCACCGGCCGTACGCCTATCCAGCACTTCCTGCACCTGAAGATCGAGTACGCCTGCCAGTTGCTGGACAGCAGCGACCAGAGCGTGGCCCGGGTCGGCCAGGCGGTCGGCTACGACGACAGCTACTACTTCTCGCGCCTGTTCAGCAAGGTCATGGGTTTGTCGCCGAGCGCCTACCGGCAGCGGGTGAGGCAGGGCGAGGGAGGAGCCTGAAGGGCTCTGCGGCGGGGCTATAAACGAAGCGGCGACCAGTTGTCGGCAAACTGATCCCGGTCAGTGTTTTCCGGGCCGACAGGACTAGACTGAAGCTCCCTTTCCAGCCCCGATGGATGAATCGCCATGAACATCCTCGTCCGCCCGTCGCAAACCCCGAAAGGCCAATGCTGGCAGGTCTGCCTCGACCAGCAGGCCGTCAACTTCCGTAGCGAAAGCGAGGCCCGGCGTTTCGTCGACCGCCTCGAGGCGCGCCTGCGCGCGCCCCATATGCTGCCCGAACTGAAGCAGCGAACGGCCTGATCCGCGCTCAGGCGGCCTGGCGCTCCAGGCGCCCGGTCTGCCAGGCGAGCAGGGTCGCGACCGCACCGCAGACGGCGATCACCAGAGTCATGGGGATCGCCGTGCCGTCGTGGAGCACGCCGACCAGCGCCGAAGCGCCCGCCGCCACGCTGAACTGCAGGCTGCCCATCAGCGCCGAGGCGCTGCCGGCGTGCTGTCCCTGTCCGGCCATGGCGCAGGCGGAAGCGTTGGGAATGATGCAGCCGAGGCTGGCCACGCATCCGAACAGCGGAACCAGCAGCGGCCACAGCGTGGCCGGTTGCAGCGAGGCGATGCCCAGCAGGGCCAGGCCGCACGCCAGGTAGCCCCAGATGATCCGCCGCAGCCAGAACGCTGGCCCGCGATAGCGCAGCAGCCGCGCGTTGACCTGCGCCATGACGATGAAGCCCGCGGCATTGCTGCCGAACAGCCAGCCATAGTGCTCGGCGGGAATCCCGTAGAGCTGGATGAACACGTAGGGCGAACCGGCGATGTAGGCGAACATCCCGGCCATCGCCACCCCGCCGGAAAGGCCATAGGCGAGGAACAGGCGGTCAGCGAACAGCCGCCGGTACTGCCCCAGCGCGCCGGACAGCGGCGGTCGCTCGCCGTCGGCCGGGATGGTTTCCGGCAGCCACAACGCCACGCCGAGGCCGGCCAGGGCGGCGAACAGGGTCAGGCAGACGAAGATCGACTGCCAGCCCTGCCAGTCCAGCAGCAGGCCGCCGGCCACGGGGGCGAGGATCGGCGCCAGGCCCATCACCAGCATCAACTGGGAAAACGCCTTGGCGGCGCCGATCGGATCGCACAGGTCGCGCACCACTGCCCGCGAGATGACCATCCCGGCGCAGCCGCCGAGAGCCTGGACGAAGCGCGCGACGATCAGCCACTCCAGGCTCGGCGCCAGGGCGCAGGCGGCCGAGGCCAGGGTGAAGATACTCACCCCCACCAGCAGCGGCAGGCGCCGGCCATAGCGATCGGCCACCGGGCCGTAGAGCAACTGGCCGATGGACAGGCCGGCGAAGTAGGCGGCCAGGCTCAGCTGGACGTGCTCGACGTCGGTGGCGAAGGCCTTGGCCAGGGTCGGGAAGCTCGGCAGGTAGAAGTCGATGGCCAGTGGCCCGAAGGCGCTCAGGGCTCCCAGTATCAGCAGGATGCGCAGGTTCATGGATCGCTCGGCACGGGGCGCGTCGGCGGCAGGCAAGGCACTTCCCTGCGCGGCTCCCGGCAAGCGGGACGACGACGCCTATCATTGAATCGTCTGTGAGGGCGGGCGGCTCCAGGCCTGAAGGCCGGTACTGGCGGGAAGATGCTACGGACAGCCGGGGAGTCGCCGAAAAAGCAGTGCGCAGCATAACACCGAAGACACCCGCCGATCATGGCCGGAGACCGTGGATCCGCGGAATCCACGGCTCATGAATGAGCAGCATTAGACAAAGGTGGTGTCGAAATACTTCGAGTCCGCCCGAGCGCGGCTAAAATCGGTACACTCCCCGCCCCGTTGCCGAGACCGATTCGACTACCCAGCACAGCATGCGACGCACAAAGGAAGATTCTGAAAAAACCCGTACGGCCATCCTCCTGGCCGCCGAGGAACTGTTCCTGGAAAAGGGCGTGTCCCATACCAGCCTGGAACAGATCGCCAGGGCCGCCGGGGTGACCCGTGGCGCCGTCTACTGGCACTTCCAGAACAAGGCCCACTTGTTCAACGAGATGCTCAACCAGGTACGCCTGCCGCCGGAGCAACTCACCGAGCGCCTGTCCGGCTGCGATGGCAGCGACCCGCTGCGCTCGCTCTACGACCTCTGCCTGGAGGCCGTGCAATCGCTGCTGACGCAGGAGAAGAAGCGCCGCATCCTGACCATCCTGATGCAACGTTGCGAATTCACCGAGGAACTGCGCGAGGCGCAGGAACGCAACAACGCCTTCGTGCAGATGTTCATCGAACTCTGCGAGCAGTTGTTCGCCCGCGACGAATGCCGTGTGCGGCTGCATCCGGGCATGACCCCGAGGATCGCCTCGCGCGCCTTGCACGCGCTGATCCTGGGCCTGTTCAACGACTGGTTGCGCGATCCGCGCCTGTTCGATCCGGATACGGACGCGGAACACCTGCTGGAGCCGATGTTCCGTGGCCTGGTGCGCGACTGGGGTCAGGCCAGCTCGGCGCCGTAGCCCTCCTCGCGGATCGCCTCGAGTACCTGGGTGCTGTCGAGCCGGCTGGCGACCCGGACTTCGCCGGCGCCAAGATCCACCTGGACGTCCGCCGCCGAATCCTTCGCCTGCACCGCATGGGTGATCGCCCGTACGCAGTGGCCGCAGGTCATGCCCTGAACCTTGAAGACTTGCATGGTATTGCCTCCTGTTGGTCATCGATGGGGCGATTTTCGACCTTGACATGGTGTCAAGGTCAATCCTCGAAATATCCGGTAACCGACAAAGCGTCAAGAACGGGTAAAGGCGGAGTAAAGAGGCTTAAACCCTACAAAGCACATGGTTAACATGTTCACCTTGTTCTTCACGAGGTAGAACCATGTCCATCCGCCGCTATTCCCCGTCACAGATCGCCCTGCACTGGCTCAGCGCCGTCGCGGTCCTGCTGATCATCGCCCTGCCCTACGGCGCCGACTTCTTCGCCGGCCTGCTCGGCGGCAAGGGCAACGTCTTCACCCTGCACAAGTCGCTGGGGGTGGCGGTACTCCTGCTGACCCTGACACGCCTGGCGCTGCGCCGCGTCCAGGGTGTCCCGGATACCTTGGAGGGGAACCCGGACTGGCAGCGCGCGGCCGCCAAGGCCGGGCATTTCCTGCTGTACGCGGTGCTGATCGTCATGCCGCTCTCCGGCATGCTCGCCGGCAAGCGTCCGCTGGACCTGTTCTGGCTGGTGCAGATCGGCCCGCTCGACCTGCCGGAAGCCTTCAAGGCGTTCGCCGGCGGCACCCACGTCACCGTCCAGTACCTGCTTTTCGCGCTGATCCTCGGCCACGCCGCCGCGGCCATCTGGCACCACCGCGTGCAGAAGGACGACGTACTGCGCGCCATGCTGCCGCAACGCGGCGCCTGACCCCAGCGACGGACGGGCACGCGGATGCCCGTCCCGACTTGTCCCGGACCCCGGCTTCGGCCAAGCTTTTCCCTACGCCCCCCGCCGCCGAGGCCCGCCATGTTCCCCATCCTTCGCCCGCTGCTCCATACCGCTGCCCTGGCCTGCGCCCTCCCGGCGCTCGCCGCGGACCCGCAACCGGCCAGCGGCGGCTGGGCGCAACCCGACCCGGCGCCGATCGGCTATGCGGTGCTGAACGTTTCCCGCGAGCGGGTCGAGTCCGGCACTGCCTGCGATGTCGGCCTGTACGTCCACGACGAACTGGTCGGCAACCTGCAACCGGGCGCCAGCCTGGCCCTGAACCTGCAACCCGGCGCGGTGGACGTGCGTCTTGCGCCGAACGGTCCTGGCGACGCCTGCCGGAACGGCATGACCATCCTCGCCGGACAGACCCTGACCCTGCGCGCCGGGGAGATCCGCAACCTGCGCATTGCCCTTGGTGCGGGCGGGCTCTACCTGGCGCCGGTGGCGGATGGGTACTGAGGGGTAGCGACTTGCCGTGGGGCATTCGCCATGACTCAGGGCACGAAGGTGGCGTTTCGGCACCGGGTGCACGGGGACTGCCTGGCGGGCCGTGAATGCGTGACTGGCCCCCAGCTCCCGTCGCTACCTGCACGGCACTAAGGGGGGAAGCTGTTGCTTAGCGCTTGAGCGGGCGTCGTGCTTGCCTTGGCCTCTTGTTTCGCCTTTCCAGGCGAGTTCCTTCTGCAAGCGTCCAAAAGACTCGCCCACCACTCGGAGGGCAAGCCAGGAGCCCGATCCGTAGGGCGAATAACCGCTTGCGGTTATCCGCCGGCTCTCCGGGGCATCTGCGGATACCGCCTGTGGCGGTATTCGCCCTACGGGACGTTCGAGCGGGCTTCATGTTTGCTGCTCAAGCTGCTTGTCGTGCTTGCCTTGGCCTCTTGTTTCGCCTTTCCAGGCGAGTTCCTTCTGCAAGCGTCCAAAAGACTCGCCCTGCCACTCGGAGGGCATGCCAGGAGCCCGATCCGTAGGGCGAATGACCGCTTGCGGTTATCCGCCGGCTCTCCGGGGCATCTGCGGATACCGCCTGTGGCGGTATTCGCCCTACGGGACTATATCGCTCGCGATTTCTTAGCTACACGGCAGTGATGGGGGACGCCGTTGCTTAGCGCTTGAGCGGGCGTCATGTTTGGTGGTCAAGCTGTTTTCTGTGCCTGCCTTGGCCTCTTGTTTCGCCTTCCCAGGCGAGTTCCTTTTGCAAGCGTCCAAAAGGAACCAAAAGACTCGCCCCGGCATCCGGCCCCAGCCGCTTCTCGGCTGGGGTGCCCTCGCTGCATCGTTGCTCCCGGCGGCACGCCGCCACGGTCCTTCGTGGACCGAGGCGGCTCTCGCGGCATCCTGCCACTCGTCCCCCTCCGCAACGATTCCGCTCGGCCTCCTGACGGGGCGGGTTTGCCGCCCCACCACTTGGAGGGCAAACCTCACTTCGTGCATGCCAGGAACCCGATCCGTAGGGCGGATAACCGCAAGCGGTTATTCACCCTACGGATCAGGGCTTCGGTATGTGGAGGTCTGGCATGCACGAGGCATCCCCCTCCTGAAGCGCCCCTCAGCCCAATCGAATCCTTCCGCTCGCCACCAGCACCGCATGCCCGGCGATACTCACCCGCTCGCCCTCCAACCGGCACCACAGCTCGCCGCCGCGCGCCGAGCACTGCTGGGCGGTCAGCGACAGTTTGTTCAAGCGCTGGGCCCAGTAGGGAATCAGGCTGCAATGTGCGGAGCCGGTGACCGGGTCTTCGTCGACGCCCATCGCCGGGGCGAAGAAGCGCGAGACGAAATCCTTCTGCAGGCCCCGCGCGGTGACGATCACTCCACGCCAGGGCAGCCGCGCCAGGGCCGCGAAGTCGGGGCGACAGGCGCGCACCGCCTCTTCGGACTCGAGCAGCACCAGCAGCTTGTCGGTGGAGCCCAGCACGTCCACCGGCGGCAGGCCCAGGGCCTGCTCCAGCTCGACGGTGCTACCGACCTCGCTCGGATACTGCGCGGGGAAATCCAGTACCAGCCGCTCGTCCTCGCGGTTGACCCGCAGCGCACCGGAGCGCGAGATGAATTCCAGGCGCTCGCCCGGCTCGTCGTAGACCTCGAACAGTACGTGGGCCGCAGCCAGTGTGGCGTGGCCGCAGAGCGCCACCTCGACGCTCGGGGTGAACCAGCGGATCCGCCAGGTCTCTCCTTCACGAACGACGAAGGCGGTCTCGGAGAGGTTGTGCTCGGTCGCGATCATCTGCATCAGCTCGTCCGCCAGCCAGGCGTCGAGGCGATAGACCACGGCGGGATTGCCGCTGAACGGGCGGGAAGAAAACGCGTCGACCTGGTGGAACTCGAGCTGCATGGCAGACCTCCTGGGAACGATCGCCACAGCATGCCGCCGCAGGCTCCGGGATGGGCGATACAGTGCGATCTTTTCCGATCGTAACAGTGGGACTTCGCCCTGCCTTCGACCCATTGCCCGAGCGGGCGTTTGCGGCGACCTGCCGGCGTGGTGAAGCCGCCGGCAAAAACGCCGCCTTTTTCCGCGAAACGCCGCTCAGGCCTCGCTGCGCACCCGTCGCACCGCGTTCTGCCAGCCGGCGTAGAGTTCGCCACGGCGCTCCTCGGCCATGTGTGCGGCGAAGCGGCGCTGCAGGTGCCAGTGGCTGGCGATGTCGTCCAGGTCGCGATAGAAGCCGGCCTTCAGCCCGGCCATGTAGGCCACGCCGAGGGCGGTGGTCTCGGTGACTTCCGGGCGCTCCACGGTGACACCAAGGATGTCGGTGAGGAATTGCATCACCCAGTTGTTCACCACCATCCCGCCGTCCACCCGCAGCGCGCTGGGCGGCGTGCCGTCCTGGCGCATCGCTTCGAGCAGGTCGCGGGTCTGGTAGCAGACCGATTGCAGCCCGGCGGTGACGATCTCCTTGATTCCGGTGTCGCGGGTCAGGCCGAAGATCGCGCCGCGCGCCTTCGGGTCCCAGTAGGGCGCGCCGAGGCCGGTGAAGGCCGGCACCAGGTAAACGCCGTTGGAGTCGCCGGCCTGGATCGCCAGGGCTTCGCTCTCGTGGGCGTGGTCGATCAGCTTGATGCCGTCGCGCAGCCATTGCACTGCGGCGCCGGCGACGAAGATGCTGCCCTCCACCGCATAGCTGACCTTGCCGTCCAGGCGGTAGCCGACCGTGGTAAGCAGGCGGTTCTTCGAGGTCACCGGCTGCTCGCCGGTGTTCTGGATCATGAAGCAGCCGGTGCCGTAGGTGCTCTTCACCATGCCCGGCTGGAAGCAGGCCTGGCCGATCAGCGCGGCCTGCTGGTCGCCGGCCATGCCCAGCACCGGGATCGCCGCGCCAAGCAGCGACGGCTCGCTGACGCCGAACTCCGCCGCGCAGTCGAGCACCTCCGGCAGCAGGCTGCGCGGGATCTCGAACAGCGCCAGCAATTCCTCGTCCCAGTCCTGGCTGTGGATGTTGAACAGCAGGGTGCGCGAAGCGTTGGTCGCGTCGGTGCGATGGGAGCGGCCGCCGGTCAGGCGCCAGAGCAGGAAGCAGTCGACGGTGCCGAAGCGCAGCTCGCCGCGTTCGGCGCGCTGGCGGGCGCCGGGCACGTTGTCGAGGATCCAGCGCAGCTTGGTGGCGGAGAAATACGGATCGATCAGCAGCCCGGTGCGCGCGCTGACGTTCGCCTCGTGGCCGGCGGCCTTGAGTTCGGCACAGTAGTCGGCGGTACGACGGTCCTGCCAGACGATGGCCGGGTGGATCAGGTCGCCGCTGGCGGCGTCCCAGACCAGCGTGGTCTCGCGCTGGTTGGTGATGCCGATGGCGGCGATGTCGGCCGCGCGCAAGCCCTTGCGGGCGAGCGCGTCGCGACAGACCTGGAGGGTGGTCAGCCAGATTTCCTCGCCGTCGTGCTCCACCCAGCCGTCCTTCGGGAAGTACTGCTTGAATTCCTGCTGGCAGCTCGTCACCGGCAAGCCCTGGGCACTGAACACGATGGCGCGGGAGCTGGTGGTGCCCTGGTCGATGGCGAGGAGATAGTGGGACATGGAAAACCTGACAGATTGAAAAGTAAGACGAATGCCGACCGCTAGGCCGGCGGGATTAGCGGCTCATTCGCGGCCGATGGCGGCGAACGAACCCTGGGTCAGCTGGGCCAGCACCTCGGCCGCCAGCTCCACTTCCAGCCCGCGCCGTCCTGCGCTGACATGGATGCTCGGGTACTGCCGCGCGCTTTCATCGATGAAGGTACGCAGGCGCTTCTTCTGCCCCAGCGGGCTGATCCCGCCCACCAGGTAGCCGGTGGCCCGCTGCGCCGCCTGCGGATCGGCCATGTCGGCCTTCTTCGCCCCCGCCGCATGGGCCAGGGCCTTCAGGTCGAGACTGCCGATCACCGGCACCACCGCCACCAGCAGCTCGCCCTTCTCCGTGGCGGCGAGCAGCGTCTTGAACACCCGCTGCGGGTCCAGGCCGAGCTTTTCCGCGGCCTCCAGGCCATAGGAAGGTGCCTTGGGGTCGTGGCTGTAGCTGAGCACCTTGTGCTCGGCGCGGGCCTTTTTCAGCAGGTCGATGGCAGGGGTCATGGTCACTCCCGGAGAAGAACGTTGGCTGAAAACCGGCGCCTACCTTAAGCCATCGCCGCCCCTGCTGCACGGGCGCCGATGCCGCGGCCCGCGTGCCTCGGTAGCGATATTCGATTGGCCGCGAAAACGAAACCGGAGGGTCGTTTTTCGGACAAACGTTCATCTTCGCGCTTTGACAGCATTCCTTTGTGAATATATTTTTTCGAAACTGAACAATTTTCACGGCTGCCCGCCATAATTACAAGAACAGACAAGAGAGGCCCCATGACCACCGCCGCCCCGACCCCGTCCCTGTTCGGCCAATGCCTGGCCGAGTTCCTCGGCACCGCCCTCCTCATCTTCTTCGGCACCGGTTGCGTCGCGGCCCTGAAGGTCGCCGGCGCCAGCTTCGGCCTGTGGGAAATCAGCATCATCTGGGGGGTCGGCGTGAGCATGGCGATCTACCTCAGCGCCGGCGTCTCCGGCGCCCACCTGAACCCGGCGGTGAGCATCGCGCTGTGGCTGTTCGCCGGCTTCGAGGGGCGCAAGCTGCCGTTCTACATCACCGCCCAGGTGGCCGGTGCGTTCTGCGCCGCAGCGCTGGTCTACACCCTCTACAGCAGCCTGTTCATCGAGTTCGAACAGGCGCAGAACATCGTCCGCGGCAGCCAGGACAGCCTGGCCCTGGCCTCGGTGTTCTCCACCTATCCGCACCCGGCGCTGTCGGTCGGCCAGGCGTTCCTCGTCGAAGTGGTGATCACCGCCATCCTCATGGCGGTGATCATGGCTCTTACCGACGACGGCAACGGCCTGCCGCGCGGTCCGTTGGCGCCGCTGCTGATCGGCCTGCTGATCGCCGTGATCGGCAGCGCCATGGGCCCGCTGACCGGTTTCGCGATGAACCCGGCGCGCGACTTCGGCCCCAAGCTGATGACCTACCTGGCCGGCTGGGGGCCCATCGCCTTCACCGGCGGCCGCGAGATTCCCTACTTCCTGGTGCCGATCTTCGCCCCGATCCTCGGTGCCTGCCTCGGCGCCGGCGGCTATCGTGTACTGATCGCGCGCCATCTGCCGAGCGCCGCGGCGCCCGCCGAAGCCGAGCCGGAGAAGGTTCGCGCTTCCTGACCGCCCGCTCTTTCCTGCCATAGCCACAAGGCCACAGCCATGACCGACAAGCACAACAAGAAATATGTCGTCGCCCTGGACCAGGGCACCACCAGCTCCCGCGCCATCGTCTTCGACCGCGATGCCAACGTGGTCAGCCAGGCCCAGCGCGAGTTCGCCCAGTTCTATCCGCAGGCCGGCTGGGTCGAGCACGACCCGATGGAAATCTGGGCCACGCAGAGTTCGACCCTGGTCGAGGCCCTCGCCCAGGCCAGCATCGAGCACGACCAGGTGGCCGCCATCGGTATCACCAACCAGCGCGAGACCACGGTGGTCTGGGACCGTCACAGCGGTCGGCCGATCCACAACGCCATCGTCTGGCAGTGCCGGCGCAGCGCGGCGATATGCGCGCAGCTCAAGCGCGACGGGCTGGAAGACTACATCCGCGAAACCACCGGGCTGGTCACCGACCCGTACTTCTCCGGGACCAAGCTGAAGTGGATCCTCGACAACGTCGAAGGCGCCCGCGAACGCGCGCGCAACGGCGACCTGTTGTTCGGCACCATCGACACCTGGCTGATCTGGAAGCTCACCGAAGGCAAGGTCCACGTCACCGACTACACCAATGCCTCGCGGACCATGCTGTTCAACATCCACAGCCTCGACTGGGACGCGCGGATGCTCGAGGTGCTCGACATTCCCCGCTCGATGCTGCCCGAGGTGCGCAACTCTTCGGAGGTCTACGGCAACGCCCGGATCGGCGGGGTCGGCGGCGGCGAGCTGCCGATCGCCGGGATCGCCGGCGACCAGCAGGCCGCCCTGTTCGGCCAGATGTGCGTGGAACCGGGCCAGGCGAAGAACACCTACGGCACCGGCTGCTTCCTGCTGATGCACACCGGCGACAAGGCGGTGAAGTCCACCCATGGCCTGCTCACCACCATCGCCTGCGGCCCGCGCGGCGAGGTCGGCTACGCCCTGGAGGGCGCGGTGTTCAACGGCGGCTCCACGGTGCAGTGGTTGCGCGACGAACTGAAGGTGATCAACGACTCCTTCGATTCCGAATACTTCGCCACCAAGGTCAAGGACAGCAACGGCGTCTACCTGGTGCCGGCCTTCACCGGACTCGGCGCGCCCTATTGGGACCCCTATGCGCGCGGCGCAGTGTTCGGCCTGACCCGTGGAGTCAAGGCCGACCACCTGATCCGTGCCACCCTGGAATCCATCGCCTATCAGACCCGCGACGTGCTCGACGCCATGCAGCGCGATGCCGGCGAACGCCTGCGCGCCCTGCGCGTCGACGGCGGGGCGGTGGCCAACAACTTCCTCATGCAGTTCCAGGCCGACATCCTCGGTACCCGCGTGGAGCGCCCGGTGATGCGCGAGACCACCGCCCTCGGCGCCGCCTACCTGGCCGGCCTGGCCTGCGGCTTCTGGAGCAGCCTCGACGAGCTGAAGAGCAAGGCGGTGATCGAGCGGGTGTTCGAGCCGGAGTGCGACGAGCCCCGGCGCGAAAAGCTCTATGCCGGCTGGAAGAAAGCGGTGGAGCGCACTCGCGGCTGGGACGACGGCGAACTGTGACGAGCTGGCGCCATTCGTCCGCCGCGATGCGGCGAATGGCGTGTTCCCCGGCGCCGCTCTGGCATGCCCTGGGTAACGTTTGCGCGCGGCGGCCGGGTGCCGCCGCGGCGCGCTCTACGACTCATGCACGGCTGACAACGGCCCCCCGCGTGCGGCATTCTTGGCGACTTTCCAGGGTCCCGGCCCGGCAGCACGAGAACAACCCATGAACCTGCCCCCCCGACAGCAAAGCATCATCGAGGAGGTCCGCGAGCGCGGTTACCTGAGCATCGAGGAGATGGCGCAGATGTTCGCGGTCACCCCGCAGACCATCCGCCGCGACATCAACCAGCTCGCCGAACAGGGACTGCTGCGCCGCTACCACGGTGGTGCGGCCTACGATTCGAGCATCGAGAACACCGCTTACACCATGCGCGCCGACCAGATGCGCGACGAGAAGCAGCGCATCGCCGAAGCCGTGGCCAGCCTGGTGCCGGACAACGCCTCGCTATTCATCAACATCGGCACCACCACCGAGGCCATCGCCCGCGCCCTGCTCAACCACCGTAACCTGAAGATCATCACCAACAACCTGCACGTGGCCGCCACCCTCAGCGCCAAGGAA
Source organism: Pseudomonas sp. YA1 (assembly GCF_058680555.1). Classification (NCBI taxonomy): domain Bacteria; kingdom Pseudomonadati; phylum Pseudomonadota; class Gammaproteobacteria; order Pseudomonadales; family Pseudomonadaceae; genus Pseudomonas; species Pseudomonas sp. YA1. Next base: position 155,913 of record NZ_JBZWBG010000002.1, read on the forward strand.
GACTTCGAAGTGCTGGTCGCCGGCGGCACCGTACGCAGCGACGGCGGCATCGTCGGCCAGGCCGCGGTGGACTTCATCCAGCAGTTCCGCGTCGACTTCGCCCTGGTCGGCATCAGCGGCATCGACGAGGATGGCAGCCTGCTCGACTTCGACTACCAGGAAGTGCGCGTATCCCAGGCGATCATCGACAACGCGCGGCAAGTGTTCCTGGCCGCCGACTCGAGCAAGTTCGGGCGCAACGCGGTGGTCCGCCTGGGACCGATCTCGCTGGTCAACCGGGTCATCAGCGACAGCCCGCCGCCCGCCGCCATCGCCCGCCTGATGGCACAGCACAAGGTTCACCTGGACCTGGTCTGAGGCATTTCCCCTGCCACGGCGCCGTTCGGCGCCGTGAATGTTCGTTTCAGAAAAACCACCTGCCGCCCCCGTCCATGCGCCGCGATCCTCGGCGGCCGCTTTCCCGCATGCGGAAGAGGGGCGGTTCCCGCGCGGACGGGCAAACCGGTAGCGCCCGGGCAACCCTTCGAAATTGAAAAAGCCTGGTGAATCGGGCTGGTCAATAACTGCGCAATCGACTAAGCTATTTTCGAATTCGAACAAAACTACGTTCACTTTCGACTTCAGGGCCTTTCACATGAGTCAAGCGCACACCCCCTCCGCTCCACTCGCCGAAGTCTACGATGTCGCCGTGGTCGGCGGTGGCATCAACGGTGTAGGGATCGCCGCCGACGCAGCCGGGCGCGGCCTGTCCGTGTTCCTTTGCGAACAGCACGACCTGGCCCAGCACACTTCCTCGGCCAGCAGCAAGCTGATCCACGGCGGCCTGCGCTACCTCGAACACTACGAATTCCGCCTGGTCCGCGAAGCCCTGGCCGAGCGCGAGGTCCTGCTGGCCAAGGCGCCACACATCGTCAAGCCACTGCGCTTCGTCCTGCCGCACCGTCCGCACCTGCGCCCGGCCTGGATGATCCGCGCCGGCCTGTTCCTCTACGATCACCTCGGCAAGCGCGAGAAGCTGCCCGCCTCGCGCGGCTTGCGCTTCACCGGCAGCAGCCCGCTGAAGGCCGAGATCCGCCGTGGCTTCGAGTACTCCGACTGCGCGGTGGACGATGCGCGCCTGGTGGTGCTCAACGCGATCTCCGCCCGCGAGCACGGCGCCCACGTCCATACCCGCACCCGCTGCGTCAGCGCCCGTCGCAGCAAGGGACTCTGGCACCTGCACCTGGAGCGCAGCGACGGCAGCCTGTATTCGATCCGCGCCCGCGCCCTGGTGAACGCCGCCGGCCCCTGGGTAGCGCGCTTCATCCAGGACGACCTGAAACAGAAGTCGCCCTACGGTATCCGCCTGATCCAGGGCAGCCACATCATCGTGCCGAAGCTGTACGAAGGCGAGCACGCCTACATCCTGCAGAACGAAGACCGCCGCATCGTCTTCGCCATCCCCTATCTGGACCGTTTCACCATGATCGGCACCACCGATCGCGAGTACCAGGGCGACCCGGCCAAGGTGGCGATCAGCGAAGAGGAAACCGCCTACCTGCTGCAAGTGGTGAACGCCCATTTCAAGCAGCAGCTTGCGGCCGCCGACATCCTGCACAGCTTCGCCGGCGTGCGTCCGCTGTGCGACGACGAGTCCGACGAGCCTTCGGCGATCACCCGCGACTACACCCTGTCGCTCTCCGCCGGCAACGGCGAGCCGCCGCTGCTCTCGGTGTTCGGCGGCAAGCTGACCACCTACCGCAAGCTGGCCGAATCGGCGCTGGCGCAGCTCCAGCCGTTCTTCGCCAATCTCGGCCCGGCCTGGACCGCCAAGGCACCGCTGCCGGGCGGCGAGCAGATGCAGAGCGTCGAGGCGCTCACCGAGCAACTGGCCAACCGCTACGCCTGGCTCGACCGCGAACTGGCGCTGCGCTGGGCGCGCACCTACGGCACCCGGGTGTGGCGCCTGCTGGACGGGGTCAATGGCGAAGCCGATCTCGGCGAGCACCTGGGCGGCGGCCTGTATGCCCGCGAAGTGGACTACCTGTGCAAGCACGAGTGGGCCCAGGACGCCGAGGACATCCTCTGGCGCCGCAGCAAGCTCGGCCTGTTCCTCTCGCCGAGCCAGCAGGTGCGCCTCGGCCAGTACCTGCAGAGCGAGCATCCGCATCGCCCGCGGGTGCATGCGGCCTGATCGCCAGCCAGAAACGTCGAGGCCCGCTTTTGCGGGCCTCGTTCGTTATGGAAGGGTACGGGACGATCCGGGCATAATGCGCGACGCCACCAAGCCGGTGGCGCCGCCGCAGTCGAGAATCCCGTGGACCTGATGTTCAAGGCGCTGATCGGCGCCGCCGTGGTCGTGCTCCTCGCCGTCCTGTCGAAGACCCGCAACTACTACATCGCCGGCCTGGTGCCGCTGTTTCCCACCTTCGCCCTGATTGCCCACTACATCGTCGGCAAGGGCCGTTCGCTGGACGACCTGAAGACCACCATCGTCTTCGGCATGTGGTCGATCATCCCCTACTTCGTCTATCTCGCCGCGCTCTACCTGCTGGTCGAGCGCTTCCGCCTGGAGACCTCGCTGGCCCTGGCGGCGCTGGCCTGGCTGGTGGCGGCAAGCGTGCTGGTGGGCCTCTGGGTACGCCTGCACGCCTGAGACCGCGAGCGCGGCTTCAGAGCTGGACGACGCTGGCCTGCCGATGCGCCTTCAGGTAAGGCACCACCGCCGCCAGCAACGGCTCCTTGAAGGCTTCCTGGAAGCGATGGGCGAGACCGGGGATCAGCTTCAGCTCCGAGCCACGGATATGCGCCGCCACGTGCACGCCGTGCATCACAGGCAGCAGCGGATCGGCGGTGCCATGGATCACCAGGGTCGGCACCTGCAGACGGTTCAGCAGCGGCACCCGGCTGGGTTCGGCGAGGATCGCCAGCAATTGCCGCTGCACGCCTTCCGGGTTGAACGCGCGGTCGTAGGAACGTGCGGCCTGCAACAGAAGTTGCTGGCGATCGTCGCGCACTTCCGGGCTGCCCAGCGCCGCCAGCAGGTCGGCCTGCTGCTCGACCGCCTGCTCGCGGCTGGCCGCCTCGCGCCGCGCCAGCAGGCGCAGCAGCGACTCGCTGGGCGCCGGCAGGCCTTCGGCGCCGGAGCTGGTCATCACCAGGGTCAGGCTGAGCAGGCGCTGCGGCGCCATGTCGGCGATATGCTGGGCGATCATCCCGCCCATGCTGGCGCCGAGCACATGGGCCTGGGGGATATCCAGCGCGTCGAGCAGATGCAGGGCATCGCCGGCCATGTCGGTGAGGGTATAGGGCGCGCTGACCGGCAGGCCGAGGCGATAACGCACCACTTCGTAGGTCAGCCGCGAGCTGGGCACCGGCACGTTCCAGGCCGACAGGCCGACGTCACGGTTGTCGTAGCGGATCACCCGGAAGCCTTGCTCGCACAGGGCGCTGACCACCTCGTCCGGCCAGTGGATCAGTTGCCCGCCCAGGCCCATCACCAGCAGCAGGGCCGGATCGCTGTCGCGGCCGATGCTCTGGTAGGCCAGGCGCACGTCGCCCAGTTCGACCGTCTCGGTAGGTACGCGTGCGTCGCAACGCGCCGCCGCAAAGGAGGAGAGGCTGCACAACAAGGCGGCCAGGAAGATGAAAGCACGCATGAAGAAAACCCAGAACGCAAAACCCCAGTGGAACGCGATTCTGATTAAATTTCGTCCAGCGCGCTGCCACAGTAGCGTGACAGTTTGATGAATGCCGCCAGGCGGTCGTGGCGTTGTGGCTCTGCGGCGTTGCGCCGCTGCTCCGGGCCGCCGTCCCGTGTGCCGGGCTATTCTCCCCGTCGCTCCACGATCGCGCGCTCTGCGGGATCGAGGCCATCGCTTGTCGACAGCCCCTGGCGTATGAGACAAACTCAACGAATCCGCACCGCTATCAAGTTTTGCTCATACAGAGGCCGCCATGCTCGAACTTCGCCACCTCAAGACCCTGCACGCGCTGCGCGAAGCCGACAGCCTGGTGGAAGCCGCCGAGCGCCTGCACCTTACCCAGTCGGCGCTGTCGCACCAGTTCAAGGAACTGGAAGAGCGCCTGGGCATGCAGTTGTTCGTGCGCAAGACCAAGCCGGTACGCTTCACCAGCGCCGGGCTGCGCCTGCTGCAACTGGCCGACTCGCTGCTGCCCCAGCTGCGCACCGCCGAGCGCGACCTGGCACGGCTCGCCGGCGGTACCGCCGGGCGCCTGCACATGGCCATCGAATGCCACAGTTGCTTCCAGTGGCTGATGCCGACCATCGACCAGTTCCGCGACGCCTGGCCGGAAGTCGAACTGGACCTGGCCTCGGGCTTCTCCTTCGCGCCGCTGCCGGCCCTGGCCCGCGGCGACCTCGACCTGGTGGTGACCGCCGACCCGGTCGAGTTGCCCGGCATCACCTACGTGCCGCTGTTCACCTACGAAGCGCTGCTGGCGGTGGCCAACCAGCATGCCCTGGCTGGTCGACCGTACGTCGTCCCGGAGGACCTGGAGCGGGAAACCCTGATCACCTATCCGGTGGAACGCGACCGTCTCGACGTCTTCACCCGCTTCCTCGACCCCGCCGACGTGGAGCCGGCGCAGGTGCGCATAGCCGAGCTGACCGTGATGATGATGCAACTGGTGGCCTCCGGTCGCGGCGTCTGCTGCCTGCCGAACTGGGCCCTGCACGAGTACAGCTCGCGCGGCTACGTGACGGCCCGGCGCCTCGGTGAAAAGGGCCTGTACTGCACGCTCTTCGCCGCCATCCGCACGGACATGTTCGATGCGCCATTCATGCGCGACTTCCTGCTCACCGCCAAGGACACCTCCTTCGCCACCCTCGAAGGGGTCAGCGCCGCCAAGGGCTGAGCGGCTCAGAACAGCGGCAGCTCATAGGTCAGGTACAGGCGGTTCTCGTCGATGTCGCGGCTGAAGGCCGAACGGTAGGTAGCGTTGCGCCAGACCAGCCCCAGTCCCTTCAGCGGACCGCCCTGCAACACGTAGCGCAGGTCGCTGTCGCGTTCCCACTCGCGACTGCCGTCGGCGCCCTTAGGTTTCGCGCCGTGGCCGCTGAAATAGCGCGTCATCAGGCTCAGGCCAGGCACCCCGAGCGGCGCGAAGTCGCAGTCGTAGCGCAGTTGCCAGGAGGACTCGCCAGCCTCGGCGAAGTCGTTGTACTGGCCGAAATTGACCAGGTACGGATCGGTCCCCTCCAGGTAGGGGAAACCGTGGTCGCCGCTCATCCGCTGGTAGCCCAGGCCGAAGGCCTGGCCGTTGCGCAGGCGGTAGGTGAGCAACCCGCTGAAGGAACGGTTGTCGATGCGCCCGCCGCGAGCGCCGCCGGTATCCCGGCTGAGCGCCAGGCGCAAGTCGCTCTCCAGGCTGTCCGCGGCGACGCCGATGCGCCCCTTGAGACCGAGGAAATGCTGGGCGTAGACCTGCTCCAGTTCGCCATAGTGGTAGCTGCCGGTCCAGTCCGGGGCGATACGGTAGTCCAGGCCGGCCAGGTCGAAACGGTCCGCCTGCGCCGCGCCGGCGAAACGCCGGTTGCGGTTGAACAGCGCCAGGTCGCTGGTGCCCGCCTCGTTGCGCTGGCTGACCTCGGTCAGCCGTCCCAGGTTCAGGCTCAGTCCGCTCAGTTCGCCGGAAGTCAGCAGCGCGCCCTGGAACACCTGGGGGAATAGCCGCCCGTAGTTGGGCTGGATGGTCGGTAGCTTCGGCACCAGGCCGCCGACCTTCAGCTCGCTGCGCGACAGGCGCAGCTTGGCGGTCGCGTCCAGCCGCGCGTAGTCGCCCGCCGCGCTGCCATCGTCGCGAAGCGGAAGCAGGCCGGTGCCGCTACGACCCGCGCCGGAATCGAGCCGGACGCCGAGCTTACCCAGCAGGTCGAGACCCACGCCGAGGGTGCCCTCGGTATAGCCCGAGCGGTAGTCGAAGAGAAAGCCCTGGGCCCACTCCTCGTTTTTCGCACGCCCCACGCCATCGCGGAAGTCGCGGTTCATGTAGAAGTTGCGCAAGGCCAGGCTGGCCCGCGAGTCTTCAAGGAAGCCCTCGGCCAGGGCGGGAACGCTATCGCCGGCAAGGATCGGCAGCAGGAAAAACGCGCATTTCTTGTTGTTGTTCATACGCACTCCGGACGGGCGCCTGGGCACCTCTTTTTCTAGGGGGAACGGTGTCTCATCGGCAGCGCTCGATCACCATCGCCACGCCCTGGCCGAGCCCGACGCACAGGCTGACCACCGCGTAGCGCCGCTCGATGCGTTGCAGCCCGCGGGCGGCGGTGAGCACCAGGCGCGCACCGGAGGCGCCGAGCGGATGGCCAAGGGCGATGGCGCCGCCATGGGGATTGACCCGCGGGTCCTCGTAGTCCAGGCCGAGCAGCTTCAGGCAGGCCAGGACCTGCGGCGCGAAGGCTTCGTTGATCTCGATCAGGCCGACCTCGTCCAGGTCGATGCCGGCGCGTTGCAGCGCGCGGAGGATCGCCTGCTGCGGGCCGATGCCCATCAGCCGGGGCTCGACGCCGACGCTGGCGCTGGCGAGGATCCGCGCCAGCGGCCGGATGCCCTCGCGCTCGCCGATCGCGCGGTCGCCCAGCAGCACTACCGCCGCCCCGTCGTTGATCCCCGACGCATTGCCGGCGGTCACTACCCCGCCGGCGAACAACGCCGGCAAGCGCGCCAGGGCCGCCAGGTCGGCCTGCGGCCGCGGATGCTCGTCGCGCTCCACCAGCCGCGTCTCGCCCTTGCGTCCGGCATGCACCTCCACCGGAAGGATCTCGCCGAGGAAAAAGCCCTCCTCCAGCGCAGCCTGGTAGCGCGCCTGGGAAGAAGCGGCGAAACGGTCGGCGTCTTCGCGGGCGATGCCGAAGGCGCGGGCCACGTTGTCGCCGGTCTCCGGCATGCTGTCGTTGCCATAGCGCTCGACCAGCCTGGGGTTGGCGAAGCGCGCGCCGATGGTGCTGTCGAAGACCTCCAGCGTGCGGCTGAAGGCGCTCTCCGCCTTGCCCATGACGAACGGCGCCCGGGACATGCTTTCGGCGCCGCCGGCCAGGTACAGCCGGCCCTCGCCGCAACTGATCGCGCGCGCCGCGTCGGCCACCGCCGACAGTCCGCTGGCACACAAGCGGTTGACCGTCTGCCCGGGCAGCCGCGCCGGCAGGCCGGCTGCGAGCAGCGCGTTGCGCGCCAGGTTGCGGCTGTCTTCGCCGGCCTGGTTGGTGCAACCGAGGATCACATCCTCCAGGTCGTCGACGGCGAACCCGGAGGTTTCCGCGAGGCGCGCCAGCAGCAGGCCGGCCAGGTCGTCCGGACGCACCGTCGAGAGTGCGCCGGCATGCCGGCCGAAAGGCGTACGCAGGCCGGCGTAGATATAGGCATCGAGCATGGTGTTTTTCTCCGCGAAGGGATCAGGAGGCCAACGGGCTGTCCGGCTGGCGCAGGGAAAGGCCCAGTTGGGCGCGCCGGCGCAGCCAGGGGCTGGGGCGATAGCGCGGGTCGCCGCTGAGCGCATGCAGGCGTTCGAGGATGCGCAGCACGCGCCCGGCGCCCAGTCGGTCACCCCACTCCAGCGGCCCCAGCGGATAGCCGAGACCGAGGCGCACCGCCAGGTCGATGTGCTCCACCGAAGCGATACCCTGCTGGGCGATGTCGCAGGCGAGATTGACGATCGAGGCGAGAGTGCGCTGGACGATGAACCCGGCACTGTCACGGATCAGCGTGACGCTCGCGCCGTCCCGAGCGAACAGGGTGCGAGCGGCCTGCTGCAAGTCCGGTCGGGTCGCCGGGCAGGCCATCAGGCAGCGGTGTCGCTCCAGGTCCGACAACACGTCGATGGCCAGGCTGCGCGTCGGATCGACGGCGAACCGCCGCGCTGCGGCGCTGACGTCGGCGCCCAGCGGCGCAAGCAGGCACAATGCCGCCCCGGAAGGACGCTCGCCGCTCTCCACCTCGGCGCCCAGACGTTGTAGCAACGTCAGCAACGGCGCGCGGTCATGTTCGTCGTCGACGCCCAGCCACACCGGCGGCAACACCGCGCCTGGCGCAACCGCCGGGGCGACGACGGGCACCTGCCCAGCGCCGTCGTAGCGGTAGAAGCCCTGGCCGCTCTTGCGCCCCAGGCGGCCGGCGGCGAGCATCTGGCGCAGCAAGGGATGCGGACGATAACGCGGCTCCTCGTAGTACTGCCGGTAGATCGACTCCATCACCGGCAGGCTGACGTCCAGCCCGACCAGGTCGAACAGCTCGAACGGGCCCATGCGAAAGCCGGCGCCCTCGCGCAGGACTTCGTCGATCGCCGCCACCGGCGCCACGCCCTCGCCGAGGATACGCAGCGCCTCGGTGCCGAAGGCCCGTCCGGCATGGTTGACGATGAAGCCGGGGCTGTCCGTGGCACGCACCGCCTGGTGGCCGAAGGTCGCCACCAGGGCGCACAGTCGCTCGGCAATGCCGGTGCGGGTGGCGAGACCGTCGATCACCTCCACCAGACGCATCAGCGGCACCGGATTGAAGAAGTGCAGACCGGCGACCCGGCCGGGATCGCGACAGGCCGAGGCGATCGCGGTAACCGACAGCGAGGAGGTATTGCTGGCGAGGATCGCTTCGTCGCCGACCACCTCTTCCAATTGGCGGAACAACGCCTGCTTGGCCTCCAGGTTCTCGACGATCGCCTCGATCACCAACTGGCAGTCGCCTAGGACCCGCAAGTCCTCGACCACCCGCAGATTGCCCATCGCGCGCGCGGCAGCCTCCGCCTCCAGCCGGCCTCGCTCCACCTGCCGGGCAAGGACCGTGGCGATCTGCTCGCGCGCTTGCAGCGCCGCACCCTGGCGGCTGTCGTAGAGCAGCACCGACAGCCCGGCACAGGCAGCGAGCCGGGCGATGCCCTGGCCCATGGCGCCGGTACCGACGATGCCGATGAGAACGATTGGTGGCTCGCTCATTTTCCCAGGTACTCCGCTGTGCGTTTTTCCAGGAAGGCCCGCATGCCCTCCTTCTGGTCGTGGCTGTCGAACAGCAACTGGAAGGCCTTGCGCTCCAGCGCCAGGGCCTGGTCCAGCGGCAGGTCGGCGCCGGCCAGGACCACTTCCTTGATCTGCGCCAGCGCCAGCGGCGGCAGGCCGGCGATCTGGCGAGCCAGTTCGAGGGCGCGATCCAATGCCTGGCCATCCGCCGCCACCTCGCTGACCAACCCTATGGCCAGGGCCTCCGGCGCCCGTACCGTGCAACCGGTAAACAGCATGCGCAGCGCCTGGAACTTGCCCACCGCTCGCACCAGGCGCTGGGTGCCGCCGGCGCCGGGCATCACGCCGACACGGATTTCCGGCTGGGCGAAGCGCGCCGAGGCACCGGCGACGATCAGGTCGCAGTGCATCGCCAACTCGCAGCCTCCGCCCAGGGCATGGCCCTCCACGGCGGCGATCAGCGGCTTGCGGCAGGCGGCGAGCGCCTGCCAGTGGCGCTCCACCCCGCGCTGCTGGATCTCCAGCGCAGACGCCTCCGCCAGTTCGTTGAGATCGGCGCCGGCGGCGAACGCCGTGCCATTTCCGGTGAGGACGATGACCCGGGTATCGGCGCACTCGTCGAGGCGCCGTACGTGCTCCGCCAGAGCCTCGCGCAGGCGCATGTTCAGGGCGTTGAGTACTGCCGGGCGGTTCAGTCGCAACAGGGCCACGCCCTGCTCCGGCCGCTCCAGCAGCACGAGTTCGGGGCTCACCGCCCCAGGGGAGGAATCCATGGCCATCTCCAATTGCTCGGGGATTGAGTTGCACGGCGCAGGCCGTGCCGTGCGGGGTTTCAGGCGCGGACGATGCCGCGCCGGACCAGCGCGTCGATCGCCTCGGCGCTCAATCCCAGTTCCGCCAGGACTTCCCGGGTGTCTCCGCCCAGTACCGGCGGCGTGGCGCGGTAGCTGGCCGGGGTGCGCGAAAGCTTCACCGGCGAGGCGATGCCGCGATAGCCCTCGAGTTCGACGACCATCCCGCGATGGCGGGTGTGCGGGTGTTCCACCACCCGATCCACCGTGGCGATGGCTCCGCAGGGCACGCCGAGACGGATCAGCCGCTCGGCCAGCTCGCGGCCGTCGTGGGCCGCCAGGTAGTCCTCCAGGGCGCGCTTCAGCGCCTCGCGGTTGACCGAGCGCTTGCCGTTGTCGGCGAAGCGCGGGTCCCCCGGCAGTTCATCGGCTCCCAGGTACTCGCACAGGCGGGCGAACTGGCGGTCGTTGCCGACGGCGAGGAAGATCGGCTCGGTACCGGTGCGGTAGCTGTCGTAGGGCGCGATGTTCGGATGGGCGTTGCCGCTACGCCGGGGCGTACGTCCGGAAGCGAAGTAGTTCGGCAGGTGCGGGTGCAGCAGGGAAATACCGCAGTCGTACAGGGCGATGTCCACCGACTGCCCGCGCCCACTGACCTGGCGCTCGTGGAGGGCGAGGAGGATGCCGGCCATGGCGTTCAGCCCGGTGACCATGTCGACGATCGGCAGGCCGATGCGCAACGCGTCGCCGCCGGCCTCGCCGTTCACGCTCATCAGTCCGGCCATCGCCTGGATCGCCGCGTCGTAGCCGGGCAGGCCGCCGAGCGGGCCGTCGGCGCCGAAGCCCGATACCGCGCAGTGGACCAGCCGCGGGAAGCGCTGGCGAAGCACCTCCTCGTAGCCGATCCCCCAGCGCGCCAGGGTGCCGGGCTTGAAGTTCTCCAGCAGTACGTCAGCGTCCTCCAGCAAGCGCAGCAGCAGCTCGATGCCCTCCGCCGTCGCCAGGTCGACGGCGATGCCCTTCTTGTTGCGGTTCACGCCCTTGAAGTAGGACGCCGTGTCGCCCTCGAAGGGCGGCCCCCAGCCACGGGTCTCGTCGCCGCCGAGGGGTTCCAGCTTGATCACCTCGGCGCCGTGGTCGGCCAGCGCCTGGGAGCAGTAGGGTCCGCCGAGGACCCGGCTGAGATCGATGATTTTCAGGCCACGCAGGGCGCCCGTCTGATTGGTCATGGCGACTCTCTGGTTGTTGTGAGCGGGAATGCGGGCAGTCAGGCCGGCAGCAATTGCATGGCTTCGGCCTGGCTCAGCGGCACCTCGCCGACCACCCTGGCCAGCAGTTCGGCCTGGTCGGTCCAACCCTCCAGGTGCAGCGGGTCGCGCGGCAGCAGCTTGTGCCGGGCGACCAGGAAGGCCAGGGCCAGGCGGCGCTGGTCGGGTGCCTGGCGGCTGGCTTCCCAGGCCATGAAGATCGCCGTGCACAGGTGGTAGAGGGCGCTGCCGGCCTGGCGCACCTGTTCATCCTGGCGGCGCTCGGCGACGTCGGCCATGGTCGCGACCACTCGCACCAGCAGTTCGTCGAAGAGGTCGCGGGCGTCCCCTGGCAGGTCGCTGTCATCCAGCAGCCGGCGCAGGTGGCGCTGCAAGGGTTCGAGCGCCTGTTCGCGGCTCACCGCACGGGCGACGTCCAGCGCCACGATGTTGCTGGTACCCTCCCAGATCGACCCCAGGTGGGCGTCGCGCACCAGGCGCGGGTCGCTCCACTCCTCGATGTAGCCGACCCCGCCGCGCACCTCCATGGCGTCGCCGGTGACCCGTCGCGCATCGCGGCAGGCGCGGAACTTGATCAGCGGAGTGAGGATCCGCACGCATTTCTGCGCCTCGACCTCGCCGCCATCGGCGCGCGGCAGCAGCGTGGCGATCTGCATGAACATCGAGCGCGCCTGTTCGGTGGGCAGCATCATCTTCAGCAACTGCTTCTGCATCAGCGGCATGTCGATCAGGTGCTTGCCGAAGGCGTGCCGATGGCGGGCGACGAACAGCGCCTCGCTCAGCGCCCGGCGCATCAGCCCGGCGGCGCGCACGCCGTTGGACAGGCGCGACATGTTGACCATGTCGGCCATCTGCTGGAAGCCGCGGCCGATCTCGCCGATCAGGTAGGCGCTGGCGCCTTCCAGGCGGACTTCGCCGCTGGCCATGGAGCGGCTGCCCAGCTTGTCCTTCAGGCGGACGATGCGATAGGCGTTGCGCGTGCCGTCCTCGCGGACCTTCGGCAACAGGAACAGGGTCACGCCCTTCATTCCTTCCGGCGCGCCTTCGGGGCGGGCCAGGACCATCGCCAGGTCGGCGTCCGGGTTGGAGCAGAACCACTTGTCGCCGTAGAGCTTCCACTCGCCGCCCTGCTCCCGCGCCACGGTACGGGTCCGCGCCACGTCGGAGCCGGCGGCCTGCTCGGTCATGAACATGGCGCCCTGGAACAGCTCGTCGAAATCCCGCGAGGCGAGGGACGGCAGATAGCGCTCAACCAGTTCCGGCGCGCCGAACCTGCGCAGGGTGCGGGTCAGCGAGTCGGTCATGCTGACCGGGCAGCAAAGGCCGAACTCGGCCTGTACGAACAGGTGGGTGAGCGCATACTTCACCAGCGGCGGCGGGCCGTCCGGGCGATGGCTCATGGAAGCCAGGCCGAGTTCGGCATAGGCCACCCGTTCGAGGGCGACGTAGTCCGGATGCTTGCGAATGCTCTGCAAATCCTCGCCGCGGCGGGTGCGCGGCGCCAGCACCGGCGGGTTCTTGTCCGCCGCCAGCGCCAGCACGTCCAGCTCGCCGCCGGCACGGGCGCCGAGCCGTTCGAGGAGCGGCCGCCATTCGGCGAGCAACGCCGGCGGCAGGTATACCTCCAGTAGCCGCTCCAGGGCCGGATCGCAGGTGTAGAGATTCAGCCCACGGCTGTCGGGGATGTTCAGCGTATCTTCGCGAAGTACTTCGGGCATGGCGGTCATGGCGCGGCTCCTGCTTGTCTTGCGCCGAGACTAGGCGAGTGCTTCGATAAGCATCCAATACAAAAAAAATCATCGACGATAAGAAAAACAGATCGTAGAACCAGGTGCCTGCCATGGATCTCAGACAGCTTCGCTACTTCATCGCGGTCGCCGAGGAACTGCATTTCGGTCGCGCCGCGGCTCGCCTGTTCATCTCCCAGCCGGCGCTGAGCTTCGACATCAAGAAGCTGGAGGAACAGCTCGGAACCCAATTGCTGCTGCGCAACAACAAGTCGGTGAAGCTCACCGGCGCCGGCCAGGTCCTACTGGTGGAAGCGCGCAACCTGCTGCTGCAGGCAGAGAAGGTGAAACGCCTGACCCAGCTATCCGCCGAGGGCGACGTCGGCCAACTGCGCGTCGGCTTCGTCAACTCCATGCTCTACCGCGGCCTGCCCAGGGCCATGTCCCGCTTCGAACGGGAGCACCCGAACATGGAGGTGGTGCTCGGCGAAATGAACAGCGCGGAGCAGGCCCAGGCGTTGCAGCGCGGGCAGATCGACCTGGGCTTCGTGCACTGGGGCAGGCTGCCGGCGGAAATCGTCTCCGAACCCTTGATCAGCGACCCGTTCCTCTGTTGCCTGCCCGCCGGGCACCGCCTGGCTGGCCAGGCGCGTCTGGACCTCGCCGAACTGCGCGACGAAGACTTCATCCTCTTCCCGCGCCATGTCTCCCCGCACTACCACGACCTGATCATCGCCCGCTGCGTGGACGCCGGCTTCAGCCCGCGCATCCGCCACGAGGCGCGCCTGTGGCAGACCGTCGCCGCCATGGTCGGTCTCGGCATGGGCGTCGCGCTGATCCCGGAAACCCTCTGCCTGGCCTGGCGGAACGAGGTGCGCTACCTGGAGATCGAGCCGGCCGGCGCGCGTTCGGAGATCCACGCGATCCTTCCGGCCAGCGAACCTTCCCGGGCGGCGCAGGCGTTCCTGGCGACGCTGAAGAGCGGCCTGGACGACGCCTGAGCGAGGGCTGACGGAAAACGTCGATATGGAATCCCTTATCGAGCCATAAGATTAAAAGACTATTGATTTGCGGGGGTGCCACCTAGACTCCGAGGCACCCGGGTCAACACCGACGCACGCTCTCCCTCCACGGAAACCAGCGTTTCCGCCCCGCCTTTCAGCGAAGGGCGGTAGGGAGCGGCGTGTCGGCGAGAACAACAATAAACAGGACTCGACCCATGCCGCGCACGCCCTCTCCCGAAGACGCCGACCTGCACAAGAAGGCCCGCAGGGCCGGTATCGCCTCCTTCATCGGCACCACCATCGAGTGGTACGACTTCTACATCTACGGCCTGGCCGCCGCCCTGGTGTTCGGCAAGGTATTCTTCCCCGCCGACATGGATCCGGGCCTGGCCACCCTGCTGTCCTTCGTCACCCTCTGGTCGGGTTTCATCGCCCGCCCGCTGGGCGGGATCATCTTCGGCCATCTCGGCGACCGCATCGGCCGCAAGACCACCCTGGTGATCACCCTGATCATGATGGGCATCGCCACGACCTGCATCGGCCTGTTGCCGGTCTATACGCAGATCGGCATCTGGGCGCCAATCTCCCTGGTGGCGCTGCGTATCGTCCAGGGCATCGCGGTCGGCGGCGAGTGGGGCGGCGCGATCCTGATCGCCAGCGAAAGCGCGCCCAAGGGCAAGGGCATCCTGTACGCCGCCTTCGCCCAGCAGGGCTCGCCCACCGGCAACCTGCTGGCGACCCTGGCGTTCTTCGCCCTCAGCGCCCTGCCCGCCTCGGACTTCATTCTCTGGGGCTGGCGCGCGCCGTTCCTGCTCTCCGCAGTGCTGGTCATCGTCGGCATGGTGATCCGCCTGAAGCTGGAGGAGTCGGAAGACATGAAGCGTGTGCTGGCGCAGAAGCGCACGGTGAAGCTGCCGCTCGCCGAGGTGCTGGGCAAGCACTGGAAGATCGTCCTGCTCGGCGCCGGCGTGCTGCCGATCATTCACGTCACCTACTTCAAGAGCACCTTCGCCCTCTCCTGGGCGACCAAGACCCTCGGCTACAGCCAGGGCACCTTCCTCAGCATCATCGTGGTCGCGCTGGTGGTGCAGTTCCTCAGCCAGCCGCTGGGGGCGCTGCTCACTTCGCGCATCGACATGCGCAAGGCGGCATGCCTGATGGTGCTGCCGGAGTTCATCCTGATGCCGGCGATGTTCTTCGCCGTGGAAACCAAGGTCTACTGGATCGCCGCGGTCGGCATGTGCCTGGCCACGGTGCCGCACGCGATGTTCTACGGCGCGGTGGGCGGTATCCTCGCCCGAGCCTTCCCGGCGCGGGTGCGCTACACCGGCCTGTCGCTGGCCTACCAGCTCTGCTCGCTGCTGGTCGGCGGCGGTACGCCGGTACTGGCCCAGTGGATTCTCAACAGTACCGGCAGCATCGTCGGCGTGGCCCTGGCCTCGGCCTGCTACGCGCTGGTCTCGCTGGCCTGTACCCTGGCCCTGTTGCGGATCACCGGGTTCCACGCCAGCGACCTGTCGACCGCCGAGCGCGCCGACGCCGAGGACTTGCAGCGGCCCGCAGCGGTCGAGCGGGAACCGGTGTTGCGCGCCCCCGCCCGGCTTCTGGGCGGCGATCCCGGCTAGCCGGCAGCGCCCATGCGCCGCTCGTGCTCCAGCAACCAGCGCTTGCGCCAAAGGCCACCGCCATAACCGGTCAGGGAACCGTCCGAACCGATGACGCGGTGGCAGGGAATCACGATGGCGATCTGGTTGGCTCCGTTGGCGCGGGCCACGGCGCGCACCGACGACGGCGAGCCGATGGACCTGGCCAGCCCGGCGTAGCTCTGCGTGCTGCCGCACGGTACCTCGCGCAGCGCCTGCCAGACCGTGCGGGTGAAGGCCGAGGCGTTCAGCGCCAACGGGGTCTGGAAGCGCACTGGAGTACCGCCGAAGTAGTCGGCGAGTTCCGCCTCGATCCTGTCGATGGAGGCGAAACGGCCGAAACCGATGCTCGATCCGCTGCTCTTCTGCAGGCGTTTCAGCTCCCCGCTCAACGCCGGGCGGTCGAAGAACTCCAGCAGGTGCAGGGCCTGCGCATCGGCCACCGCGAGCATGGCGCCGAGCGGGGTCTGCAGCCAGTCCGCCTTGAGCAGCTCGCGCCCGCGCAACTGCGACGGCGGCTCGCCCAACAGGCGCGCGAAGGCGCTACGGAAGCCGCTGTCGGAGTCGAAGCTGGCATCCAGTTGCGCGTCGATCACCCGCGCGCCCGAGGACAGCCGCTCGGCGACCTGGCCAAGACGGCGCAGGCGAGCCATTTCCAGAAAGGTCACGCCGAACTCGCGCTTGAAGGCACGGCGCACGGTGGACGGGTCATAGCCCAGTGCCGCCAGGTCGTCTTCGAACCAGCGCCGCTGCGGTTGCCGACCGAGGCGCTGGAGCAGGTCGCTGACCAGTGGCCCCTGCGTGCCAAGCCGCTCCAGCGGCCGGCAACGCAGGCAGGGTCGGAAGCCGGCCTCGACGCAGCCCTTGATCGAATCGAAGAACAGGGTGTTCTCGCGCTTCGGCTTGCGCGCCGGGCAGGTCAGGCGGCAGAACACCCCGGTGCTCTTCACCCCGACGAAGGCGAAGCCATCGTAGGCGGGGTCGCGCGCCAACAGCGCGGCATACAGGGTGTCGTCATCGGGAAGGGGAAGGAACAACGCTGCGTCGGACATGGCCGGCTCCGGAACCAGGGAGGCGATGGATAGCCACTCTAGGCCAGGAGCCTGCGCCTTGCCGCCGCGAAACGGGCGTCGATTCTTTCTCAGCCCTCCTCGAAACGCATCTCCGGCGGCTGCTCGCGGAAACCGTGGGTGATCACCGCCAGGTACACCGCGCCCAGCGCCAGCCAGCAGAGGCCGAGGATGATCGCCAGATGGTCGAGGCTGGCCATCAACCACAGGTCGGCGACCAGGCCGATGCCAGGGAATACCAGGAACAACAGGGTTTCCCGTGGGCCGCGGCGCTCGGCACCAAGGTAGTAGTGGAAGACCACCGACAGGTTGACCAGGCTGAAGGCGAGGAAGGCGCCGAAGTTGATGAACGAGGTGGAGGTGGTCACGTCCATCTGCAGCGCCAGCAGGGCCACCACGCCGCACAGGACGATGCTGTTCACCGGCGTCTCGAAGCGCTTGCCGAGACGACCGAAGAACGGCCGCGGAAGGACGCCGTCGCGGCCCATGGCGAAGAGCAGGCGCGAGGCGCTGGCCTGGGCCGAGAGGCCGGAGGTGAACTGGCCAACGATCAGGCCGACCAGGAAGAAGGTCACGAACAGGTCGCCACCGATGTTGCGGGCGATCTCGTAGGCCGCCGAGTCCGCGCTGTCGAAGGCGAAGGACGGGTGCGCCAGTTGCACGAAGTACGAGGTGACGATGAAGATCAGCCCGCCCAGCAGGGTGATCAGCAGGATCGCCCGCGGGATGTTGCGCCGCGGGTCGCGGGTTTCCTCGGTCAGGGTGCTGACCGCGTCGAAACCGAGGAACGAGTAGCAGGCGATCGCCGCACCGCTCATCACCAGCGGTACCTGCAGGTCGCCACCGAGCAACGGTTGCAGCGACCATAGCGGCTTGCCCGGGTCGCCCAGCACGTAGTGCACGCAGAGCGCGACGAAGGCGCCGAGGACCAGGAACTGCACCAGCATCAGCAGGCCATTGACGTTCTTCGCCAGGCGCAGGCCGACGATGTTGATCGTCGTGGTCACGCCGATGAACGCCAGCACCCAGACCGCGTTGGGTACCGCGGGAAAGGCCGAGTGCAGGTAGGCGGCGCCGATCAGCCAGATCGCCATCGGCAGGAACAGGTAGTCGAGCAGCACCGCCCAGCCGGCGATGAAGCCGAGCCGGGAATCGATGGCCTTGCGCACGTAGGTATAGGCCGAGCCGGCCACGGGGAAGGCCGCGGCCATGCGCCCGTAGCTGAGGGCGGTGAAGAGCATCGCCAGGGAAGCGGCGATGTAGGCGGCGGGGACGTGTCCCTGGGTGGTCTCGGCGAGGATGCCGAAAGTCCCGAGGACGATGATGGGGGTCATGTAGGCGATGCCGAACAGCACCACGGAACCCAGCGACAGGGTGCGCTTGAGTCTGGCCATTACTGCTTACTCCGGAATTATCGTTTGTTATGGCAGTGGCCCGCAGCCGGCCAGGCCGCGGGACGCAGGGGCCTCCCCTCACCCGGGAGACCGGCGGACGCTCGGGCGCCCATCGTTGTGCTACGGCTTTCCGGGCCGATCCTCGCCCGCTCGCTGGCGGGCGGAGGACGACGCGACGCTCCTGTCGCGCCGTGGTGAATCAGGGAATCAGCAGCTCGCGCAGGCCGTCCGGGCGCTCGCGGCGCTCGCCGGGCAGGACCAGGCGACGCTCTTCGAGGTAACGGTAATCCCGACGCGCATCCTGCAACCGGCCGAGGTCCAGTTCGACGATCTGCCGGCATTCTTCGCGCCCGGCCTCGCAGAGCAACTGGCCGTAGGGATCGACCACCGCGCTGCCGCCGGCGAAGACCAGTCCGCCGTCGCCATGCCCGACGCGGTTGACCATCACCGCGTAGGCCTGGTTTTCCATGGCGCGGGCCATGATCGCAGTGCGATGGGTGGGGCCATAGGGGTCCATGTTGCCATTGGTCACGATGATCAGTTCCGCACCCAGTTGGCCGAGGGCCCGCGCGCTTTCCGGGAACTCGATGTCGAAGCACACCAGCAGGCCCACCCGGATGCCGTTCCACAGGGCAGTGGCGTAGCGGTCGCCAGGCGTGAAGATGCCGCGGTCGGAGGCCCACAGGTGGGTCTTGCGGTATTTCAGGGCGATGCCGTCGGGAGCGATCAGCAGGGTGGTGTTGTAATAGCGGCCGGCGTCCGCCTCGGCGATGCCGATCGCCACCGAAACGTTACGTTCACGGGCGACGCGCTGCACCGCGCTGACCGTCGGGCCGTCGAGCGGCTCGGCGAGGGCGGCGATGTTGTCTTCGCTGGGGAAGCCGGTCAGGTGGGTTTCCGGGAACACCACCAGTTCGGTGTCCGCCGCACAGTCGGCGATGGCCGCCAGGGCGCGTTCCAGGTTGTGCGCGGTGTCGCCATCGCGACCGGCGATCTGGACGAGTTCGACTTTCATCGGAATTCCTTGTTGTTCTCGGCGCTGTTCGGCACGCGCGCTGTTCGTATGCAGGGGTCGGCACAGTATGCTTGGCGTTCCCCGCGCCGATAATTACGTCCGAGGGTTAACCCAACAGGGGTAGAAGATGAGTTTCACCTTGCAGGACATCGCCTGGCACCGCTCCGTCGGGCAACTGGTCGAGGCGCTGGATGCGCCGGACTTCTGGATTCGCCTGGTACGCCTGCTCGAACAGTACGTTCCGTTCGACAGCTGGGTGGCCCTGCTGTTCAGCCAGGGCCGGCCACAGGTGTTCGCCGAATGCCCGGGCGCCGACGGCGGGCCGGACCCGCTGTTCCAGGACTACCTGCGAGGCCTCTACCTGCTCGACCCGTTCTACATCGCCAGCCGCGAGAACCCGTGCAGCGGCCTGTTCCGTCTGGCCGACGTGGCACCGGAATGCTTCGAGCAGACCGATTACTACCAACGTTACTTCCGCCTCAACGTGGTGGCCGATGAAATCCAGATCAACGTCCAGCTCTCCGGCGAACGCACCCTCTGCCTGTCGCTCGGCTCGCGGCGCCGCTTCACCCCCGAGCAACTCGCCGTGCTCGGTCTGGTGCGGCCCTGGGTGGCCGGGCTGATGCGCCAGCGCCTGGCCTTCGAGGACGAAGTGTTGAACAGCCCTGCGGCGCCGGAGCCGGGCTGGCAGGGTTCGCTGGAGAAGGTCGCGGAGCAGATGGGCACGCCGCTGACGGCGCGCGAACTGGAGGTCGGCAGGCTGATGCTCAGCGGCTGCTCGAGCAAGGAGATCGCCCGCAAGCTGGCGATCTCGGCGGAAACCGTGAAGGTCCACCGCAAGCACATGTACGGCAAGCTCGGCATCAAGTCGCAGTCCGAGCTGTTCGGCCTGTTCCTCCAGGCCCAGGGCTGACGGGACGGGCGACCGCCCCGTCGCCGCTCAGCGGCGCTTGATCTTCGGCTTCGGCCGGCCCTGCACGCACTTGAAGCGCGGATTCGACTTGCAGATCACGTAGAGCCGGCCACGGCGCTTCACTACCTGGCAATCGCGATGGCGCAGCTTGGCCTGTTTCAGCGAGGCGAGGACTTTCATCAGGCCCCCTTGCCGCCGACGAAGCCGGCGAAACGCTTGTTGAACCCGGCCACGCGGCCTTCGCTCTTGGTCTTGCGCTGTTCGCCGGTGTAGACCGGGTGCGAGGCGCTGGAAACGTCCAGGGTCACGTAGGGATAGGTCTTGCCGTCGGTATGGGTATGGGTCTTGTCGGTCTCCGCGGTGGAGCCGATCAGGAAGTACACGTCGGCCGAGGTGTCATGGAACAGGACGGGACGGTATTCGGGATGGATGCCGGGTTTCATGGGGATGCCTCCTACATAATGTTATATAGTTACATATTACTCCGATAAGAATAATTCGCAACTCCGGAAAGAGTTCCCGGCGACCATTCGGCTGCTCGACCATCCAGACACAATTATTAGCTTGCTTTCTATCCCCGTTTGTTTCCCATAATCAGCGCTTGGTTAGCGCGGGGGGAACCCGTCGTAGACGCCTCGAAGAAGGTGACTACCATTTTGAACCGAAGCCTGAAGATTGGAGACGTGATGAATCTGTCGCTACTCAGTCGCTATGCGTTTTTCGCCTGTATCGCCCTGTTCACCTTGCTCAGCCTGCCGTTCCTCGGCAGCACCGAATGGCTCTGGCCGTTCACCCTGCTGGGCGTGGCCCTGAGCCTGCTCGGCCTGTTCGACCTGATCCAGACGCCCCACGCGGTGCGCCGCAACTATCCGATCCTGGGCAACATCCGCTATCTGGTGGAAGGCATCCGCCCGGAGATCCGCCAGTACCTGCTGGAGGCCGACGGCGACGCCCTGCCCTTCTCCCGCGCCCAGCGCTCGCTGGTCTACTCGCGGGCGAAGAACGAAAGCTCGGAGAAGCCCTTCGGCACCCTGATCGACGTGTACACCGCCGGCTACGAATTCATCAGCCACTCGATGCGTCCGGCGCCGCTCAGCGATCCCTGCGAGTTCCGCGTCGACATCGGCGGGCCGCAATGCAGCAAGCCGTACTCCGCTTCGCTGTTCAACGTCTCGGCGATGAGTTTCGGCGCCCTCAGCGCCAACGCCATCCGTTCGCTGAACCGCGGCGCGCAGATGGGCAACTTCTACCACGACACCGGCGAGGGCAGCATCAGCCCCTATCACCGCGAGAACGGCGGCGACCTGGTCTGGGAACTGGGCAGCGGCTACTTCGGGTGCCGCACCCGCGACGGCAAGTTCGACCCTGAGCGCTTCGCCGCCCAGGCCCTCGACCCGCAGGTGAAGATGATAGAGATCAAGCTCAGCCAGGGCGCCAAGCCGGGTCACGGCGGTATCCTGCCCAAGCACAAGGTCACCCCCGAGATCGCCGCCACCCGTGGCGTGCCGATGGGCGAGGATTGCGTTTCGCCGTCGCGCCACAGCGCCTTCTCCACGCCGATCGAACTGATGCAGTTCATCGCCCAGCTGCGCGAACTGTCCGGCGGCAAGCCGGTCGGCTTCAAGTTCTGCCTGGGCCATCCATGGGAGTTCATGGGCATCGCCAAGGCCATGCTGGAGACCGGCATCCTCCCCGACTTCATCGTCGTCGACGGCAAGGAAGGCGGCACCGGCGCGGCGCCGCTGGAGTTCACCGACCATATCGGCGTGCCGCTGCGCGAAGGCCTGCTGTTCGTCCACAACACCCTGGTCGGCCTCAACCTGCGCGACAAGATCAAGGTCGGCGCCAGCGGCAAGATCGTCAGCGCCTTCGACATCGCCAGCGTCCTGGCCACCGGCGCGGATTGGGCCAACTCGGCGCGCGGCTTCATGTTCGCCATCGGCTGCATCCAGTCGCAGAGCTGCCATACCAACAAGTGCCCGACCGGCGTCGCCACCCAGGACCCGCTGCGCCAGCGCGCGCTGGTGGTGCCGGACAAGGCCGAGCGGGTGCGCAACTTCCATCGCAACACCCTCAAGGGCCTGGCCGAGATGCTCGCCGCGGCGGGCCTGGAACATCCCTCGCAGCTCGAAGCCAAGCACCTGGTGCGACGCATCACCGACACCGAGATCCGCCTGTTCTCGCAGCTGCACTACTTCCTCAAGCCGGGCGAACTGCTGTCCGGCAAGATCGAAGGCGAGTTCTACGAGCGCATGTGGAACATGGCGCGGGCCGACAGCTTCGACGCGGCGGCCTGAGCCGCCGCCCTCGCACGCAAGAAAAAGCCGGAGGCAGCGCTGCCTCCGGCTTTTTCATGTCCGCGTAGATCAGCCCAGCAGGATGGTCGCCCAGGTCACGGTGATCACGGTGAGGGCCACGAACTGCGCGGCGCTGCCCATGTCCTTGGCATTCTTCGACAGAGGGTGGCGTTCCAGCGAGACGCGGTCGACGGTGGCCTCGATCGCCGAGTTGAGCAGCTCGACGATCAGCGCCAGCAGGCACACCGCGATCATCAGCGCGCGTTCGCCGCGACTGACGTCGAGGAGGAAGGCCACCGGGATCAGCACCACGTTGAGCAGCACCAGTTGGCGGAAGGCGGCTTCACCGCGGAAGGCGGCGAGGAAACCTGCGAGGGAATAGCCGGTGGCGTTGAGGATACGCTTGAGGCCGGTCTGGCCTTTGAAGGGGGAAGGCGACACGTCGGGTTCTCATCGATTCGGAAGGCCGGCAGTCTAGCCGCCGGCTGGTCAAAAAAGCGTTAAGCCGTCTCTCAATGAGAAGCGGGAACCGTCTCCATTTGTTGCAGCAGCAGCGCGGCCTGGGTCCGGGTGCGCACGTTGAGCTTGCGGAAGATCGCCGTGACGTGGGCCTTCACCGTCGCCTCGGAAACGTTCAGGTCGTAGGCGATCTGCTTGTTCAGCAACCCTTCGCAGACCATGGTGAGTACCCTGAACTGTTGCGGGGTGAGGCTGGCGAGCCCGGCGCTGGCGGCCTTGGCCTCCTCGCTGAGGGCTTCGGCGGCGGCATCCTGCGGCGGCCACCAGGTGTCCCCGTCGAGCACCGCGCGCACCGCCTGCTGCAGGGTTTCCAGCGGACTGGACTTGGGTATGAAGCCGCTGGCGCCGAACTCGCGGGAGCGCTGCACCACCGCGGCCTCCTCCTGTGCCGAGATCATCACCACCGGCACCTGCGGGTATTGCCCGCGCAACAGCACCAGGCCGGAGAAGCCATAGGCCCCCGGCATGTTGAGGTCCAGCAGGACCAGATCCCAATCGGCCTTCTCGTTCAGCCGCGCTTCCAGTTCGGCGATGCTGGCGGCTTCCACCAGGCGCACGTCGGGGCCCAGCCCGAGGGTGAGGGCCTGGTGCAAAGCGCTGCGAAACAGGGGGTGATCGTCGGCGATCAGGATCTCGTAAGAAGCCATGACATGTCCTAGTTTGTTCGGCCCAGCCGAGGCGGCGCTCAGGATGCCGACCGAGGGCGGACCGGTCAAGCCGAATGAGGGATACCTCGTACACCGCGTTCGTCTTTTCAAACACCCCGGCTTGCTGGCAGAGTGGCGGACCCTCCCCGCCCCGTCGAGCGAGCCATGCGAAGCCAAGCCCTGCGTGCCGATGTCCTGATGCTGATCACCGCCATGATCTGGGGGGTGTCGTTCGTCGCCCAGCGCCTGGGGATGGACGCCATCGGGCCGTTCCTCTATACCGGCCTGCGCTTCGTCCTCGGTGCCCTGGTGCTGGTGCCACTGCTGATGCTGCGCTCGCGACGCGACGGCGCGCAACCCTTCAATCGCGGACAGTTGCTCGCCGGTGTGATCCTCGGCGTCGCCCTGACCACCGGGATCAACCTGCAGCAGGTCGGCCTGCTGTTCACCAGCGTGACCAACTCCGGCTTCATCACCGGGCTCTACGTGATCGTCGTGCCGTTGCTCGGCCTGCTGTTCGGCCAGCGCACCGGCGCGGGCACCTGGCTGGGGGCGTCGCTGGCGGTGCTCGGCATGGCCCTGCTGAGCATCGGCCCGGGCTTCCAGGTCGCCTCCGGCGACTGGCTGCAACTGGCCGGCGCGGTGGTCTGGGGCGCGCACGTCCTGCTGGTAGGCCTGTTCGCCAGCCGCTACGACCCGATCCGCCTGGCCTTCCTGCAGTTCGCCACCTGCGCGGCGGTCAGCCTGCTGCTGGCACTGGTCTTCGAGGAAATCCACTGGGACGCCATCGTCCAGGCCGGTCCCGCCCTGCTATACGGCGGCCTGCTCGGCGTCGGCACCGGCTTCACCCTGCAGGTGGTGGCGCAGAAGCACGCCATCGCTTCCCATGCGGCGATCATCCTGTCCCTGGAAGCGGTGTTCGCCGCCATCGCCGGCGCCCTGTTCCTCGCCGAGACCCTGCACCTGCGCGGCTATTTCGGTTGCGCGCTGATGCTGGCGGGCATGCTGGTGGCGCAGTTGTGGCCGCGCAAGCTCGCCGCCGAAGTGCGCCCGGCCTGACGCTCAGCCACGGAACGGCGCCAGGGCACGGTGCGCCGGGCTGGCCTCGTCCAGCGGAATGTGCCGCTTGGCGCCCAGGTAGCGCTCGCTGAACACCTCCAGGTAGGCGCCGAGCGCCTCGCCCGCAGCCTCGTCGCCAGCCAGCTCCAGGCACAGCGCCGCCACTTCGGCGGTGCACAGGTGCTCGCCACGGGTCGAGCGACGCAGGCGATAGCGCGAGAGCTGCTCGGGCAGCAGGCTGAGCACCGGGAACGGCTCCAGGTAGGGACTCTTGCGGAACATCTTGCGCGCCTCGGTCCAGGTCGCGTCGAGCAGGATGAACAGCGGTCGCTTGCCTTCCGCCAGCGGGGCGACCTCGTTCACCACCCGCTCCGCCGCCACGTATTCGCCGGGGAACACCAGGTATGGCTGCCACTGCGGGTCGGCCAGCAACTCCAGCAAGCGCGGGTCGACCTCGGTGCGCGACCAGCCGAAGGCGAAGGTGTCGGCCACGGTATCGGCGATCAGCCAGCCGGTGTTGGTCGGTTTCAGCGCCTCGATGTCGTGCATGACCAGGCACATGCCGGCGCGCGCCTCGACCCGTGGCCGCCAGGCGCACATGCAATAGCTGGGCAGCAGCCGACAGCTTTCGCAGCGCGGCATGCGCGAGCCGCGCGCGACGAAGGGTTTCAGGCTGCGCGCCAGGCGCTCCTGGCGCAAGCGGGAAACGGCATGGCTCATCGGGCAGGCTCCCGATACGGAAAGGACGGGCGAAGGAACATCGAAGACTCGAGGAAACGGGCTGGAAAGCGACCGCGAAATTCTATCAGAGCCCGCGTGGCTCCTGCTTTGTCGGACAACTTCCGAGGCCGCGAAAAAAAATTCTTCACAGGGGCCTCAGACGTCTAGTTAGAGCGGGATGCGATCCCTATAATCCGCCCCCTTTTTTCGACACCGGGCAGCCGGCTCCGCCCGCTGACCTTACTGCCTCTCCAGACGAGTGACGCCCCCCTTGCTCGAGATCCGCAACGTGACCCGCCGCTTCGGCGACTTCACCGCCGTCGACAATGTCAGCCTGACGATCAACACCGGCGAATTCTTCACCCTCCTCGGCCCTTCCGGGTGCGGCAAGACCACCCTCCTGCGCATGCTCGCCGGCTTCGACCAGCCGGACAGCGGCGAGATCCGCCTCAACGGCCAGGACCTCGCCGGCGTCGAGCCGGAGAAGCGCCCGGTGCATACGGTGTTCCAGAGCTACGCGCTGTTCCCGCACATGAGCGTGGCGCAGAACATCGCCTTCCCGCTGAAGATGGCCGGAGTGGCGAAGAGCGAGATCGACGCCCGCGTCGAACAGGCCCTGAAGGACGTGCGCCTGGCGGACAAGGGCGGGCGCATGCCGACACAGCTTTCCGGCGGCCAGCGCCAGCGCGTGGCGATCGCCCGCGCGCTGGTCAACCGGCCGCGCCTGCTGCTGCTCGACGAACCGCTGTCGGCGCTGGACGCCAAGCTGCGCGAAGAAATGCAGATCGAACTGATCAACCTGCAGAAGGACGTCGGCATCACCTTCGTCTATGTCACCCACGATCAGGGCGAAGCCCTGGCGCTGTCGCACCGCATCGCGGTGATGAACCAGGGCCGGGTGGAGCAGCTGGACGCCCCGGAAACCATCTACAGCTTCCCGCGCAGTCGTTTCGTCGCCGACTTCATCGGCCAGTGCAACCTGCTCGACGCCACGGTCGAGGCGGTCGACGGCGAACGCGTGCGCATCGATCTCCGGGGCCTGGGCGAGGTCCAGGCGCTGAAATCCTTCGACGCCCAGCCCGGCGAGGCCTGCGTGCTGACCCTGCGGCCGGAGAAGATCCGCCTGGCGCAGAGCGTCACCGCCGACAGCGACGAGGTGCACTTCCGCGGCCGCGTCGCCGAACTGCTCTACCTGGGCGACGTGACCCTGTACATCGTCGAGCTGGAGAACGGCGAGCGCCTGGAAACCCTGCTGCCCAACGCCACGCCCGGCCGGGCCAAGTTCTTCGAGGTGGGCGACGCGGTGGAAGCCGCCTGGCGCTTCGATGCCGGCCATCTGGTCAGGGCCTGAAACGATGAGAAAGAACCTCGGCAAGTGGCTGCTGGTCTGGCCACCGCAAGCGTATCTGCTGTTCTTCTTCCTAGTTCCGGCGCTGATCATGCTGTTCGCCTCGTTCCGCTTTCCCGGCGACTACGGCGGCCTGGCGCCCTGGATGTACAGCGAGGACGGGCAGACCGTCTACGACCTCAGCGTGGAGAACTACACCCGGCTCACCGAGAGCTGGGTATACCTGCATCTGTTCGTCAAATCCTTCGGCTACGCCCTGGTCACCACCCTGGCCTGCCTGCTGCTCGCCTACCCGGTGGCGACCACCCTCGCCCGGGCCCCGGCGAAGTGGCGCAACCTGCTGATCCTGCTGGTGATCCTGCCGTTCTGGAGCAACCTGCTGGTACGCGTCTACGCCTGGATGATCATCCTCTCGCCGTCCGGTGCCCTGACCCGCGGGATCAACGCCGCGCTGGACCTGCTCGGTGCGCAGCCGATCAGCCTGATGTTCACCCCGTTCGCGGTGATCCTGTGCATGGTCTACGTGCACCTGCCGTTCATGATCCTGCCGCTCTACGCCAACCTGGAGAAACACGACCCGGCCCTGCTCGACGCCGCCCAAGACCTCGGCGCCGGTCGTTGGCAACGCTTCTGGCGGGTGACCTTCCCGCTCTCGCTGCCGGGCGTGGCCGCCGGCGCGGCACTGGTATTCATCCCGGTGCTGGGAATGTTCGCCATCCCCGACCTGGTCGGCGGTACCGACGGCATCATGATCGGCAACCTGATCAAGAGCCAGTTCCTCGACTCCCGCGACTGGCCGTTCGGCAGCGCGCTGTCGATCGCCCTGACCGGCTGCATCCTGCTGCTGGTCGCCCTCGGCATGGGCGCCGCGCGCGCCCGCAAGGGAGGCGCCCATGCGTAGGCCCTACCTGCTCTGGAGCGCCACCGCGCTGGTGTACCTGTTCCTCTACGTACCGCTGGTGATCGTGGTGCTGTACTCCTTCAACGACTCGCGACTGAACGCCGAGTGGGTCGGCTTCACCCTGGACTGGTACCGCAAGCTGTTCGGCAATCGCGACATGCTCCAGGCCGCCGCCAACTCGCTGGTCATCGCGCTGGTTTCGGCCAGCGTGGCGACCCTGCTCGGCACCCTCGCCGGGGTCGCCCTGCATCGCTTCAAGCTGCGCGTGCTGCCCCTGCTGGTGCTGACCCCGATCGCCATTCCGGAACTCCTGATGGGGGTCTCGCTGGTGATCTTCTTCATCGGCCTGAACATGAGCCTGGGCATGCTCTCGGTGACCCTCGCGCACATCACCTTCTCGGTCGGCTTCGTCGCCCTGGTGGTGCAGGCGCGCATGTCGGGCATGGACGAAAGCCTCACCGAGGCGGCCCGCGACCTCGGTGCCACGCCCTGGCAGAGCTTCCGCCTGGTGACCCTGCCGCTGATCATGCCGGGCATCGTCGCCGGCGCGCTGATGGCCTTCACCCTGTCCATCGACGACTTCGTGATCACCTTCTTCACCGCCGGCGGCGGCTTCGCCACCCTGCCGACGCAGATCTACACCATGATCAAGATCGCCGTGACGCCCGAAGTGAACGCCGTCTCCACCCTGCTGATGCTGCTCACCCTGGTGCTGATCGTGATCGCCTCGAAACTCTCCCCCAGCGCCATCAAGGGCCATTGATCCGCCGAAACCCGCGTGCCTCCCGGAGAGGCCCGCGGCCTTGCCCTGCTCCGGTTTCCGGAGCCCTGCCACCCCGTAACAAGGAACCATGATGAAAAAGCTGTTGCTCGTCGCAACCCTCATGGCAGGAGCCGCCCAGGCCACCGCCGCCGAGAAGCTGTATCTGTTCAACTGGAACGACTACATCGCCGAGGACACGCTGAAACGCTTCGAGCAGCAATGTGGCTGCGAGCTGGTGCAGGAGTTCTATTCCGGCACCGAGGAAATGATGGCCAAGCTGGCCGCCGGGGCCAGCGGCTACGACGTGATCATCCCGACCCAGAACGCGGTCGAGGCGCTGATCCGCAAGGGCGACCTGCTGGAGCTGGACAAGAGTCGCCTGGCGAACCTGAGCAACGAAGCCGCGGGCTACCTCGACAAGGATTTCGACAAGGGCAACCGCTATTCCCTGCCCTACGCCTTCACCACCACCCTGGTCGGCTACAACAAGACCGAGCTGGACAAACTGGGCATCGACCCCTCCGACTGGTCGGTGATCTTCGACCCGGCGGTCCTGGAGAAGATCAAGGGCAGGGTCACGGTGATGGACGACCCGCAGGAACTGTTCGGCGCCGCCCTGAAGTACCTCGGTCACTCCGCCAACGACACCGACCCGCAGCACTGGAAGGAAGCCCAGGCGCTGATCCTCGCGGCCAAGCCGTACTGGGCCGCGTTCAACTCGTCGAGCTATATCAAGGAGCTGACCCTGGGCAACATCTGGGTCGCCCATGGCTACTCCAGCGACATGTACCAGGCCAGGGCCGACGCGGAGGCTGCCGGCCGCGCCTTCAAGGTCGACTTCGCCCTGCCCCGCCAGGGCGCGGTACTGGCCATCGACAACATGGTGATCCACAAGGGCTCGAAGAACCCCGACCTGGCCTACCGCTTCATCGACTTCATGCTCGACGGTCGGAACGCTTCCGAGCTGACCAACCAGATCGGTACCGGCACGCCCAACGCCGCCGCCCTGCCCTTCATCAGGCCGGAAATCAAGACGCTCGCCGCACTGTTCCCGGACGCCGCCACCCAGGCCAGGCTGGAGCCGCTGAAGGACCTGAACTCGCGCCAGCGACGCGCCCTGAACAAGCTCTGGACCGAGATCAAGCTGCGCTGATCCGCACCGCTATCGACGAAAGGGCGACCCTCGGTCGCCCTTTTGCGTTTCCGTGCCCCGCCCCGAACGCGGTAACATGGCGCCCATTCGCCACCGTCCGTCCCGGGAAAGGGCCGACGGAAACAATTCGCCCCTTCATCGGTCGAATCCGCTTATTGCCCCAGGAGATCTTCGATGTCGCGCCTCATGGCCCTTGCCCTTTGTTTCGTCCTGCCCACCGCCGCCCATGCCGCCTCGCTCAAGGATTTCGAACTGAGCAAGATGCTGGAGAAAGTGGCCAAGGAAAGCAGCGTAGGCACTCCTCGCGCCATCAACGAAGACATCCTCGACCAGGGCTACACCGTCGAAGGCAACCAGTTGATCAATCACCTCAGCGTACGCGCCAGCCACGCCGAGCGCATGCGCTCCAACCCGGACAGCGTGCGCAGCCAGCTCGGCGATAGCGTGTGCAGCAACACCGGCTATCGCCAGTTGCTCGCCCGCGGCGCGATCCTCACCTACAGCTTCACCGAGTACAAGAC
Organism: Pseudomonas sp. YA1; assembly: GCF_058680555.1. Lineage (NCBI taxonomy): Bacteria > Pseudomonadati > Pseudomonadota > Gammaproteobacteria > Pseudomonadales > Pseudomonadaceae > Pseudomonas > Pseudomonas sp. YA1. The sequence continues at coordinate 185,613 of NZ_JBZWBG010000002.1, forward strand.
CAACCAGCCGGTCGCCACCGAACGCTTCGATGCCGGCAGCTGCCGCATCCAGGGCAAGAAGTAAGCGCGCCGCGCGGTCGCCATGCTGGATAAGCAGCATCTGCTGAAGATCGCCAGGACGCCGATGCCGTTCGGCAAGTACCAGGGACGGATGCTGGTCGACCTGCCGGAGGAGTACCTGCTGTGGTTCTACAAGAAAGGCTTCCCGCCCGGTGAACTCGGGCGGCTGATGCAGTTGACCCTGGAGCTGAAGATCGACGGGCTGGACGGGCTGCTCAAGCCGCTTCGTCCCCCCGCTCCGTAGGCGAATGACGTCGCCGACGCTATCCGCCGATACCCCGCCCACACCCTGCCTTCGCCAGACACCCGCCCCCGTTCGGCAGGGCGAATAACGCCACAGACGTTATCCGCCGATACGCAGCCGAACTCAGCGCAACAACGCCGGATCGCCCTTGCCGGCCACCGCCGCCGCCTCCTCCGGGGTCAGCAGCGCGGTGCGCGGGACCTCCATCAAGCGGGCGCAAGCCGCCAGCACGTTGCCCCAGCAGGCGCGGTTGGCGAACTGCATGCCCGCCTCGTCGAGGGTGCCGCCGCGGTTGCGATAGCCGAGTACCGAGGTGCGCCGGGCATCCGGCAGGATCGGCCAGAGATGCCCACGCGCCACTTCCGCACGCATATGGGTGAGCAGCACCCGGCGTTCATGGCTATCCGGGAACAGCCGCTCCACCAGCGCTTCCTCGGCCACCGCCTCGACCTCCCAGCGATCGCGCGGCGCGCGGAAGCGTCCCGGCTCCTGCAGGTAGACCAGCCGGTAGGCCTGCCCGGCCTCGGCCAGGCGCTGCGCGGCGCGGCGCATCTGTTCGAGCTGGTAGCTGCCGTTGGCGATCAGCAGCAGCGGATCGGAGCCGCAGCGCTCTTCGACCAGGATCGCGCCGTCACGGGCCAGGCGCTCGGCCTGGACGGCGTCGAACGCCATCGGCCGGTCGCGCTTGGGGATCACCAGGCAGGCCAGTTGCCCCCGGCTGCGGTAGATCGTCGGTAGCAGCGCCAGGGCGCTGTTGTGATCGGCCGGGAAGAGCACCCGGACCATGTCGCTCATCTCGCCAAGCAGGGCCTCGCAGAAGGTGGTGTCCTGGTGCGACTGCTGGTTCTTGCCGTTCTCCCAGGTATGCGAAGTAGCGACCAGCGGCCAGCCCAGCCAGCCGGCCGGACGCCCGACTTCCTTCTGCTGGCGGGCGAAGATCAGGGTCTGGCGCACCGCGCCGAGCATCTTCACGCAGAACGCCTCGTAGCTGGCAACCAGGTTGAGTCCGCCCTGGTTGGCCAGGCAGGCGGACACCACCGCCTCCTCGTTGAGCGCGGTGATGACCCGACCGCTCACCGACTCCAGTTCGCTCTCCGGCTCGCTGACCCGATGCTTGAGCGCCTTGAGCACGCCGCCGAGGCGGTTGCTGGCCAACTCGTCGGGATTGCCGACACGGGCGCGCAGGTCGGGGTTGGCCTCCACCAGCTCGGTATAGAAACGGTCCAGCGCGGCCATCGGCGAGCAGGGGTCGTCGCGATAGCGCAGCGGCGGGATGATCGGTTCGATGGGATGGCGCAGGGCCAGCGGGTTGTCCCGTTCGAGGGGACGCTCGCCGCGCTGCTCGGCGAACAGCCGGCGGGCCAATTCGAGAGCCTCAGGCTCGACCCAGAGGTCGTTCGCATGCTGGTTGAACAGTTGCCGAGCCTGTTCGTCGTTATGCGGATTGCCCGGCAGTGGCAGGTTGTGCGCGGCGTTGCTGCCGGCGCCATAGAAACCGAAGCCCTTGACCGTCTCGGCGATGCCGTAGGGAATCGGCAGCGGGTAGCGGAGGATGCCGCTGTTCTTCTCCTGCACGCGCCGCTCCAGGCGCTGCTCCATCTCCCAGAGCGTACAGACGAAGGCGGCCGGGTCGCGCCCATCGAAGCTGATCGGATCGAAGCCGCAGCGGCGCAGGTGCAGCTTGAAGCCCTCCAGGCCCTCATGGGTGCCCAGTTCGGTGCGCTGCTCGATGCGCCGGCCATTGGCGATCATCACCGGCAGCGCCGCCCCGCAATCCTCGGCTCGCCACCAGCGCGGAATCCAGTCGCTGCCGCGCTGTTCCTCGGCGGCGCCATCGGAGAGGAACGCCACCAGGGTCTCGCCGGGCAACGGCATGTGCGCGTACTGCAATTCGGCGAAGCCGAGGTAGCCACCCTCGGCGATACCGCCGGCGGTATGCGGATTCACGTGGCTGCCCAGTGGCGCCGCCGGTGCGCCGTTGGGGGCCTGGGCGTAGCCGTAGAAGTCCTGCAACAAGCGGTTCAGCCCCCCCTCGCCGTCGGCATAGGCGCGCTCCTGCTCCGGGTGCAGGTTGCCGGTCAGGACGTTCAGCGCGTCGATGGCGGCCACGCAATGGCCCTGGCCCATCAGCCAGGCGCGAGTCTTGCCGGTCAGGACGTTGAGTGCCAGGTAGCCGGCGTAGGCCGGGACCATGTTCAGGGCTCCGCCGGTGTGGCCCTCGGGCTGTGTCTTGAAATCCTCGGCCTGCAACGGCTGGCCGTCCAGGCGGATGCGCCGGGCGTAGGTCATGTGCACGACGATGCGCAGGGCGCTGGCGGTCAGCCGGTCGAGGGCGCGGAACAGCTGGTAGACACTGGCCAGGTCCGGTTGCAGCCCGGCTTGGACCAATTGATGAGCGGTGCGGAACACGGCGGCGCGGGTCTCTGCGCTATGCTGGAGCGGACCATGGCCTTGCAGCCACGCGGCAAACGCCGGCTCGGCCGCCGCATGGGCAAGCAACTCGTCCTGACTGGGCAGAATCTGACTCATGGTGGGTAGCCTCCCTAGTGGTGCCTTGCAGTCTAGGCAGCACACGGCAAAGGGCGCTGACCTGCATCAAGCTCCCCGCCCCCGATTCGTTCACCCTGGCTCTGTACGAAGGTTCCATGGCATTCCACGATCCCCGAAAGGTATCGGGGGGTCGACAGAGCTCTGACGGAGGAGGCTCGATGGCATCACTGACGTTTCTAGGCGCCGCCCAGGAGGTCACTGGCTCCTGTTATCTGCTGGAAACCCTCGATGGCGTGAAGGTCCTGCTCGAATGCGGCATGCGCCAGGGGCGCCGCGAAGCCGACAACGGCAACCGCGCGCCCTTCCCCTTCGATCCCGCGAGCATCGACGCGGTGGTCATCTCCCACGCCCACCTGGACCACAGCGGCCTGCTGCCGCGCCTGGCGGCCGAGGGCTTCAAGGGCCCGATCTTCGCCACCGAGGCCACCTGTGAACTGCTGGAACTCATGCTGCTGGACTCCGCACACATCCAGGAAAAGGACGCCGAGTGGGAGAACCGCTGGCGCAACCGGATCGGCAAGCCGAGCATCAAGCCGCTGTATACCCAGGCCGACACCGAACGCGCGCTCAAGCTGCGCCGGCCGATCAGCCTCGGCAGCACCGTGGCGGTCGCTCGTGGCGTGCGGGTGACCTTTCACAACGCCGGGCACATCCTCGGCTCGTCGATCGTCGAAGTGCAATTCCACGACCAGGTGCAACCGCGCCGCCTGGTGTTTTCCGGCGATCTCGGCAACACCTGCTCGCCGTTGATGCGCGCGCCCTCGCCGCTGAGCCGGGCCGACGTGGTGATGCTCGAATCCACCTACGGCGATCGCGATCACCGCGACAGCAACGACACCCTGGAGGAACTGGCGGCGATCCTCGAACAGGCGCATCGCGACGGCGGCAACGTGCTGATCCCGTCGTTCGCCGTCGGCCGCACCCAGGACCTGCTCTACTACCTCGGCCGCTTCTACCAGGAGGGCCGCCTGCCGCAACAGGCGGTGTTCCTCGACAGCCCGATGGCCGCCCGCGCCAACGGCATCTACCTGCGCCACAGCAACGAGTTCGACGACCGCGACCGCGAGTACATCCGCGGCACCGGCACCACCCGCCTGGAGGAATGGCTGCCGGTCCTGCGCGTCACCCGCAGCGCCGACGAGTCGATGGCGATCAACCGGATCAAGAGCGGCGCGGTCATCATCGCCGGCAGCGGCATGTGCACCGGTGGCCGTATCGTCCATCACTTCAAGCACAACCTCTGGCGCCCGGAATGCCATGTGGTATTCCCCGGCTTCCAGGCGCGCGGCACCCTGGGCCGCAACATCGTCGACGGCGCCAGCGCGGTTCGCGTGTTCCACCAGCGCATCGCGGTCAAGGCGCAGATCCATACCCTCGGCGGCTTCTCCGCCCACGCCGGGCAATCGCAGTTGCTCGACTGGGTCGCTCACTTCGCCCACCGTCCCGCGCTATACCTGATACATGGCGAGCGGGAAAAGATGGAAGCGCTGCGGGGCGCGATCCGCGAGCGCCTCGACTGGGATGCCGAGATACCCGAGCCCGGCGAACGCATCGAGATCTGAGCCGCCGTCCGCAACTGTCACGCAGTCCGTGGCAGTATGCGGATGACCGCCTGTACAGGGTGGTGGTAGAAGGAGTATGCGAATGCCCTACGAAGCCGATGACTATCTTTCCCGGCACTTCCAGACCAGCGGCACCGACCTGGCGCGGAAGGTCGACGAACTGGCGGCCCTTGCGGCTCCCGGCGACAGCCCCAATCTCGCGCTCTACCGCGAGATGCTCTTCACCGTGACGCGCATGGCCCAGGCCGACCGCAACCGCTGGGACGCCAAGATCATGCTGCAGACCCTGCGCGAGATGGAGCACGCCTTCAGCGTTCTCGAGCAGTTCAAGCGGCGGCGCAAGGTCACCGTGTTCGGCTCGGCGCGCACGCCAGTCGAACATCCGGTCTATGCCCTGGCGCGCAAGCTGGGCGAGGAACTGGCCCGCTACGACCTGATGGTGATCACCGGCGCCGGCGGCGGCATCATGGCCGCCGCCCACGAAGGCGCCGGGCTGGAGAACAGCCTGGGCTTCAACATCACCCTGCCCTTCGAGCAGCACGCCAACCATACGGTGGACGGCAGCGGCAACCTGCTGTCGTTCCACTTCTTCTTCCTGCGCAAGCTGTTCTTCGTCAAGGAAGCCGACGCCCTGGTGCTCTGCCCCGGCGGCTTCGGCACCCTCGACGAGGCGCTGGAAGTGCTGACCCTGGTGCAGACCGGCAAGAGCCCGCTGGTGCCGATCGTGCTGCTCGACCAGCCGGGCGGCCGCTACTGGGAACACGCCCTGGAGTTCATGCAGGAACAGTTGCTGGAGAATCACTATATCCTGCCGGCCGACATGCGCCTGATGCGCCTGGTGCATTCGGCCGAAGACGCGGTGAAGGAAATCGCCCAGTTCTACCGCAACTTCCACTCCAGCCGCTGGCTGAAAGGCACGTTCGTTATTCGCCTGAACCACGCCCTGAACGAAGCCGCGCTGGCGCACCTGCACGAACACTTCGCCAGCCTCTGCCTGAGCGGCGGCTTCCAGCAGCAGGCCTACAGCGAGCAGGAACAGGACGAACCGGAGTTCCGCAACCTGACCCGCCTCGCCTTCGTGTTCAACGGGCGCGACCAGGGGCGTCTGCGGGAATTGCTGGACTACATCAACCTGCCGGAAAACTGGGACTGAAGCTGCCGGTCCGGCACGCGCTCAATCGTCGCTGCGGCCGTTCAACAGGCGGCTGATCGACTCCATGGAGTAACCCCGGTACGCCAGGAAGCGGCCCTGCTGGGCCTTTTCCCTGGCGTCCTGCGGCAGGCGGGCGAACTTGCGTCGCCAGACCTCACGCAATTGCGCGCTCCAGTCGACCTCGCAGGCACCCAGCGCCCTTTCGATATCGGCACGCGGCAGGCCGCGTTGCGCCAGTTCTTCACGAATGCGCAACGGCCCATGGCCGCCGCGGGCGCGACTGGCGATGAAGCTTTCGAGATAGCGCGATTCGTCGAGCAGACCTTCCTCGGCCAGGCGGTCGAGGGTGGGATCGATCAACTCGGCAGACGCGCCACGCTGGCGCAACTTGCGGGAAAGCTCGGCGCGCCCGTGCTCACGGCGCGCCAGCAGATCCATGGCCGCCCGCCGCACGGCGACGGGCGTATCGAGCACGGTCGCCATTGGCCTCAATCGGCTTCGGCGTCAGCCACTTCTTCGGCGTCAGCCTTCACCGGACCGCTCTTGGCCAGCAGCTGGTCGCGGATGGTCTTCTCCAGCACCGAACCGATCTCCGGATTGTCTTCCAGGTACTTGGCGGCGTTCGCCTTGCCCTGGCCGATCTTGCTGCCCTGGTAGCTGTACCAGGCGCCGGACTTCTCGACCAGGCCCAGTTGCACGCCCAGGTCGATGATCTCGCCGGTACGGTAGATGCCCTTGCCGTAGAGGATCTGGAACTCGGCCTGGCGGAACGGCGGGGAAACCTTGTTCTTCACCACCTTGACGCGGGTTTCGCTACCCACCACCTCGTCGCCTTCCTTCACCGCGCCGGTACGACGGATGTCCAGGCGGACCGAGGCGTAGAACTTCAGCGCGTTACCGCCGGTGGTGGTTTCCGGGTTGCCGAACATGACGCCGATCTTCATGCGGATCTGGTTGATGAAGATGACCAGGCAGTTGGCGTTCTTGATATTGCCGGTGATCTTGCGCAGCGCCTGGGACATCAGGCGCGCCTGCAGGCCGACGTGGGCGTCGCCCATCTCGCCTTCGATCTCGGCCTTGGGCACCAGCGCGGCCACGGAGTCGACGATGATCACGTCGACCGCGTTGGAGCGCACCAGCATGTCGGTGATTTCCAGGGCCTGCTCGCCGGTGTCCGGCTGGGAGACCAGCAGGTCGTCGACGTTGACGCCCAGCTTGCCGGCATAGTCGGGATCGAGCGCGTGCTCGGCGTCGACGAAGGCACAGGTGGCACCCTGTTTCTGGGCCTCGGCGATCACCGAGAGGGTCAGGGTGGTCTTGCCCGAGGATTCCGGACCGTAGATCTCGACGATCCGGCCCTTGGGCAGGCCGCCGATGCCGAGGGCGATGTCCAGGCCCAGGGAGCCGGTGGAGATGGCCGGGATCGCCTGGCGCTCATGGTCGCCCATGCGCATGACCGCGCCCTTGCCGAATTGGCGTTCGATCTGTCCCAGGGCCGCGGCCAGGGCGCGCTTCTTGTTCTCGTCCATTGAAGTCCTCGCGAAGTCAGGGCGGCCGGACGGCCACGAACAACTGTATAAGTAGACAGTATTATTCCACAGGGCAAGTCGCTCGCCTACCCCCGACGGGAAGAATGTTCCGAACGGTTGCCCGCAGGCGCGGCTAGCCCGGGTTCTCGCCGTTGCTCATGCGCAGCAGGCCGGTCAGCGCGGTCGCCACCGTCTGCCGGCGCACGGCGTCGCGGTCGCCGTTGAACTGGCAGCGCTCGCTGACCAGCCGCTCGCCGTCGGCCCAGGCCAGCCAGACCGTGCCTACCGGCTTTTCCGGCGAGCCACCGTCGGGCCCGGCGACACCGCTCACCGCCACCGCGAAACGCGCTCCGCTGTGCCGCTGGGCGCCGCGCACCATGGCCTCGACCACTTCCCGACTGACCGCGCCGACTGCCGGGAACAGCGACTCGGGCACCTCCAGCTGGAGGGTCTTCTGGCGGTTCGAGTAGGTCACGTAGCCAGCCTCGAACCAGCCCGAACTCCCCGGGATGCGGGTGATCGCCTCGGCGATGCCGCCACCGGTGCAGGATTCCGCCGTGCTGACCTGCTCGCCCAGGTAACGAAGGCTTTCGCCGAGGCGGGCGGCCAGTGCGGTCAGGTCGGACTCCATCAGGGTCATCACTGTTCTCCAGGGTAGAAACGGAAAGGGACTACCCTACACCATCGGCTTTTCCATTCAGAAGCAGCTTTCGGACAAGCGCAACCGCGCGAAGGCAGCGAATGCGCGAACATGCGTGCTCCATCACCGTCCAAGGAAAGGCACCCCATGAACATAGCGCCACTCAAGGTCTCCCTGCTGTCCCTCGCCCTGCTCCTCTCCCCCGTTGCCAGCCTCCCCGCCCATGCGGCCTGCACCGCCAACCTGGCCCTGCAACCCGCCAGCAGCCTGCCCGCGCTCGGCGGGCGCCTGGTCTACCACAGCTATATGGAGTACGGGGACGGCTCCTCGAACCTCTACCTGCACGATTTCAAGAGCAAGAGCACCCGCCAGCTCAACCAACCCGGCTGGAACATCGAGGACCCGATGAATGCGCATTTCTCCCCGGACGGCCGCTACCTGACCTTCATGGGCCGCCAGAATGGCGCCTGGCACGTGTTCGCCTGGGCCATCGGCGGTACCCAGGCGCCGAGCAACCTGACCGCGGCCATCGGCGGTCGCAACGAGGACCCGAAGTTCTCCTTCGACGGCCGCCAGGTCGTGCTCAAGCACGAGGGCGACATCCGCCTCGCCACCCTGGTCTTCAATGGCGATGGCAGCGTCGGCGTGAGCGCCTGGAAAGCCGTGACCAGCGACGGCTGGAGCACCGAGGAGTCGATGCCGTTCCTCACCCCCTCAGGCAAGTACGTGGTCTACGCGACAGGAGCCGGCGACAGCCTGCGGGTGGTGCGCAGGAACCTGGAGAACGGCCAGGTCAACCCCCTCGCCACCCCGGCCGCGGGGGGCCGCGACTATTACCCGGTGGTACGCGACTACACCGCCTACTTCCTCTCGCGTACCCAGCCGGCCGGCAACGACCAGTTGGCCATGGTCGTACCCAACAGCCCGCCCGGCACCCCGGCGATCCTGCCGCTCAACCACTGCCAGGGCGACAATTCCGATGCCGCGCCGGTGAACGAGGACTACCTGATCTTCTCCAGCACTTCGTTCGACCCGACCTACAGCCTGCTCCTCGGCGACATCGCCGCGGCGCGGGTCTGGCGTCTCGACCCGGCGCAGATCAACCTGCCCGACGGTCGGCAGAAGCTCGGCGCCAGCTATACCGCGGCACGCTGAAAGCAGCCCGCACAGGCGCGGACCTGAGGGTCCGCGCCGGTTCCGAACGGACCCGACACAGGCCGGTGAATCGGGTTAACATTGCCCTCTTTTGCACCGTCCAAAGCCCGCTTCCGAAGGCCCGTATGACCGACCTCTCTCAGCACACGCCAATGATGCAGCAGTACTTCAAACTGAAGCATCAGCACCCCGACCAATTGATGTTCTATCGCATGGGCGACTTCTACGAGCTGTTCTACGAGGACGCGAAGAAGGCCGCCAAGCTGCTCGACATCACCCTGACCGCACGCGGCCAGTCCGGCGGCAAGGCGATCCCGATGGCAGGCATTCCCTTCCATTCGGCGGAGGGCTACCTGGCCAAGCTGGTCAAGCTCGGCGAGTCGGTGGCGATCTGCGAGCAGATCGGCGACCCGGCCACCAGCAAGGGACCGGTGGAGCGCCAGGTGGTGCGGATCATCACCCCCGGCACGGTGAGCGACGAGGCGCTGCTCGACGAACGCCGCGACAACCTGCTGGCGGCAATCCTCGGCGACGAGCGCCTGTTCGGCCTCGCCGTGCTGGACATCACCAGCGGCCGCTTCAGCGTCCAGGAGATAAAAGGCTGGGAAACCCTGCTGGCCGAACTGGAGCGCCTCAACCCGGCCGAGCTGCTGATTCCCGACGACTGGCCACAGGGCCTGCCGGCGGAGAAGCGCCGCGGCGTACGTCGCCGCGCGCCGTGGGACTTCGATCGCGACTCGGCGCACAAGAGCCTCTGCCAGCAATTCGGCACCCAGGACCTGAAAGGCTTCGGCTGCCAGAACCTGACCCTGGCCATCGGCGCCGCCGGCTGCCTGCTCGCCTACGCCAAGGAAACCCAGCGTACCGCCCTGCCGCACCTGCGCAACCTGCGCCACGACCGCCTCGATGACACGGTGATCCTCGACGGCGCCAGCCGCCGCAACCTGGAGCTGGATATCAACCTCAGCGGTGGCCGCGAGAACACCCTGCAATCGGTGGTCGACCGCTGCCAGACCGCCATGGCCAGCCGCCTGATGAGCCGCTGGCTGAACCGTCCGCTGCGTGACCGCGCGGTGCTGGAAGCCCGCCAGGAGTCCATCGCCTGCCTGCTGGAACGCTATCGCTTCGAGAACCTGCAACCGCAGCTCAAGGAAATCGGCGACCTCGAACGTATCCTCGCCCGCATCGGCCTGCGCAACGCCCGCCCTCGCGACCTGGCGCGCCTGCGCGACGCGCTGGCGGCGTTGCCGGACCTGCAGAACGCCATGACCGAACTGGAAGCGCCGCACCTGCAGGCGCTGGCCACCACCATCGGCACCTATCCCGAACTCGCCGAACTGCTGGCCAAGGCGATCATCGACAACCCGCCGGCGGTGATCCGCGACGGTGGCGTGATCAAGACCGGCTATGACGCCGAGCTGGACGAGCTGCAGGCGCTGAGCGAAAACGCCGGGCAATTCCTGATGGACCTGGAAGCGCGCGAGAAGGCCCGCACCGGCCTGCCCAACCTGAAGGTCGGCTACAACCGCATCCATGGCTACTTCATCGAGCTGCCACGGGTGCAGGCCGAACAGGCGCCGGCCGACTACATCCGCCGGCAGACCCTGAAAGGCGCCGAGCGCTTCATCACGCCGGAACTGAAGGCCTTCGAGGACAAGGCGCTGTCGGCCCAGAGCCGCGCCCTGGCCCGCGAGAAGGCGCTCTACGAAGAGCTGCTGGAACGCCTGATCGGCCATCTCGCTCCGCTCCAGGACAGCGCCTCGGCGCTGGCGGAGCTGGACGTGCTGGCGAATCTCGCCGAACGCGCGCTGAACCTCGACCTGAATCGCCCGCGGTTCGTCGAACACACCTGCCTGCACATCGAGCAGGGCCGCCATCCGGTGGTCGAGCAGGTGCTGGAGACACCGTTCGTGGCCAACGACCTGGCGCTGGATGCCGACACCCGGATGCTGGTGATCACCGGTCCGAACATGGGCGGTAAATCCACCTACATGCGGCAAACCGCGCTGATCGTGCTGCTTGCGCACATCGGCAGCTTCGTTCCGGCTGCACGCTGCGAGCTGTCCCTGGTGGACCGCATCTTCACCCGCATCGGCTCGTCCGACGACCTTGCCGGCGGCCGCTCGACCTTCATGGTGGAGATGAGCGAAACCGCCAACATCCTGCACAACGCCACCGACAAGAGCCTGGTGCTGATGGATGAGGTCGGCCGCGGCACCAGCACCTTCGACGGACTGTCGCTGGCCTGGGCAGCGGCCGAGGACCTGGCCCGGACTCGCGCCTTCACCCTGTTCGCCACCCACTACTTCGAGCTGACCGTACTGCCGGAAAGCCAGCCCGCGGTAGCCAACGTGCACCTGAACGCGACCGAGCACAATGAACGCATCGTGTTCCTGCACCATGTACTGCCGGGACCGGCGAGCCAGAGCTACGGCCTCGCGGTGGCCCAGTTGGCCGGCGTGCCGACTCCGGTAATCCAGCGCGCCCGCGAACACCTCAAGCGCCTGGAAACCACCAGCCTGCCGCACGAGATGCCGAGCCAGCAGAGCGGCAAGCCCGCCTCGCCGATGCAGAGCGACCTGTTCGCCAGCCTGCCGCACCCGGTGATCGATGAATTGTCGAGGATCAATCCCGACGATATCAGCCCGCGGCAAGCTCTCGATCTGTTATATGCATGGAAGATGCGGGTCTGACGGACTACCGCACAAGCTGCTAGAATCGCGCGCGCTTAGCCGCCCGCCTGAGGAGAGAACTAGAAAATGACCTTCGTCGTCACCGACAACTGCATCAAGTGCAAATACACCGACTGCGTGGAAGTCTGCCCGGTAGACTGCTTCTACGAAGGACCCAACTTCCTGGTCATCCATCCGGACGAGTGCATCGACTGCGCCCTGTGCGAGCCCGAATGTCCGGCCCAGGCGATTTTCTCCGAAGACGAAGTGCCGGAGAACATGCAGGAATTCATCGAGCTGAACAGCGAGTTGGCGGAAGTCTGGCCGAACATCACCGAGAAGAAGGATGCCCTGCCCGACGCCGAGGAATGGGACGGCGTCGCCGGCAAGCTCCAGCATCTGGAGCGCTGATACGCCAAGGCCCGCAAACAGCGGGCCTTTTCTTTGGCGACGAGTAAAACGGCAGGCAAAAAAAAGGGGCGGGGTATTACCCCGCCCACTCTTCAGTCCCTCGTCATCATCCTGATGAATCGCCTCCCTGGCGACGTCCCTTCCCCGATCCTTCGGGGTTGCGTGTTCCCTGTACGCAGGAGTGATATTAGCGATTCCCTGTGCTCCCGCAACCTGCCAGAAAACCCAGCGAAGCTTCTTCGGCAGTCATTTTAGAAAAATATATTCCTTTATTTTCAATAAGTTACTTAAATTCACCGAGTGTTTTTGGCAAACCTCCCGGGCATTTATCTACTTAGGCTCACACACTGTGTAAGTTAATGCTTACAAGAGCAGACACAAAAAACCCGGCGAACGCCGGGTCTTCCGTGGGTCTGAGGATTTCCGTCACTGGAACAGCGCGTCACTCGACAGGCCGTTCTTCTCCAGGATCTCCCGCAAGCGCTTCAGCGCCTCGACCTGGATCTGACGAACCCGCTCGCGGGTCAGGCCGATTTCCTGGCCGACCTCTTCCAGCGTGCTGCTTTCGTGCCCGCGCAAGCCGAAGCGGCGAATCACCACCTCACGCTGCTTGTCGGTGAGTTCCGTCAGCCACTGGTCGATGCTTTCGCTGAGATCGTCATCCTGCAGCAGCTCGCACGGATCGGTGGGGCGATCGTCGGTGAGCGTATCCAGCAGGGTCTTGTCCGAGTCCGGACCAAGAGAGACGTCCACCGAAGTCACCCGTTCGTTCAGGCCGAGCATGCGCTTGACCTCGGCGACCGGCTTCTCCAGCAGGTTGGCGATTTCTTCGGGGGAAGGTTCGTGGTCGAGCTTGTGGGTCAGTTCCCGCGCCGCACGCAGGTAGACGTTGAGCTCCTTGACCACATGGATCGGCAAGCGAATGGTCCGGGTCTGGTTCATGATGGCCCGTTCGATGGTCTGGCGGATCCACCAGGTGGCGTAGGTCGAGAACCGGAATCCGCGCTCCGGATCGAACTTCTCCACGGCGCGGATCAGGCCTAGGTTGCCTTCCTCGATCAGATCGAGCAGGGACAGTCCGCGATTGACATAGCGCCGGGCGATCTTCACCACCAACCGCAGGTTGCTCTCGATCATCCGCTTCCGACCAGCGGGATCGCCCTTCTGCGCCAGACGAGCGAAGTGGACTTCCTCTTCGGGCGTCAACAGGGGCGAGAAACCGATTTCGTTGAGATACAGCTGCGTTGCGTCCAACGCGCGCGTGTAGTCGATGTGCTTGTGTTGTTTGGAAGAGAAGGAAGTGGTGGCTTTTGGAGTTGCCCGGGGAGAAGGCTGCTCGTCGGCAGACGACTCGTCCAGCATGATGCCAGGCTCCAGGAGGAGCACTTCATCATCGTGGTCAAACTCCGGCCCTTCTTTTTTGAGTGCCATGTCGTTATCCCTTGCATGAGTTCGACTCAAGCCCGGGCGATTCCTTTCCCGCTGGACACGCCCGGACCCGCTCACCTACATGATGTGGGCGGGCGAACTCCCGGTCAGCGACGTGGCAAATATTGCAGTGGATCGACAGGCTTACCCTGGCGGCGAATCTCGAAGTGCAGCTTCACCCGATCGGTTCCTGTGGAGCCCATCTCGGCAATCGATTGCCCTACCTTGACCTGTTGCCCTTCCCGCACCAGCAGCCTGCGGTTGTGACCGTAGGCACTCACGTAGGTCTCGTTGTGTTTGATGATGACCAACTCGCCGTAGCCCCGCAAACCACTACCGGCGTATACAACGGTCCCACCAGACGCAGCCAGGACAGGCTGGCCCAATTGACCGGCTATATCAATCCCTTTATTCAAACTTCCGTTTGAGGCAAAACGGCCGATCAGACTACCGCTCGCAGGCCATGCCCAACCGCCCACCGCAGGCCCCGCGACGACGGGAGTCGCGCCGCTGCTGGGTGGGGTCGTGGTGGAGGCCGGAGCCGGTGCGGGCTTGGCAGGTACCGACGTACTAACAGCGGGTGGAACCGGGGCAGGCTTGGTCGCCACGGGCGGAGCGACGACCGGCGTGTTTTTCGCGACGGACGGTTGCGCCGGTGCCCGCCCACCAAATTGGATAGCTTGACCGACCTGGATGGTATAGGGCGGTGCGATGCCATTGCGCGCGGCCAGGGCTTTCCAGTCCCAGCCGAAGCGGAAGGCAATGGAATACAGGGTGTCGCCGCGGCGCACGATGTACTGCCCGCTGGTGACCGGCGTACGCCGCGCAGCGGCAGGCGCGGAACCGTTGCGATCGACGACCTTGACCCCGCCGGGAGGCGACGACGAACAGGCGGCGAGAAGGGAACAGACGACGGCCCCGAGCAACAGGTGGCAGCCACCGTAGAGCCGAGTCCATTGCCGCAGGGTCGCTGCTAGCCTCAATCCTTCCCCCTTATCCATCTTCTTCGCTTTCGTTCAATCGGGCCGGCGACGCCGGCCGCCGGCTCAGGCGATCGGGCCGTTGAGCAGCGGGACGAAACGTACCGAGTCGAGTACCTGGCGGCTGAACCCGTCCTCGGTGCGGACGATCAGCATCAGTTGCTGGACCTCGCCGCCACCGACCGGAATCACCAGGCGCCCCCCCGGGGCCAACTGGTCCAGCAACGACTGCGGGACTTCCGTGGCCGCCGCGGTGACGATGATTCCATTGTAGGGAGCCAACGCCGACCAGCCTTCCCAGCCATCGCCCCAACGAAAGACAACATTACGCAGGTTTAGCTCCGCAAGACGCTCCTTGGCCTTGTCCTGCAACGCCTGGATCCGCTCGACGGAGAAGACCCGCTCGACCAGTTGCGCCAGCACCGCGGTCTGGTAGCCGGACCCGGTACCGATCTCCATGACCTTGTCCAGCGGGCCGGCCGCCAGCAGCAACTCGGTCATCCGCGCCACCATGAATGGCTGGGAAATGGTCTGGTTGTGGCCGATCGGCAGGGCGGTGTCTTCGTAGGCGCGATGCGAGAGCGCCTCGTCGACGAACAGATGACGCGGCGTGCGGCGGATCACCTCGAGCACGTGGGCGTTGGACAGGCCTTCTTCGTACAGGCGCTGGATCAGGCGCTCTCGGGTACGCTGGGAGGTCATGCCGATACCCCGGCGATGCAGGTCTTCGGACATCACGTCAGTCCTCCCAGCCACTCGTCGAGGCCGCCGAAGGCTTCGTGGAAGGTGCGGTCCAGCTGCAACGGGGTGATCGACACGTAGCCTTGCATGACCGCGTGGAAATCCGTCCCCGGCCCGCCATCCTCGGCATCGCCGGCCGCGGCGATCCAGTAGCCTTCCTTGCCGCGCGGATTGACCACCTTCACCGGTGCGGCGGCACGGGCGCGGTGCCCGAGGCGGGTCAACTGGATACCGCGTACGCGATCCAGCGGCAGGTTCGGGATATTGACGTTGAGCACGGTACGCGGCGGCACGGCCAGGCGCTCGTGGGCGGAGACCAGCAGGCGGGCGAAGTGCATGGCGGTGGGCAGGTTGTCCGTCAACCGCGAGACCAGCGAGAAGGCGAAGGCCGGCCCCTTCAGGAAGCGCCCTTCGATGGCCGCCGCCACGGTACCGGAATAGAGGACGTCATCGCCGAGGTTGGCGCCCAGGTTGATACCCGAGACCACCATGTCCGGCAATTCCTCCAGCAAGCCGTTCAGGCCCAGGTGCACGCAGTCGGTCGGCGTGCCGTTGAGGCTGATGAATCCGTTGTCCAGGCGCTGCGGGTGCAGCGGGCGGTCCAGCGTCAGGGAACTGCTGGCGCCGCTCTTGTCCTGGTCGGGGGCGATCACTACGCAATCGGCATGATCCGCCAGCGCGTCGTAAAGCGCGGCGATACCGGGTGCGGTCACCCCGTCGTCGTTGGCAATCAGTATGCGCATGGGTTTTCCGTCTGCCCTGTCGGTACCAGGTCGAGGATTTCACGCACCACTACGGTGGCGAAACAACCGGCCGGCAGGACGAATTCCAGTTGCAGAACATCAGGTTCGGGATAATGCCACGCCAGCCCCTGGATGGGGAGCCGCAGGATGCGCCGTTCGTGCGCCATGCCCGCCTTAGCCAGCCAGCGGCAGAGCGCCGGCTCGCTCCCGGCCAGGGCCAGCTCGCGTTCGAGGACGCCGGCGCCGCTCGGCGGATCGCCCTCGCCCCAGAGCGGTCCGGTGGGGTGCAGGTCGAGGGCGGCCAGACGGGCATCGCGGCATTCTTCCTCGCCAGCGAGGAAAAAGCTGCGGCTGTCGGTGAAGGCCAGCAGGTCGCCGACCGCTGCCCGGTTCCAGCTACCCTCCGCGACCCGCTCGGCGAGCAGGCGATTGAACAGGTAGCTGCGCCCGGCGGAAAGGAAGCGCGAACGCAGGTTGCGGTTCGCCGGCAGCAGGTCCTGTTCCGCGCAACTGCGCGCGTCGACCAGGTTGCCGCCGCCGTGGCCGAAGCGTTGCAGGCCGAAATAATTGGGCACGCCGTCCGCGGCGATACGTTCCAAGCGCGCGTCGAGAACGGCACGCTCCGCCCGCAGCCCGGTCAGACGCAGGGTGAAGCCGTTGGCGGCATGCGCGCCTCGCTGCAACTTGCGCGAATGACGGGTGCGGCGAAGAATCCGCAGGTCCGCGCCCTCGGCTGCGCCCAGGTCGGGATCGGCCTTGCCCGGCAGGTGCAGGCTGAACCATTGCCGGGTCAGGGCCTGGCGGTCCTTCAACCCGGCGTAGCTGACGTTCTTCTGCTGCACGCCGGCGGCGCGGCCGAGGCGACGGGCCGCCTCCTCGGTGTTCAATCCGCGCTTTTCCACCCACAACCAGAGGTGCTCGCCTTCACCGCTGAGGGGAATGTCCAGCACCTCGTCGACCTGGAAGTCCTCGGCCACGGCCTTGAGCACCGCCTCGCCGCAGGCTGCCCCATGGGCGCGCGGCCCGAGCAGGTCGAGTTCGCCGAGAACGCTCATCGGGCCATCAGCAAAGCGACCGCATGTACAGCAATGCCCTCTTCGCGTCCGGTGAAACCTAGCCGCTCGGTAGTGGTGGCCTTGACGTTGACCTGGTCGACCGCGACGCCGAGGTCCTCGGCGATCGACCCGCGCATGGTCTCGATGTGCGGCGCCATCTTCGGTGCCTGGGCGACGATGGTGGCGTCGACGTTGCCGACCTTCCAGCCCTTCTCGGCGACGATGGCGACCACGTGTCGCAGCAGCGCGCGACTGTCGGCGCCCTTGAACCGCGGGTCGGTGTCCGGGAAGTGCTTGCCGATGTCGCCCAGCGCCGCCGCGCCGAGCAGCGCATCGGACAAGGCGTGCAGCAGCACGTCGCCGTCGGAGTGGGCGACCAGCCCATGTTTGTGGGGAATGCGCACGCCGCCGAGGGTGATGAAGTCGCCCTCGCCGAAGCGATGCACGTCGTAGCCATGGCCAATTCGCATGAAAAAACGCCCTGGTTGGAGTCAGGGCGTGATTCTACCCCGGATCGGGGCAGGCTTCAGGTATCGCGGATCAACCGTTGAGAACCTGGGCATGGTGGCGCAGGTGATCCTCGATGAAACTGGCGATGAAGTAGTAGCTGTGGTCGTAGCCTGGTTGCAGACGCAGCTCCAGCGGGTGGCCGGCCTTGTCCGCCGCATTGCGTAGCGCTTCCGGCTTGAGCTGGACGGCGAGGAAGTCGTCGCGCTCGCCCTGGTCGACCAGGATCGGCAAGCGTTCGGACGCACCCTCGAGCAAAGCACAGGCATCCCACTCGCGCCAGGCTGCCGGGTCCTCGCCCAGGTAGCGGGAGAACGCCTTCTGGCCCCAGGGGCAATCGCTCGGATGGCAGATCGGCGCGAAGGCCGACAGCGACAGGTAGCGCCCCGGGTTGCGCAGCGCGCAAACCAGCGCGCCATGCCCGCCCATCGAGTGCCCGCTGATGCCGCGCCGCCGGGACACCGGGAAATGCGCCTCGATCAGCGCCGGCAACTCGTGCACCACGTAGTCGTGCATGCGGTAGTGCGCGGCCCAGGGCTCCTGCGTGGCGTTCAGGTAGAAGCCTGCGCCCAGGCCGAAGTCCCAGGCGCCGTCGGGATCGCCGGGGACACCGCTGCCGCGCGGGCTGGTATCCGGCGCCACCAGTACCAATCCCAGTTCGGCGGCGACCCGCTGGGCACCGGCCTTCTGCATGAAGTTCTCGTCGGTACAGGTCAGCCCGGACAGCCAGTACAGGGCCGGCAGCGCCGCCTCCGGCTCGGCCTGGGGCGGCAGGTAGATGGCGAAGACCATCTCGCAGTTCAGGGTCCGGGAAAAATGACGGTAACGCTGGTGCCAGCCGCCGAAGGTCTTCTGGCTGCCGATCAGTTCGAGGGAATCCTTCACGTGACCTCCGTGAAACGGTCGTGGCGAGCTGCAGGGCCCGCCGCGACGGCTTGTCAGTAATGAATGACGGTGCGGATGCTCTTGCCTTCGTGCATCAGCTCGAAGGCCTCGTTGATGTCCTCCAGCCCCATGGTGTGGGTGATGAAGGTATCCAGCGGGATCTCGCCCTTCTGCGCCTTCTCGACATAGCTCGGCAACTCGCTGCGCCCGCGCACCCCGCCGAACGCCGAACCGCGCCAGACGCGGCCGGTGACCAGTTGGAACGGCCGGGTGCTGATTTCCTGGCCGGCGCCGGCGACACCGATGATCACCGACTCGCCCCAGCCCTTGTGGCAGCATTCCAGCGCGGCGCGCATCAACTGCACGTTGCCGACGCACTCGAAGGAGTAGTCGACGCCGCCATCGGTCAGTTCGACGATGACGTCCTGGATCGGCTTGTCGTAGTCCTTCGGATTGATGAAGTCGGTGGCGCCCAGCTCCCTGGCGATGTCGAACTTGCCCGGGTTGATGTCGACCGCGATGATGCGCGCGGCCTTGGCCATCTTCGCCCCGATGATCGCCGCCAGGCCGATACCGCCCAGGCCGAAGATGGCAACGGTAGCGCCCTCTTCCACCTTGGCGGTATTCAGCACGGCGCCGATCCCGGTGGTGACGCCGCAACCAAGCAGGCAGACCTTCTCCAGCGGCGCGTCCTTGGGAATCTTCGCCAGGGAGATTTCCGGCAGCACGGTGTATTCGGAGAAGGTCGAGCAGCCCATGTAGTGGAAGACCGGCTCGCCCTTGTAGGAGAAACGGCTGGTGCCGTCGGGCATCAGGCCCTTGCCCTGGGTGGCGCGCACGGCCTGGCAGAGGTTGGTCTTGCCGGACAGGCAGAATTTGCACTTGCCGCACTCGGCGGTGTAGAGCGGGATGACATGGTCGCCCACCTGCAGGGAGGTCACGCCCTCGCCCACCGCTTCGACGATACCACCACCTTCGTGGCCCAGGATGCACGGGAACACCCCCTCGGAATCCTGGCCGGACAGGGTGTACGCGTCGGTATGGCAGACGCCGGTGGCGACGATGCGCACCAGTACCTCGCCCTTCTGCGGCGGCGCCACATCCACCTCGACGATTTCCAACGGCTTGTTGGGGGCGAAGGCGACGGCGGCACGGGACTTGATCATCTGGGAACTCCTGAACGATGGAAGCCGGCGGGCCGCTAAGCGACCCACTGAAACGGAAAGTGTAGAAAACCGCGTTTCAAGGAATAATCAGGCAATAATCAAAACATTATTGCCATACAGGGACAATCCAGATGAATCGCTGGGAAGGACTCGACGAATTCGTCGCTGTCGCCGAAACCGGGCAGTTCACCGCGGCAGCCGAACGCATGGGCGTTTCCTCGTCGCACATCAGCCGCCAGGTCGCCCGCCTGGAGGAGCGCCTGCAGACCCGCCTGCTCTACCGCAGTACCCGGCGAGTATCGCTGAGCGAAGCCGGACAGACCTTCCTGCAACATTGCCAGCGCCTGCAGGACGCCCGCGACGAAGCCCTGCGCGCGGTCAGCGACCTCTCCGCGGAGCCCAAGGGCCTGCTGCGCATGACCTGCGCCGTGGCCTACGGCGAACGTTTCATCGTGCCGCTGGTGAATGCCTTCATGGCCGACTATCCGCAACTGCGGGTCGACATCGAGTTGTCCAACCGCCAACTGGACCTGCTCCACGAGGGCTTCGACCTGGCCATCCGCCTCGGCCGCCTGAGCGATTCGCGATTGGTCGCCACACGGTTGGCGCCACGCCTCATGTACCTCTGCGCCACCCCGGAATACCTGCGCCGCCACGGTACTCCGCAGTCGCCGACGGAACTCGGCCAGTTCAACTGCCTGATCGGCAGCAGCGACCTGTGGAGCTTCCTCGAGGACGGCCGGGAAACCCAGCACCGGGTCCAGGGCAACTGGCGCTGCAACAGCGGCCAGGCGGTGCTCGACGCCGCCCTGCGCGGCTTCGGCCTGTGCCAGTTGCCTGACTACTATGTGATCGAGCATCTGCGCAGCGGCCGCCTGGTCTCCCTGCTGGAAGGCCACCAGCCGCCGAATACCGCGGTATGGGCGCTGTACCCGCAGCAGCGGCACCTGTCGCCGAAAGTCCGGCAACTGGTGGACTATCTCAAGGAAGGCCTGGCGCAATCCCATCCGGGACTCGCCGGGGAGAAAAACCTGCGCTGAAGCAGTAAGGCGTTTCGCCGCTGCGATAGACTTGGCAGTTTCCCGCTCCACCCGCTATCGATTCAAGGAAGTCGCATGTCTGCCCTCAATGCGTTTCGCCAACGCTACCTGGTGAGGTTCTGGTCGCCGCTGCCGGCGCTGGTCGCCCTCGGCGTCGCCTCCGCCTACTACTTCGCGCTCACCGGCACCTTCTGGGCGGTGACCGGCGAATTCACCCGCTGGGGCGGCCACGTGCTGTCCTGGTTCGGCTACCAGCCACAGGACTGGAGCTACTTCAGGCTGATCGGCCTTCAAGGCACGCCGCTGGACCGGATCGACGGAGTGATGATCATCGGCATGTTCCTCGGCGCCCTGTGCTGCGCCCTCTGGGCCGGCAACGTCAGCCTGCGCTGGCCGACCAGCAAACGTCGCCTGCTGCAGGGCCTGGTCGGCGGTATCGTCGCCGGCTTCGGCGCACGCCTGGCGATGGGCTGCAACCTGGCGGCGTTCTTCACCGGTATCCCGATGTTTTCCCTGCACGCCTGGGCCTTCATGTTCGCCACCGTCGGCGGCGCCTGGATCGGCGTGAAGATCAGCCTGCTGCCGTTCCTGCGCACACCGCTGAAAGTCGGCGCCACGGCCAGCGCCCTGCCCAGCGCCGAAAGCCTGGCCCGACGCGCACGCCTGCAGGCCCGCCTGGGCCTGGCGGTGCTGGCGCTCGCCGCGCTGTTCGCCGCCTGGCGCTTCGAGGTATCGCTGGTGCTGGGCATGGCCTGCCTGTTCGGCCTGCTGTTCGGCGGCCTGATCGAGCGCGCGCAGATCTGCTTCACCAGCGCCGCACGGGACCTCTGGACCACCGGCCGGACCCGCGCCGCCTTCGGCATCCTGCTCGGCATGGCGGCCGCCTGCATCGGTACCTTCGCCGCGATCCGCCTGGGCGTCCCGCCGAAGATCTTCTGGATGGGCCCGAATGCGATCATCGGCGGCATTCTCTTCGGCATCGGCATCGTCCTCGCCGGCGGTTGCGAGACCGGCTGGATGTACCGTTCGATGGAAGGCCAGGTGCACTTCTGGGTGGTCGGCATCGGCAACGTCATCGGCGGAACCCTGGTGGCGGTGTTTTGGGACCAGTTGGGCACCCGCCTCGCCCTGCCCTATCCCAAGCTCGACCTGCTGGAAAGCTTCGGGCCCGGCAACGGCCTGCTATTGACCTTCGCCGGCCTGGCACTGTGCCTGCTGCTGGTGCAACTGAACGCCTCCCGATTCACCCGACCGCGGAAACCGAACCATGAGCCAGCCCGACAAACCGACCCTGTCGCTTGACCTGCGCGGCGAACATTGCCCGTACAACGCCATCGCCACCCTGGAAACCCTGGCGACCATGCAGCCGGGCGAACGCCTGGAAGTGGTCACCGACTGCTCGCAATCGGTCCACGGGATTCCCGAAGACACCCAGCGCCAGGGCTACAAATGCCTGGCGGTGGAGCAGCATGGCGCACTGTTCCGCTTCCTCATAGAGGTGCCGCTGGAAAGCTGAACGAGCGAGCCTGCAACGACAAGAAAGCCGACCCTCGGGTCGGCTTTCTTGTGCCAGGGATCAGTGCGGAAAACTGCGCTGCAGGCGCAGCAGGTCTTCCGGGGTGGTGATCTTCAGGTTGTCGGCGCGCCCTTCCACCAGTTTCGGCGCATAGCCGGCCCACTCCATCGCCGAAGCCTCGTCGGTGATCGCCACGCCGGCCACCAGCGCATCGGCCAGTGCCCGGTGCAGGGCGCCGAGGCGGAACATCTGTGGCGTATAGGCCAGCCAGACCACCGAGCGGTCGATGGTTTCGCTGACCCGGCCGTCGCGGTCGGCACGCTTGAGGGTGTCCCTCGCCGGCACCGCCAGCAGCCCGCCGACCGGATCTTCGGCGAGTTCTTCGAGCAGGCGGTCGAGGTCGCCGCGGGTCAGGTTCGGCCGCGCAGCGTCATGCACCAGCACCCAATCGTCGGCCTGTGCCCCCAGCTCCAGCAGGCGCAGCAAGCCGCTCAACACTGAGTCGGCGCGTTCGACGCCCCCGGCGGCGCGCTGCACATGCCGGCTGGCGGCGCAGTCCAGCCCGGGCCAGTAGGGATCGTCTTCGGCCAGGCAGACCACCAGGCCCCTGAGCATCGGGTGCTCGAGGAAACAATCGAGGGTGCGCTCGATCACGGTACGGCCGGCAAGATCGAGATATTGCTTCGGGCGGTCGGCGCGCATGCGCGAACCCACGCCGGCGGCGGGGATCACCGTCCAGAAGGCGGGAAGGTCGGAAGTCGTCATCGGGAGAAGGGTCGTCAGCTCACTTGGCGAGCTGGTAGAGGGTTTCGCCGTCCTTGACCATGCCAAGCTCGTGCCGCGCACGCTCCTCGACGGTCTCGGTGCCTTTCTTCAGCTCGGCGACTTCGGCTTCGAGAATCCGGTTGCGCTCCAGCAGGCGCTCGTTCTCGCCATGCTGGTCGGCGATCTGCTTCTGCAGGTCGCGCACCTGCGCCAGGCTGCCATCGCCGACCCACAGGCGATATTGCAGGCCCGCCAGCGCCAGGATCAGCACCACGAACAGCCAGTAGGGGCTACGTAACCTCAAGCCTCGAACTCCTTGAGAAGAAAAGGGGTGGCTCTTGCCACCCCTTCACCGTACCAGACTAGGCTCAGCCGCGGAATTCCGCGCGACCACGGTACGGCGCCTTGGCACCCAGCTGCTCCTCGATGCGCAGCAGCTGGTTGTACTTGGACACGCGGTCGGAGCGGCACAGCGAACCGGTCTTGATCTGACCGGCGGCGGTACCCACGGCCAGGTCGGCGATGGTCGAGTCCTCGGTTTCGCCGGAGCGGTGCGAGATCACCGCGGTATAGCCGGCGGCCTTGGCCATCTGGATGGCCTCTAGGGTCTCGGTGAGCGAACCGATCTGGTTGAACTTGATCAGGATCGAATTGCCGATGCCCTTCTCGATGCCTTCCTTGAGGATCTTGGTGTTGGTCACGAACAGGTCGTCGCCGACCAGTTGGACCTTGGCGCCGATCTTGTCGGTCAGGCCTTTCCAGCCGGCCCAGTCGGACTCGTCCATGCCGTCCTCGATGGAGATGATCGGGTAGCGCTGGGTCAGGCCGGCCAGGTAATCGGCGAAACCGGCGGCGTCGAATACCTTGCCTTCGCCTTCCAGGTCGTACTTGCCGTCCTTGAAGAATTCGCTGGAGGCGCAGTCCAGGGCCAGGGTCACGTCGTCGCCCAGCTTGTAGCCGGCCTTCTCGACGGCCTCGGCGATGGCGGCCAGGGCGTCTTCGTTGGACGACAGGTTCGGCGCGAAGCCGCCTTCGTCACCGACGGCGGTGTTCAGGCCACGGGCCTTCAGCACGGCCTTGAGGTGATGGAAGATCTCGGCGCCCATGCGCAGCGCCTCGGCGAAGTTCTTCGCGCCGACCGGCTGGACCATGAATTCCTGGATATCGACGTTGTTGTCCGCATGCTCGCCGCCGTTGATGATGTTCATCATCGGCACCGGCATGGAGTACTGGCCGGGGGTGCCGTTGAGGTCGGCGATGTGCGCGTACAGCGGTACGCCCTTGGCCTGTGCGGCGGCCTTGGCGGCAGCCAGGGACACCGCGAGGATCGCGTTGGCGCCCAGCTTGGCCTTGTTCTCGGTGCCGTCCAGCTCGATCATCGCGTGGTCGAGGGCTTTCTGGTCGGCCGCGTCCTTGCCCAGCAGCAGGTCGCGGATCGGGCCGTTGATGTTGGCCACGGCTTTCAGCACGCCCTTGCCCAGGTAACGGCTCTTGTCGCCATCGCGCAGCTCGAGGGCCTCGCGGGAACCGGTGGAAGCACCGGAAGGCGCGCAGGCGCTGCCGACGATGCCGTTGTCCAGGATCACGTCCGCTTCAACGGTAGGGTTGCCGCGGGAGTCCAGGACCTCACGGCCCTTGATGTCGACGATCTTTGCCATTCTTGTTAACACTCCGAAGTGAATGAACGGGGCGGTCTGAGGAGACTAGGCAGTCTCGATTGCAGGAAAGCTCTTGATCAGCTCGTCCAGTTGCTTGAGCTGGGACAGGAAGGCTTCGAGTTTGTTCAGGCGCAGCGCGCACGGACCGTCGCACTTGGCGTGCTCGGGGTCCGGATGGGCCTCGAGGAACAGCCCGGCGAGCTTCTGGCTGAGCCCGGCCTTGGCCAGGTCGGTGACCTGGGCGCGCCGGCCGCCGGCGGAGTCCGCGCGACCGCCGGGCATCTGCAGGGCGTGGGTGACGTCGAAGAATACCGGGTACTCGAACTGCTTCATGATGCCGAAGCCGAGCATGTCGACCACCAGGTTGTTGTAACCGAAGGAGGAGCCGCGCTCGCAGAGGATCAGGCGGTCGTTACCGGCTTCCTCGCACTTGGTCAGGATGTGCTTCATCTCCTGGGGCGCGAGGAACTGGGCCTTCTTGATATTGATCACCGCGTTGGTCCTGGCCATCGCCACCACCAGGTCGGTCTGCCGCGAGAGGAAGGCCGGCAGCTGGATGATGTCGCAGACCTCGGCCACCGGCTGGGCCTGGAACGGCTCGTGGACATCGGTGATGACCGGCACCTTGAAGGTCTTCTTGATCTCTTCGAAGATTTTCATTCCCTCTTCCAGGCCCGGGCCACGGAACGAGTGGATCGAGGAACGGTTGGCCTTGTCGAAGCTGGCCTTGAACACATAGGGGATACCGAGTTTCTCGGTAACCCGTACGTATTCTTCGCAGACCTGCATGGCCATGTCGCGCGACTCCAGCACGTTCATGCCGCCGAACAGCACGAACGGCAGGTCGTTGCCGATCTGGATATCGCCGACGCGAACGATCTTCTGTGCCATGCTCAGGCCTTCCCGGAATATTTCAGCGCGGCGTTGACGAAACCGCTGAACAGCGGGTGGCCATCACGCGGTGTGGAGGTGAACTCCGGGTGGAACTGGCAGGCGACGAACCACGGATGCTCCGGGGCCTCGACCACTTCCACCAGGGCGCCGTCGCCGGAGCGGCCGGAAATCTTCAGGCCGGCCTGTTCCAGTTGCGGCAGCAGGTTGTTGTTCACTTCGTAGCGATGGCGATGGCGCTCGACGATCACGTCCTTGGCATAGCAGTCGTGCACCAGGGTGCCGGTCTGCAGCTGGCATTCCTGGGCGCCCAGGCGCATGGTGCCGCCCAGGTCGGAAGCTTCGGTGCGGATCTCGGTGGCGCCGGTCGCGTCCTGCCACTCGGTGATCAGGCCGACCACCGGATGGCCGCTGGACTTGTCGAACTCGGTGGAGTTGGCGTCGCTCCAGCCGAGCACATTGCGGGCGTATTCGATGACCGCGACCTGCATGCCCAGGCAGATGCCCAGGTAGGGGATCTTGTTCTCGCGGGCGTACTGCACGGTGCTGATCTTGCCTTCCACGCCGCGCAGGCCGAAGCCGCCCGGGACCAGGATGGCGTCGACGCCTTCCAGCAGGCTGGTGCCCTGCTGCTCGATGTCTTCGGAGTCGATGTAGCGCAGGTTGACCTTGGTGCGGCTCTGGATGCCGGCGTGGGTCATCGCCTCGATCAGCGACTTGTACGCGTCCAGCAGTTCCATGTATTTGCCGACCATGGCGATGGTGACTTCACGCTCGGGGTTGAGCTTGGCATCGACCACCCGGTCCCATTCGGACAGGTCGGCCTGCCCGCACTCCAGGCCGAAGCGCTCGACGACGATGTCGTCCAGGCCCTGGGCATGCAGCACCGACGGGATGCGGTAGATGGTGTCGACGTCTTCCAGGGCGATCACCGCGCGCTCCTCGACGTTGGTGAAGAGCGCGATCTTGCGCCGCGAGGAGACGTCGATCGGGTGGTCGGAACGGCAGACCAGCACGTCCGGCTGCAGGCCGATGGAGCGCAGCTCCTTGACCGAGTGCTGGGTCGGCTTGGTCTTGGTCTCGCCGGCGGTGGCGATGTACGGGACCAGGGTCAGGTGCATCAGCATCGCGCGCTTGGCGCCGATCTCGACGCGCAGTTGGCGGATCGCCTCGAGGAACGGCTGCGACTCGATGTCGCCGACGGTGCCACCGATCTCCACCAGGGCGACGTCGGCATCGCCGGCGCCCTTGATGATGCGCCGCTTGATCTCGTCGGTGATGTGCGGGATCACCTGCACGGTGGCGCCCAGGTAGTCGCCGCGGCGCTCCTTGCGCAGCACGTCCATGTAGACGCGGCCGGTGGTGAAGTTGTTGTTCTGGGTCATGGTGGTACGAACGAAGCGCTCGTAATGGCCCAGGTCCAGGTCGGTCTCGGCGCCGTCCTGGGTCACGAAGACCTCACCGTGCTGGAACGGGCTCATGGTGCCCGGGTCCACGTTGATGTAAGGGTCCAGCTTGAGCATCGTGATCTTCAGGCCACGCGCTTCCAAGATCGCAGCCAGAGAAGCCGAAGCGATGCCTTTCCCCAATGAAGAAACAACACCACCCGTGACGAAGATGTAGCGCGTCATGAAAAACCCTAGAAGTCAGCGTTTAGGCGGGATCAACCGCCGGGGATTCGGAGAAGGGAGGCCAGCTCCCGCCACGGACAAATCCGTGGGCAAAGCAAACTCCTGCTGATTCCGGAGGGAATCGGCGGGAGCAGTACAAGACGGGAGCGTAGTCTACTGGAAACGGCTTACTAGCTCAAACCCGGGTCGTTCGTCGGCGGGCTCCAGGACAGTCGCCAGCCCCCCTCGCGGGGACTGTCCAGGCCAGGAATGTTGGCCACCGCGAGCAGTTCGTCGGCTCGGAAGAGCAGCGGCAAACGACCGCGCAGGAAGCTCGGTACGCCCGCTTCGTTGAGCAATCGCTTGAGGTCGCGGCGACCGCGCCCGGCCAGGGCCAGCACCTCCCCACCCCGCCGGTAGTCGACGCGCAACGGCCCCGCCGGAACCTCGCCGAGCAACGCCAGCCGGCCATTGCCGGGAAGAAGCAATGGATGAGCGGGACGCTCCCAGACGAACGGTCCCGCCGCCGCACGCCAGTCCGCCGGCAACCACCAGATCCGCCCCGCGCCGCGACGCAGCTCGCCGCTCTCCAGGCGCCAGATCGGGTCGGCATCGTCGCCGGCATCGCGCAACGACTCCCAGCCGACCCAGTGGTCGCTGTCCGGCAACCGCGTCAGCTGTCCCAGCCAGGCCCGCAGCAGGTTGCGCTGGCGCGCAGCGCTGAGGCGGCGCAGAGGCTCCAGGGCGATCCGGGGCAGATCCAGCCAGTCCGGCCAATCCAGTTCCGAGGGTTGGCGGCAGGCCCGGAGGTCGATGGCGGCCAGTTCAGCCAGCAGGTCTTCGGCCTCGCGCAGATGCGCCGCGCAGCGCGCCATGCCGGCGACGGCCTGCGGCCAGTGGGAGGCGAGACGCGGCATGATCTCCCGGCGCAGGTAGTTGCGCGAGAAGCGCGGATCCTGGTTGGAAGGATCCTCCACCCAGTCCAGCCGGTGCGCCTGCGCATAGGCTTCCAGTTCGGCGCGGGAAACCCCGAGTAAGGGTCGGCACAGGCGGCCGCCGCCCAGCGGCCGGCTCGCCGGCATCGCCGCCAGGCCGCGCAGGCCCGCTCCACGCAACAGGCGGAACAGCAGGGTCTCGGCCTGGTCGTCGAGGTGCTGCGCGGTGAGCAGCACCTGTCCCTCGCCCAGGCTCGCCTGGAATGCGCGATAGCGGGCGTCGCGCGCCGCCTGCTCGATGCTGCCGCCAACGGCGACCTGCACCCGCTCGACCCGCAGCGGGATACCCAGCGACCGGCAGACCGCCTGGCAGTGCGCCGGCCAACCGTCCGCCGCAGCCTGCAAGCCATGGTGGACATGCAGCGCCGACAGCGCCGGCAAGGCTTCGCTCCGGGCCAGTTGGGCGAGCAGATGCAGCAACACCGTGGAATCCAGCCCGCCGGAAAACGCCACGCACCAGCCCCCCGCTTCGCGCCAGGGCGCCAGGGCCTGTAACAGACGGGATTCGAGCGGCACCGCCGGCATGCTTGCGCTCCTCATGCGACAAGCCCGGCGAATGCCGGGCTTGTCGATCGTACCAGTGCGCCGGATGGCTTACGGCGCGCCGTAGCTCATCAGGCGGTCGTAACGACGCTCCAGCAACTCACCCATTTCCAGGCCCTGGAGCATCTTCAGTTGCGCCAGCAGTTCGCCACGGATCGATTCGGCCATGCTCGCCGGATCGCGATGGGCGCCGCCCAGCGGTTCGTCGATGACCTTGTCGACGATGCCCAGGCCTTTCAGGCGCTCGGCGGTGATGCCCATGGCCTCGGCGGCTTCCGGCGCCTTCTCGGCGGTCTTCCAGAGGATGGAGGCGCAGCCTTCCGGCGAGATCACCGAGTAGGTGGAGTATTGCAGCATGTTCAACTGGTCGCAGACACCGATGGCCAACGCGCCGCCGGAACCGCCCTCGCCGATCACGGTGGCGATGATCGGCGTCTTCAGTCGCGCCATCACCCGCAGGTTCCACGCGATCGCCTCGCTCTGGCCGCGTTCCTCGGCATCGATGCCCGGGTAGGCGCCGGGCGTGTCGATGAAGGTCAGGATCGGCATCTTGAAGCGTTCAGCCATTTCCATCAGGCGGCAGGCCTTGCGATAGCCTTCCGGACGCGGCATGCCGAAGTTGCGCCGGACCTTCTCACGGACTTCACGGCCTTTCTGGTGGCCGATGACCATCACCGGGGAACCGTCGAGGCGGGCAACGCCGCCGACGATCGCCGGGTCGTCGGCGAAATGCCGGTCGCCGTGCAGTTCCTCGAAATCGCTGAACAGGTAGCCGATGTAGTCGAGGGTATAGGGACGCTTGGGATGGCGCGCGAGCTGGGCGATCTGCCAACTGGACAGATTGCCGAAGATATTTTCGGTGAGCGCCTTGCTCTTGTCCTGCAGACGCGAGATTTCGTCGCTGATGTTCAGCGCATTGTCGTTGCCCACCAGGCGCAGCTCTTCGATCTTGGCTTGCAGGTCGGCGATCGGCTGTTCGAAATCAAGAAAGTTCGGGTTCATAGGCTTCCGTCGTGCGCAGATTCTAGTGGGCCGTTTCCGTTTGGCGCCCTACCTTACGGGATCGGGCGCCAGGGGTCGAGCCGGGAGCAAGGGCGATCCGCGTTTTCCCGCCGCAGAGCGCGGAACAACGGCGTTATCGCCCATCGCGATTAACGATAATTGAGGAAGACGTTGTCGCGCCCGAACTGGTCACGCAATGCCTGGATCAGATCGTCCGCCGGATCCACCCGCCAGCTCTCGCCGAACTGCAGCAGGGCCTTGGCGTCGGCGCTGGTGTAGTCCAGGGTGATCGGGCAGGAACCGCGATGGCGGTTGAACAGCTCGCCCAGCCAGCGCAGGCGGTCGCCCTTCAACAGGTCGGCGTGCAGCTTCATCCGCAGGCTCTCCGCCAGTCCGGTACGCGCTTCCTCCAGGCTCATCACGCGCTTGGCGCGCAGGCGCAGTCCGCCGGAGAAGTCGTCCTGGCTGACCTCGCCCTCGACCACCACCAGCGCATCGGTCTGCAGCAGCGACTGGGCCGCGGCGAAGGCTTCGGAGAACAGCGAGGCCTCGATCCGTCCGGAGCGGTCGTCGAGGGTGACGAAGCCCATCTTGTCGCCCTTCTTGTTCTTCATCACCCGCAGGTTGACGATCAGCCCGGCCACCGTCTGGGTATCGCGCGCCGGCTTCAGCTCGACGATGCGCTGGCGGGCGAAGCGCCGCACCTCGCCTTCGTACTCGTCGATCGGATGGCCGGTCAGGTACAGGCCGAGGGTGTCCTTCTCGCCCTTCAGGCGTTCCTTGAGGGTCAGCTCCTTGACCTTGCGGTGGTTGGCGTAGACATCCGCCTCCGGCTCGGCGAAGACTCCGCCGAACAGGTCCATGTGCCCGCTGTCGTGGCTGCGCGCGGTCTGCTCCGCAGCCTGGATCGCTTCCTCCATCGCCGCCAGCAGCACGGCGCGGTTGAGGTCGACGGTAGCCTGGTAGGCCTTTAGCTCGTCGTGGTAGTGCGGCCCCAGGCGATCCAGCGCACCGGCGCGGATCAGCGCTTCCAGGGTGCGCTTGTTGATGCGCTTGAGGTCGACGCGGTCGCAGAAATCGAACAGGGTGTTGAACGGCCCGCCTTCGGCGCGGCACTCGGTGATCGCCTCCACCGGCCCCTCGCCGACGCCCTTGATCGCGCCCAGGCCATAGACGATCCGGCCATCGTCGTCGACGGTGAAGCGGAACTCGGAGTTGTTCACGTCCGGCGCCACGATGCGCAGCTTCATGTGCCGGCATTCTTCGATCAGCGTCACCACCTTGTCGGTGTTCTGCATATCCGCGGTGAGCACCGCGGCCATGAACGGCGCCGGGAAGTGGGTCTTCAGCCAGGCGGTCTGGTAGGAGACCAGGCCGTAGGCTGCCGAGTGCGACTTGTTGAAGCCGTAGCCGGCGAATTTTTCCACCAGGTCGAAGATGTTGCCCGCGAGATCGGCATCGATGCCGTTGTTCTTGCAACCCTCGATGAAACCGCCGCGCTGCTTGGCCATTTCCTCGGGCTTCTTCTTGCCCATCGCCCGGCGCAGCATGTCCGCGCCACCGAGGGTATAGCCGGCCATGACCTGGGCGATCTGCATCACCTGTTCCTGGTACAGGATGATGCCGTAGGTGGGTTTGAGCACCGGCTCCAGGCCGGCGTACTGGTAATCGGGGTGCGGATAGGACAGCTCGGCGCGACCGTGCTTGCGGTTGATGAAGTCGTCCACCATGCCCGACTGCAGAGGACCCGGGCGGAACAGCGCCACCAGTGCGATGAGGTCTTCCAGGCAGTCCGGCTTGAGCTTCTTGATCAGCTCCTTCATGCCGCGCGATTCGAGCTGGAACACCGCAGTGGTCTCGGCCTTCTGCAGCAGCGAATAGGTCGGCTTGTCGTCCAGCGGGATGAAGTCGATGTTCACCGGCTCCAGGCCCTTCTTGGCCTGCTCGCGGTTGATGATCTCCATCGCCCACTTGATGATGGTCAGGGTCCGCAGGCCGAGGAAGTCGAACTTCACCAGGCCGGCCGCCTCCACGTCGTCCTTGTCGAACTGGGTCACCAGGCCGCCGCCTTCCTCGTCGCAGGCGATCGGCGAGAAGTCGGTCAGCTTGGTCGGCGCGATCACCACGCCACCGGCGTGCTTGCCGGTACCGCGGGTGATGCCTTCCAGCTTGAGGGCCATCTCCCAGATTTCGGCGGCTTCCTCGTCGCTCTTGAGGAAGTCGCGGAGCATTTCTTCCTGCTCGTAGGCCTTATCCAGGGTCATGCCGACTTCGAACGGAATCATCTTCGACAGCCGGTCGGCGAGACCGTAGGACTTGCCCTGGACCCGCGCCACGTCGCGTACCACCGCCTTCGCCGCCATGGTGCCGAAGGTGATGATCTGGCTCACCGCGTTGCGCCCGTAGGCGTCGGCCACGTAGTCGATCACCCGGTCGCGGCCCTCCATGCAGAAGTCGACGTCGAAGTCGGGCATGGAGATCCGTTCCGGGTTGAGGAAACGTTCGAACAGCAGGTCGTAGGCCAGCGGATCGAGGTCGGTGATCTTCAGCACGTAGGCCACCAGCGAGCCGGCGCCCGAGCCCCGCCCGGGGCCTACCGGCACGCCGTTGTTCTTCGCCCACTTGATGAAGTCCATCACGATGAGGAAGTAACCGGGGAAACCCATCTGGATGATGATATCGAGTTCGAAGTTCAGACGGTCGACATAGACCTGGCGCTTGGCCTCGTAGTCCGGGGTGTCCTTCGGCAACAGCACCTCCAGGCGCTCCTCGAGACCTTCGAAGGAGGCGTGCCGCAGGTAGTCGTCGATGCCCATGCCATTGGGCGTGGGGAAGTCCGGCAGGAAGTACTTGCCCAGCTGCACCTCGATGTTGCAGCGCTTGGCGATCTCGACGGTGTTTTCCAACGCTTCCGGCAGGTCGCTGAACAGCTCGGCCATTTCCGCCGGCGACTTCAGGTATTGCTGGTCCGAATAGGTACGCGGCCGCCGCGGATCGTCGAGGGTCCGCCCCTCGCCGATGCAGACGCGGGTCTCGTGGGCCTCGAAGTCTTCCTGCTTGATGAAGCGCACGTCGTTGGTCGCCACCAGCGGCGCGTTACAGCGTGACGCCAAAGCCACCGCCGCGTGGAGGTGCTCCTCGTCGTTGACCCGGCTGGTACGTTGCACTTCGACGTAGAAGCGCTCGGGGAACACCTCCATCCACTCGCGCAACAGCGCCTCGGCCTTGGCTTCCTCGCCGTCGAGCAGCGCGTGGCCGATCTCGCCCTCCTTGGCCGCGGACAGCGCGATCAGGCCTTCCGCCGCCTCCTTGACCCAGTCGCGCTCGATGATGATCTCGCCATTGCGCTGGCCTTCGCTCCAGCCGCGGGAAATCAGCTCGGTGAGGTTGCGATAGCCCTTCGCGTTCATCGCCAGCAGGCTCAGGCGGCTGAGCGGGCCATCTTCCTCGCGGCTGGCGAGCCAGATGTCGGCCCCGCAGATCGGCTTGATGCCGGCGCCCATGGCGGTCTTGTAGAACTTCACCAGCGAGCACATGTTGCTCTGGTCGGTGACCGCCACCGCCGGCATGCCCAGCCCCGCCACCGCCTTGGCCAGGGGCTTGACCCGGACCAGGCCGTCGACCAGGGAGAATTCGGTATGCAGACGCAGGTGAACGAAGGATACGGTCATGAAGGCCCCGGAGCAGAAATAACGCAAAAACGACAAGGCCCGGATTGTACCGGGCCCGGTGGCAAAGCTACAGGTTCAAGAGCGGACGATGCGCCTCGGCTGCGCCGAGAAACGTCGCCCGCCCCGCGCTCAGGCGCGGCGATCGTCCCAGATACCCGGTTCGAGCTTCTGCTGGACTTCGGGGAACTGGCTGGCGTCGAAGGTCGGCAGCTTGCCGGCCTTGCGCTGGGCGTTGTAGTCCTTGGCCAGCTTGATCGCGAGGTTGGACAGCAGCAGGATGGCGATCAGGTTGGTGATCGCCATCAGGCCCATCGACACGTCGGCGAGGTTCCAGACGAACGGCAGCGAAGCCAGCGCGCCGAACATCACCATCGCCAGCACGATCAGGCGGAAGATCAACAGGCCCGCCAGGTGGTTGTGCTCGAGGAATACCAGGCAGTTCTCGGCATAGAAGTAGTTGGCGACGATCGAGGTGAAGGCGAAGAACAGGATGATCACCGCCAGGAAGTAGCGGCCCCAGTCGCCGACCTGGCTGGTCAGGGCATTCTGCACCAGCATGATGCCCTCGCCTTCCTGCGGTCCGGCCAGCAGGATGATGGCGGCGGAAGCGGTGCAGATCAGCAGGGTATCGATGAACACGCCGGCCATCTGCACGTAGCCCTGGGACGCCGGGTGCGGCGGATAGGGCGTGGCCGAGGCGGCGGCGTTGGGCGCCGAGCCCATGCCTGCTTCGTTGGAGAACAGGCCGCGCTTGAAGCCGTTGAGGATCGCCGCGCCGATGCCGCCGGCGGCGGCCTCGTGCCAGCCGAAGGCACTCTTCACCACCATCGCCAGGACGCCCGGCAGTTCGCTGAGGTTGAACAGGATGATGCCCACCGCCAGCAGCAGGTAGGCCACCGCCATGAAGGGTACCGCCAGTTCGGAGAAGCGCGCGATGGAGCGCAGGCCGCCGAAGATGATCAACGCGGTGAGGATCACCACGGCGATGCCGCTGATCCAGGTCGGCACGCCGAAGGCGCCCTGCATGGCACCGGTGATGGTATTGGCCTGCACCGAGTTGAAGACGAAACCGAAGGCGATGATCAGGAAGATCGAGAACAGGATGCCCATCCAGCGCGCGCCCAGGCCCTTCTCCATGTAGTAGGCCGGGCCGCCACGGAACTGGCCCTTGTCGTCGCGAATCTTGAACAACTGGGCCAGGGTCGCCTCGACGAAGCCGGTCGCCATCCCCACCAGGGCGATCGCCCACATCCAGAACACTGCGCCGGGACCGCCGAGCGTGATCGCTACCGCCACGCCGGCGACGTTGCCGGTACCGACCCGCGCCGCCAGAGAGGTGCAGAGCGCCTGGAACGAGGAGATTCCCGAGTCGTCCGACTGGCGGCTGCCCTTGAGCACGCTGAAGGTATGGCCGAAGTGGCGGAACTGGATCAATCCCAGGCGCACAGTGAAGTACAGGCCGCAACCGACCAGCAGCCAGATGAGGATCTTGCCCCAGATAAGGCCGTTGAGCAGGTCGACGACCTGAGTGGCGAATTCTTGCATGGATAACTCCCCTGTTCCGCTTATGGCGGATTGTTGTCAGCCGACCTCCCGGGTAGAAGGCCGCGTGTTTCGGACACACACGGAATGACGTGCGAGCCGAAGGAAATTTCGCTGTGAATGGTACCTGGCAGGAAGGGGCAGGACTTTCCGCTATTGACGCCGCTCACCGCTTGTCACCAGGCGACGGATACGGTCAGTCACGCGACATCCGCTCAATTATTGAACAGGGACATCCAGCAATTCGCGAACCGGAGCAAACGAGCGTCGATGGATCGGCGTCGGGCCGAGACGGGAAAGCGCCTCGAGATGGACAGCGGTCGGATAGCCCTTGTGCCCGGCCATGCCATAGCCCGGATAGACCCGGTCCAGCTCGACCATTTCCCGGTCGCGACTGACCTTGGCCAGGATCGACGCCGCGGCGATTGCCGGTACCTGGCTGTCGCCCTTGACCACCGGCGCGCTGGGCACCGCCAGTTTCGGACAGCGATTGCCGTCGATCAGGGCCAGCCGCGGAGTCACGCTGAGGCCTTCGACCGCGCGCTGCATGGCAAGCATGGTGGCATGCAGAATGTTCAGCCGGTCGATCTCCTCGACCTCGGCGCGGGCGATGCACCAGGCCAGGGCCTTCTCGCGGATCTCTTCGAACAGCGCCTCGCGACGAGCTTCGCTGAGCTTCTTCGAGTCGTTCAGGCCGAGGATTGGGCGGCTCGGGTCGAGAATCACCGCGGCGGTGACCACCGGACCGCACAACGGACCGCGACCGACCTCGTCGACGCCCGCGACCAGATCCTCCACCAGATTGAAATCCAGGCCCAGTTGCATCAGCGGCGCTCCACCAGTTGCAGGACGGCTTCCGCCGCCTGTGCCGAAGCATCCTGGCGCAAGGCCCGATGGATGGCATCGAAGAATTCCACCTGCTGCGAGCCGTCGTCCAGCAGCGGCGAGAGGGTTGCGGCCAGCGCTTGCGGGGTGGCGGCGTCCTGGATCAGTTCCGGCACCAACAGGCGCCCGGCCAGCAGGTTCGGCAGGGAGATGTAAGGGCTTTTCACCAGGCGCTTGAGAATCCGGTACGTCAGCCCGGCGACCCGATAAGCCACCACCATCGGCCGCTTGTAGAGCAGCGCCTCGAGGGTCGCGGTACCGGAGGCGATCAGCACCGCATCGCAGGCGGCCAACGCTTCATGGGAAGCGCCGTCGAGCAGCGTCAGCGGCAGAGGCTCGCGGCCCTGGAGCATCTGCTCGATCTGTTCGCGCCGTGCAGCGCTGGCGCAGGGCAGCACGAAACGCAGGCCCGGCCGTTCGACGAGCAGGCGCTGGGCGGTGTCGAGGAACAAGGCGCCGAGCTTGCCGACCTCGCCGCCGCGACTGCCCGGCATCAGCGCCACCACCTGTCCGTCCGCCGGCAATCCGAGCCGCGCGCGGGCCGCAGCGCGATCCGCCTGCAGGGGAATGGTGTTGGCCAGGGGGTGGCCGACGAAACGCACGGGCACCCCATGCTCTTCGTAGAAACGTGCTTCGAAGGGGAACAATGCCAGCATCAGGTCGCAGGCTTCGCGAATCTTCAGCACCCGCTTCTGCCGCCAGGCCCACACCGAAGGGCTGACGTAATGCACGGTGCGCAGGCCAGCCTGGCGCAGCTTGTGTTCGACGCCGAGGGTGAAGTCGGGAGCGTCGATGCCGATCATCACATCCGGCCGGGCCTCGATGAGCGTGCGGATCAGGCGCTTGCGCCGTCGCAACAACTCCGGCAGCCGGCCCAGTACTTCGACCAGGCCCATCACCGACAGGCGCTCCATGGGGAAATAGCTGGACAGCCCTTCGGCCTCCATGCGCGGCCCACCGACGCCGATGAACTCGATATCCGGGTGCCGCGCCCGCAGCGCCTGCATCAGTCCGGACCCGAGGATGTCGCCGGAGGCCTCGCCGGCGACCAGGGCTACGCGTAATCCGTCAGCCATGGCTCAGCGGGTGATGCCGCGGGTTGCGCTCTGGATGGAATCACGGAACACCGCGACCTCGGGGAACTGGGCAGCGCTTTCGGCCAGCTCGGCCAGGGCTTCCTCGACGGTATGTCCCTGGCGATAGACCACCTTGTAGGCACGCCGCAGGGCATGGATGGCCTCGCTGCTGAAGCCGCGCCGACGCATGCCTTCGAAGTTCATGCTGCGGGCTTCGGCCGGGTTGCCGAAGACCGTCACGTAGGCCGGGACGTCCTTGCCGATGGCGCTGCCCATGCCGGAAAAGCTGTGCGCGCCGATCCGGCAGTACTGGTGCACCAGGGTGTAGCCGGACAGGATCGCCCAGTCGTCCACGTGGACATGCCCGGCCAGCGCCGTGTTGTTCACCAGGATGCAATGGTTGCCGATCACGCTGTCATGGCCGATGTGCGCATAGGCCATGATCAGATTGTGGTCGCCAATGGTGGTTTCCGCGCGATCCTGGACGGTTCCGCGATGGATGGTCACGCCTTCGCGGATCACGTTGTGGTCACCGATCACCAGGCGCGTCGGCTCGCCCTTGTATTTCAGGTCGGGAGTATCCTCGCCGACGCTGGAAAACTGGTAGATGCGGTTGTGCTTGCCGATCTTCGTGGGGCCCTTGAGCACCACGTGCGGACCGATCACCGTCCCTTCACCGATCTCCACTTCCGCCCCGACGATGGACCACGGGCCCACCTGGACGTCAGCCGCCAGCCTGGCGCTCGGATCGATGATGGCGCGAGGATCGATCAAACTCATAGTTTGCGTTCCGCACAGATGATTTCAGCCGAGCATACCGGCTTGTCGTCGACGGTAGCGTGGCAGTCGAATTTCCAGATGCTGCGCTTCACGCTGATGAACTTGGCGTGCAGTTGCAGTTGGTCGCCCGGCAGGACCGGCTGGCGGAAGCGCAGCTTGTCCGAACCGACGAAGTAGTAAAGGGTGCCGTCGGCGGGCTTCACGTCGAGCATCTTGAAACCGAGGATACCGGCCGCCTGGGCCATCGCCTCGATGATCAGCACGCCCGGCATGATCGGGTGCTCGGGGAAATGTCCGTTGAAGAACGGCTCATTGATACTGACATTCTTGTAGGCGCGAATGCGCTTGCCCTCGATGTCCAGCTCTACCACCCGATCCACCAGCAGGAAAGGATAGCGATGAGGCAGGTATTCGCGAATCTCGTTGATGTCCATCATGTTAGGGGGAGCCTGTTCAGAAAAGGGTGACGCAAAAAACGTCAATTACGCATCAGATGAAGCGTCACCGCTTGAGGTCACGGCAGCCAGGCGTTTTTCCAGCTGCTGAAGTCGACGCGCCATGTCGTCCAGTTGACGAATGCGCGCGGCGCTTTTTTTCCATTCGGCCGCCGGTTGCATGGCGGTACCGGAGGAATACGATCCCGGCTCGGTGATCGAGCGGGTCACCATGGTCATGCCGGTCACGAAAACGTTGTCGCAGATCTCGATATGGCCGACCAGGCCAACGCCGCCGGCGAGCATGCAATGCCTGCCGATCTTGGCGCTGCCGGAAATGCCGACGCAAGCGGCCATGGCGGTATGATCGCCGATCTGCACGTTGTGCGCGATCATGATCTGGTTGTCCAGCTTCACACCGTTGCCGATCAGCGTATCGGACAGTGCTCCACGGTCGATGGTGGTGTTCGCGCCGATCTCGACGTCGTCACCGATGGTCACCCCGCCGATCTGGGCGATCTTCTGCCAGACGCCCTTCTCGTTGGCGAAACCGAAACCTTCGCCGCCGATCACCGCGCCCGACTGGATACTCACCCGCGCGCCGATGGTGACGTCGTGGTAGAGCGTGACCCGCGGCGCCAGCCAGCCGCCTTCGCCGATCACGCTACGGGCGCCGATTACGCAGTGCGCGCCGATGCTGACGCCAGCGCCGATGCGGGCGCCACTCTCGATCACCGCATAGGCGCCGACGCTGGCGCTCGGATCGACCTCGGCGTCCGCCGCGACGATGGCGGTGGGATGGATACCGGCGGCCGCCTTCGGTTTGCGATCGAACAGGTGCGACAGGCTGGCATAGGCCAGGTAGGGGTTGGCCACCACCAGCGCGGTACCGGCGAACCCGTCGGCGTCGGCAGCCGTCAGCAGGACGGCGCCGGCACGGCTTTCGGGCAGGTACTTGCGATACTGCGGGTTGGCCAGGAAGCTCAGCTGAGCCGGTCCGGCCTCCTGCAAGGTCGCCAGGCCCTGGATCGGCAGGTCCGCGTCGCCACGGAGTTCCGCGCCGACATGCGCGGCCAGCTGGCCCAGGGTGTAGGACAAGGTACTCATCATCAACGCAGCTGGTTCATCCGCTCGATCACCTGGCGGGTGATGTCGTATTGCGGCTTGACGTCGACCACGGCGCCACGCTCGATGACCATGTCGTAGCCGCCTTTCTTGATGGTTTCCTCGACGGCCTGGTCCAGCTTCGGCTTGAGCTTCTTCAACATGTCGCGGTCGGCGGCGGCCTTCGACTCGTTCAGTTCCTTGGACTGGAACTGGAAGTCACGGGCCTTCTGCTTGAAGTCCAGCTCGGCCTTCTCGCGGTCGCCCTGGGACATCTTGCTGCCGTTGGAAACCAGCTTGTCCTGCAGCGCCTTGGCGTCGCGTTCGAGGTTCTTCAGCTTGTTCAGCTGGGGGCCGAACTTCTTCTCGGCATCCACGGCGTATTGCTTGGCGGCATCGGACTCGAGCAGCGCCATCTGGTAGTTGAGCACCGCGATCTTCATTTCAGCGAACGCCGAAGGAGCCGCCATGATGGCTGCGGTGATCAGGACGAACTGGGTGAACTTACGCACGATGCACTCCTGCACAAAGCATGGTTTCGTTACTCGGTACTACGTACAAATCAGAAGGTCTGGCCCAGGGAGAACTGGAAGACCTGGGTTTCCGCGTTGTCCGGCTTCTTGATCGGCGTCGCCAGGCTGAAGCTCAGCGGGCCCAGCGCGGTGATCCAGGTCAGGCCGACGCCCACGGAACTGGCGAGGTTGTCGGTCTTGATGCCGTCGCAGTTGGTGGTGGTCTTGGTCGGGCAGTCGGTATCGAAGGTGCTACCCACGTCCCAGAACAGCACGGTACGCAACTGGCGCTGGTCCTTGACGAACGGCAGCGGGAACAGCAGCTCGGCGCCGCCGGTGATCAGGATGTTACCACCGAAGGCTTCGGGATCCTGGTCCGGGTCGGTGTAGCGACCACGCTCATCAGGCCCAGGAATGATCTTCCCATCCTTGTAAGCCCTAGAGGGGGTACTACGAGGCCCCAGCGTGCTGTCCTTGAAGCCCCGCACCGAGTTGAAGCCGCCGGCGTAGTAGTTCTCGTAGAACGGCAGGCGCTCGGTGGATCCGTAGCCGTCGCCATAGCCCAGCTCGGTGTGGAAGCGCATGGTGTAGTTGTCGGTCAGCGGGGCGAAGACCTGGCCACGGTAGTCGATCTTGTAGAACGACAGGTCGCTGCCCGGCAGGGTGGTTTCCAGGGTCAGGCTCTGCGAGTGACCACGGGTGGCCAGCACGCCCTTGTTCAGGGTCGATTCGGACCAGCCGATGGAAGCCTTGAAGTTGGTGAAGTTGTCGCCTTCCTTGTCGAGGAAGTCGTAGATCTCGTCCACGGTGTAGCGGCCGGTGTCGATCTGGTCGCGCTGCACGCTCAGGCCATAGGTCAGGCGCGAGGTCTCGCTGATCGGGTAGCCGATGCTCATGCCGGCGCCCAGGCTATTCACCGAGTAGCTGGCGACGTCGACGTCGAGCTCGTCGTAGTCGGTCTTCCGATAGAAGGCGTTGTAGCCGAGGCTGACGCCGTCGACGGTCCAGTAGGGGTCGACGAAGCCGAAGTTGTAGCGGGTCTGGTATTCGCTGCGGGTCAGGCCGATGCTGACCTTGTTGCCGGTACCCAGGAAGTTGTTCTGGCTGATCGAGCCACCGAGGATCAGGCCGGCGCTCTGGGCGAAGCCGACGCTGGCGGTGATCGAGCCGGACGGTTGCTCTTCGACGCTGTAGTTGACGTCGACCTGGTCGTCGGTGCCGGGAACCGCCGGGGTCTCGACGTTGACTTCCTTGAAATAGCCGAGGCGTTCCAGGCGGGCCTTGGACTGGTCGATCAGGTAGGTGGAGGCCCAGCCGCCTTCCATCTGGCGCATTTCGCGGCGCAGCACTTCGTCTTCGGTCTTGGTGTTGCCGCGGAAGTTGATGCGGTTGACGTAGGCGCGCTTGCCCGGGTCGACGACGAAGGTCACCGAGACGGTCTTGTCGTCGTCATGGGCTTCCGGCACGCCGTTGACGTTGGCGAAGGTGTAGCCCTCGTTGCCCAGGCGACGGGTGATCAGGTCGGAGGTGGTGGTCATCACCTTGCGCGAGAACACCTGGCCCTTCTGCACCAGCAGCAGGCGCTTCACTTCCTCTTCCGGCACCTTCAGGTCGCCGGTCAGCTTCACGTCGCGGATGGTGTACTTCTCACCCTCGTTGATGTTGACGGTGATGTAGACGTGCTTCTTGTCCGGGGTGATGGATACCTGGGTGGAGGCGATATCCATGTTGATGTAGCCGCGGTCCAGGTAATAGGAGCGCAGGCGCTCGAGGTCGCCGGAGAGCTTTTCGCGGGCGTACTTGTCGTCGTTCTTGAAGAACGACAGCCAGTTGGTGGTCTTCAGTTCGAACAGGTCGGTCAGGTCTTCTTCGGAGAAGACGGTGTTGCCCACCACGTTGATGTGGGAAATCGCGGCGACCGTGCCTTCGTTGATGTTGATCTTCAGCGCGACGCGGTTGCGCGGCTGCGGGATCACTTCCGCGTTGATCTCGGCCGAGTAGCGGCCCTGGGCCACGTACTGGCGTTGCAGCTCGTTGCGCACGCCTTCGAGGGTGGCGCGCTGGAAGATCTCGCCCTCGGCCAGGCCGGACTGTTTCAGGCCCTTGAGCAGGTCTTCCTTGGAAATCGCCTTGTTGCCCTCGATCTCGATGCTGGAGATCGACGGGCGCTCGACTACAGTGACTACCAGCACGTTGCCATCGCGGCCGAGCTGGATGTCCTGGAAGAAACCGGTCTTGAACAGGGAGCGGGTGGCCTGGACCAGGGCCTGGTCGTCGATGGTCTCGCCGACGTTCAGCGGCAGGGCGGCGAACACGCTACCGGCGGACACGCGCTGCAGGCCATTGACCCGGATATCGGAAACAGTGAAGGACTCGGCGTGAACCTCGGCGATCATCAGCGCTGACAGCAGCGCGGGTAGCAGAAAGCGTTTCATGGAGTCCTTTTTTTCCAACTGACAAATAGAGAATCTGCCGCAAAGGGCGGCAGATTCGAATTCAACATGACTACAGACGACTCAGATCGTTGACCAGAGCGAGCAACATCACGCCAACGACCAGACTGATGCCGATCTGCATCCCCCAAGCCTGTACCCGTTCGGATAATGGGCGCCCGCGCACCCACTCAACCAGATAGAACAGCAGATGCCCGCCATCGAGGACAGGGATCGGCAGCAGGTTGAGAACCCCCAAGCTAATGCTCAGATAGGCCAGGAAATTGAGAAAATCCCCCACGCCAGACTGGGCTGAAGCGCCCGCCACTTTAGCAATGGTTATCGGCCCGCTCAAGTTTTTTACCGAGAGCTCGCCGAGCAACATTTTCTTTATGGAGTCGAGCGTTAGCAGGCTCATGGTCCAGGTTCGGGAAAGCGCCTGACCCACCGCCTCCAGCGGTCCGTAGCTCACTTCGCGGAGCATTTCCGCCGGCCATTCGGTACCGGCGACCCCCGCCCCCATGTAGCCGCTCCGGGCCTTGCCCTCGCCGCGCACCGCCAGCTCCAGGGCAACATCCAGCACTTCGCCGTCGCGCAGTACCTTGAGCTGGACGCGCTGCCCGGGACGGGCACGGACGCTATCCACCACCTGCTGCCAGTCGTCGACGGCGATGCCATCGATGCTCTGCAAACGGTCGCCGAGCTTCAGCCCGGCGGCCTGCGCCGGCCCCTTGGGGTCGAGTTCGGCCAGCACCGGCGGCAAGGCCGGCCGCCAGGGCCGGATGCCCAGCGAGGCGATGGGATCGGGATTGTCCTCGCCCTTCAGCCAGCCATCCAGACGCACCTGGTGGGTGGAATCGACATTCGAGCCCTTTTCCTGCACCCGCACTTCCAGCGTACCGCTCTCGCCGAGACGGCGAACCAGCTGCAGGTTGACCCCGCTCCAGCCGGTGACGGGCTCGCCGTCCACCGCCAGCAGTTCCTGCCCGGCCTCCAGGCCGGCCTGGGCGGCCAGGCTCTCCGGCGCCACGGAACCGATGACCGGGCGCACCTGCTGACTACCGAGCAGGGCGACGACCCAGAAGAACAGAATCGCCAGTAGGAAATTGGCGATGGGACCAGCCGCGACGATGGCGATCCGCTGACGGACCGTCTTGCGATTGAAGGACTGTTCGAGCAGATGGGCCGGTACTTCCGTCTCGCGCTCGTCGAGCATCTTGACGTAGCCGCCCAGCGGAATGGCCGCCACCACGAACTCGGTGCCGTGCCGGTCGTGCCAGCGCACCAGCGGCGTGCCGAAGCCGACGGAGAAGCGCAGGACCTTCACCCCGCAGCGTCGCGCGACCCAGAAGTGGCCGAATTCGTGGAACGTCACCAGCACGCCCAGGGCCACCAGGGTACCGACGATCATGTAAAGCGCACTCATCTCCTACCTCCAGGCCGTCCGAAGACTAGCCGGCGTGTCGGGTCAACCATTGCCCGGCGACCGAACGGGCGCGGCGATCGGCGGCCAGGACCTGATCGAGCGATTCGACTGCGGTCACCGCCTCGCGGTTCAGCACGTCCTCGATGATAACCGCGATGTCGCTGAAGCGGATGCGCCGCTCGAGAAATGCGGCCACGGCCACCTCGTTCGCGGCATTCAGCATGGCCGGGGCGCTGCCGCCGGTTTCCGCGGCCTGGCTCGCCAGGCGCAGGCAGGGGAAGCGCTGCTCGTCGGGGCGCTGGAAATCCAGGCGACCGACGGCGAACATATCCAGCGGCGAAACGCCGGAATCGATTCGCTCCGGCCAGGCCATGGCATAGGAAATCGGCGTGCGCATGTCCGGATTGCCGAGCTGGGCGATCACCGAGCCGTCAACGTAGTCCACCATCGAGTGGATCACGCTCTGCGGGTGGATCACCACCTCGACCTGGCTCGGCTGGGCGTCGAACAGCCAGCACGCCTCGATCAGTTCGAGCCCCTTGTTCATCATGCTGGCGGAATCGACGGAAATCTTCCGCCCCATCGACCAGTTCGGGTGCGCACAAGCCTGCTCCGGCGTCACCGAAGCGAGTTGCTCCAGCGGCGTCTCGCGGAACGGGCCGCCGGAGGCGGTCAAGAGGATCCGGCGCACGCCGACCCGCTCCAGGCCATCGGCATAATTGCGCGGCAGCGACTGGAAGATCGCGTT
The DNA here is from genome assembly GCF_058680555.1 of Pseudomonas sp. YA1. Taxonomy (NCBI): domain Bacteria; kingdom Pseudomonadati; phylum Pseudomonadota; class Gammaproteobacteria; order Pseudomonadales; family Pseudomonadaceae; genus Pseudomonas; species Pseudomonas sp. YA1. The sequence goes on from NZ_JBZWBG010000002.1 coordinate 229,724, forward strand.
GTGCTCGCTGTCGATCGGCAGGAGCACCGCGCCGCTGCGCTTGACCGCCTGCATGAACAGCGCGCCGGACATCACCAGCGCTTCCTTGTTGGCCAGCAGTACGCGCTTGCCGGCCTCGACGGCCGCCAGGGTCGACGGCAGCCCGGCGGCGCCGACGATGGCCGCCATTACCATGTCCACTTCGGGCGCGCTGGCCACTTCGCACAACGCCTGCTCGCCGAACAGCACCCGGGTGCGGATACCCGCCGCGGCGAGCGAGCCCTGCAAGGCGATCGCCGCGGCCTGCTCCGGCACCACCGCATAGACGGGGCGGTGCCGAAGGCACAGCGCCTCGAGTTCGGCCAGGCGGCTGAAGCCAGTCAGGGCGAAGGCTTCGTAACGATCGGGATGACGCTGGACGACGTCCAGGGTGCTCAGACCGATCGAGCCGGTCGCGCCGAGCACGCTGATCCGCTGCGGTCGACTCATGGCGCACCCCAGCCGGCGGCCCAGAGCAGGGCCGCGAATACCGGGATGGCTGCCGTCAGGCTGTCGATGCGATCCAGCACGCCACCGTGGCCGGGCAGCAGGTTGCTGCTGTCCTTGATTCCGGACTGGCGCTTGAACATGCTTTCGGTGAGGTCGCCGACGATCGAGACGAACACCACCAGCGCCGCGCCGAGCAGGGCCAGGAGCAGCGCGCCGAGGGACCAGTCGCGGTAGAGGCCGACCGCCAGGGTGATCGCCAGGCTGACCGCCAGGCCGCCGTAAACGCCTTCCCAGCTCTTGCCGGGGCTGACCCGCGGCGCCAGCTTGCGCTTGCCGAAGGCCTTGCCAGAGAAGTAGGCGCCGATATCCGCGCCCCAGACCAGCACCATCACGGCGATGATCAGGCCATTGGCCAGCGGCCACTGCTTGAGCAGGACCAGCCCCTGCCAGGCCGGCAACAGGATCAGCAGGCCCATGCCCAGGCGGCGCCAGCGGCCGCCCCAGTAGCCGACGCTTTCCGGGTAGGTGAGCACCAGCACGGTGGCCAGCGTCCACCAGACCAGCGCCAGCAGCAGCACGGCTCCGGCAAGCTGCGGCAGATGGTAGAGAGCGACCATCAGCACGGCGACCGTCGCCGCGTAGGCAACGCGGCCGAACTGTTGTTCATAGCCGGCCAGGCGCGCCCATTCCCAGGCCCCCAGGCTCACCACCGCGCCGATGAACAGGGCGAAGAACGCCCCTTCGAGAAGGAAGAAACCACCCAGCGCGATGGGCAAAAGCACCAGCGCCGTGATGATCCGTTGTTTCAGCATGACGGACGGGCCTCGGCCTCGACTTGCTCGCTGGTCTTGCCGAAGCGGCGCTGGCGCTTGGAGAAATCCGCCAGGGCAGCCCGCATCGCCGCGTGCTTGAAGTCGGGCCAGAACAGGTCGGAGAAATACAGCTCGGCGTAGGCCAGCTGCCAGAGAAGGAAATTGCTGATGCGATGTTCGCCGCCGGTGCGGATGCACAGGTCGGGCAGCGGCTGGTCGCCGGTCACCAGGCAACCCTGGAGCAGCTCGGCGGAGATATCGTCCGCCGCCAGGTGCCCGCCCTGGACCTCCCGCGCCAGGCGCTGTGCGGCCTGGACGATGTCCCACTGGCCGCCGTAGTTGGCGGCGACCTGGAGGAGGAAACGGGTATTGCCAGCAGTGGCGGCTTCCGCTTCGCGCATGGCCGCCTGCAACTCCGGATGGAAACGCGTGCGATCGCCGATGATGCGCAGGCGGATGCCGTTCTCGTCGAGCTTGCGCACCTCGCGGCGCAGGGCCACGAGAAACAGCTCCATCAGCGCGCTGACTTCGTCCGCCGGACGCTGCCAGTTCTCGCTGGAGAACGCGAACAGGGTGAGGACCTCGACCCCTGCCTCGGCGCAGACCTCGATCACCGCCCTGACGGCATCGACACCGGCCTTGTGGCCGGCGACGCCGGGCAGAAGACGCTTCTTCGCCCAGCGATTGTTACCGTCCATGATAATGGCCACGTGGCGTGGCACGCACACATCCTTCCGGGTCTTTTCCATGACGTCAGCCCGGCCTCAGACAGCCATGAGGTCCGCTTCTTTGGCTTCCAGTGCCTTCTCGATCTCACCGATGAACTTGTCGGTCAGCTTCTGCACGTCGTCGCCGGCGCGGCGCTCTTCGTCCTCGCTGATTTCCTTTTCCTTCTGCAGGTCCTTCAGCTGGGCCAGCGCATCGCGACGGATGTTGCGCACGGAAACCCGCGCCTGCTCGGCCTCGGCACGCGCCTGCTTGGTGTAGCCCTTGCGGGTCTCCTCGGTCAGGGCCGGCATCGGTACGCGGATGGTGGTGCCGGCGGTGGCCGGGTTGAGCCCCAGGTCGGAGGTCATGATGGCCTTCTCGACCGCCTGGATCATGCTCTTGTCGAACACGGCCAGGGCCAGGGTGCGGGAGTCTTCCACGGTGACGTTGGCGACCTGGCGCAGCGGCGTATCGGCACCGTAATAGGAAACCATCACGCTATCCAGGATGCTCGGATGCGCGCGACCGGTGCGAATCTTCGCGAAGGCATGGCCCAGCGCTTCCAGGGTCTTGCCCATGCGCTCCTGCGCTTCCTTCTTGATCTCGTTGATCATTCTCAACCCTCCTCGATCAGGGTGCCTTCGGCACCACCAACAACAATATTCAGCAATGCGCCCGGCTTGTTCATGTTGAACACCCGCAGCGGCATGTTCTGGTCACGGCACAGGCAGATGGCGGTCAGGTCCATCACGCCGAGCTTGCGGTCGAGCACTTCATCATAGGTCAGGCGCTCGAACTTCTCGGCATTCGGGTCCTTGAACGGGTCGGCAGTGTACACGCCATCGACCTTGGTAGCCTTAAGGACCACGTCGGCGTCGATCTCGATGGCGCGCAGGCAAGCCGCCGAGTCGGTGGTGAAGAACGGGTTGCCGGTACCGGCGGAGAAGATCACCACCTCGCCACCGCCGAGGTGGCGCATGGCCTTGCGGCGGTCGTAGTGGTCGGTCACACCGACCATGGAGATCGCCGACATCACCAGCGCGGGGATGTTCGAGCGCTCCAGCGCATCGCGCATCGCCAGGCCGTTCATCACGGTGGCCAGCATCCCCATGTGGTCGCCGGTCACCCGGTCCATGCCGGCCGCGGACAGCGCCGCGCCGCGGAACAGGTTGCCGCCGCCGATGACCAGGCCGACCTGCACGCCGATCCCGACCAACTGGCCGATTTCCAGCGCCATGCGGTCCAGCACCTTGGGATCGATGCCGAACTCCTCCGAGCCCATCAGGGCTTCGCCGCTCAACTTTAGAAGAATGCGTTTATAGCGAGGTTGACGAGCGCTCAGTTGCTGAGCCATGACCTTTTCTCCTGCGGCGATAAAAATACGTGACGGCCGGGCCGTCGTGGGTGGAGACGACTTTGCGCCTGCGTTGCGTGCGAGCCCGCCGAGCGGGCCGGCAACGCGGAAGCTGCCCCGAACGCTTCCCCATTTGACGAAGAGGCCGCACGCATCAGCGGGCAGCCTCTTCCGGGGCGACAGTCGAAACCGTCTTTGTTACTGCTTGGTGGCGGCTACTTGAGCGGCAACTTCGGCAGCGAAGTCCACTTCGGCCTTCTCGATGCCTTCGCCCACTTCGTAACGAACGAAGGAAACGATTTCGGCGCCGGCCTGTTTGGCCAGGTCGCCGACCTTCACTTCCGGGTTCTTCACGAAAGGCTGCTCGACCAGGCTCGCTTCGGCGAGGAACTTGCTGATGCGGCCCTTGACCATGTTCTCGACGATGTTCTCCGGCTTGCCGGCGATCTTGTCGGCGTTCAGCGCCAGGAAGATTTCCTTCTCTTTCGCGATCGCTTCTTCGGAAACTTCCGAAGCGCTCAGGAACTGCGGGTTGCTGGCGGCGACATGCATGGCGATGTCCTTGGCCAGTTCCGGGTTGCCGCCTTTCAGGTTGACCACGACACCGATGCGGTGGCCGTGCAGGTAGGCGCCGACCACGTCGCCCTCGACGCGGGTCAGGCGGCGGATGTTGACGTTCTCGCCGGTCTTGGCGACCAGGGCCAGACGAGCTTCCTCACGTGCTTCGACCAGCGGAGCTGCGTCGGTCAGCTTCTCGTTGAAGGCCTTTTCCAGGCTCTCGGCGACGAAGCCCTTGAAGTCGTCCTGGAGGGCCAGGAAGTCGGTCTGGGAGTTGACTTCGATGATCACGGCGGCCTTGTTGTCGGCAGCGATCTTGACGGCGATCGAGCCTTCGGCGGCAATGTTGCCGGCCTTCTTGGCAGCCTTGATCGCACCGGCAGCGCGCATGTCGTCGATGGCCTTCTCGATGTCGCCGCCAGCGGCGGTCAGCGCCTTCTTGCACTCCATCATGCCCAAGCCGGTACGCTCGCGCAGTTCTTTAACCATGGCTGCAGTAATTTCTGCCATTTCGAAATCCTCTTGAGTGGTAGCTCTCAAAAAACCTTTGTGCCCGGCCTGCCGGGCAGAAACTCAAAGGTGGCAAAAAGGGGGCCTAGCCCCCTTCCTGCGCACCGTCGGACGTCTGAACGTCCCGGAATCAGCCTTCGGCGGATTCGGCCGGCGCTTCCTCGACGAACTCGTCGGCGCTGGTGGCAGCGCCCTGCTTGCCGCGGATTACCGCTTCGGCCATCGAGTTCAGGTAGAGTTGCACGGCGCGGATGGCATCATCGTTACCGGGAATTACATAGTCGACGCCTTCCGGGCTGCTGTTGGTATCGACAACGCCGATGACCGGGATGCCCAGCTTGTTGGCTTCGGTGATGGCGATGCGCTCGTGGTCGACGTCGATCACGAACAGAGCGTCCGGCAGGCCGCCCATGTCCTTGATGCCGCCCAGGCTGCGCTCGAGCTTCTCGAGGTCACGGCTGCGCATCAGGGCTTCTTTCTTGGTCAGCTTGTCGAAGGTGCCGTCCTGGGACTGGGTTTCCAGGTCGCGCAGGCGCTTGATCGACTGACGGATGGTCTTGTAGTTGGTGAGCATGCCGCCCAGCCAGCGATGGTCGACGTACGGCATGCCGCAACGAGCGGCTTCCTCGCGAACGATCTTGCCGGCGGAACGCTTGGTGCCGACGAACAGGATCTTGTTCTTGCCAGCGGCCAGGCGCTCAACGAAGGTCAGGGCCTCGTTGAACATCGGCAGGGTCTTTTCGAGGTTGATGATATGGATCTTGTTGCGCGCGCCGAAAATGAACTTGCCCATTTTCGGGTTCCAGTAACGGGTCTGGTGGCCGAAGTGCACACCGGCCTTCAGCATATCGCGCATGTTGACTTGGGACATGATAGTTCCTCGATAAGTCGGGTTAGGCCTCCACGCATCCCAATGACCAACCCTTGCGGGCACCCAGGCCATCGTGTCGATGCATGTGTGGGTTTGTGCTCCGGAAAAGGCCGCAGCCTCGGAGCGGGGCGCTTTATACCATAACCGTGGACGCAGTGAAACCCGCCGCGGATGGCCGGGCGGGAGTAGATCGGTCGGTCAGGTCTGCTAGAATCGCGTATTCCTTATTATTCATGCGTGCTTGCACGCCCGAAGAGAATTCGCATGACCGTCACCATCAAGACGCCCGACGATATCGAGAAGATGCGCATCGCCGGCCGCCTGGCCGCCGAAGTGCTGGAAATGATCGGCGAACACATCAAGCCCGGCGTGACCACCGAGGAGCTGGATCGCATCTGCCACGACTATATCGTCAACGAGCAGAAGGCGATTCCCGCCCCGCTGAACTACAAGGGCTTTCCCAAGTCGATCTGCACCTCGATCAACCATGTGGTCTGCCATGGCATCCCCAACGAGAAGCCGCTGAAGGAAGGCGACATCCTCAACGTCGACATCACCGTCATCAAGGACGGCTACCACGGCGACACCAGCAAGATGTTCCTGGTCGGCAAGACCCCGGAATGGGCCGACCGCCTCTGCCAGATCACCCAGGAATGCATGTACAAGGGCATTTCCGTGGTGCGTCCGGGCGCGCACCTGGGCGATATCGGCGAAATCATCCAGAAGCACGCGGAAAAGAACGGCTTCTCGGTGGTCCGCGAATACTGCGGCCATGGCATCGGCAAGGTGTTCCACGAGGAGCCGCAGGTCCTCCACTACGGTCGTGCGGGTACCGGCATCGAGCTGAAGGAAGGCATGATCTTCACCATCGAGCCGATGATCAACCAGGGCCGCCCGGAGACCCGCCTGCTCGGCGACGGCTGGACCGCGATCACCAAGGACCGCAAGCTGTCCGCGCAATGGGAGCACACCGTGCTGGTCACCGCCGATGGCTACGAGATCCTCACCCTGCGCAACGACGAAACCTTCCCGCGCACCTCGGCAGCCTGATCCGGCCCGGCTTTTGCTGCCAGCCGTGCGCCTCGACGCCCCGCCCCATTCCGGCGGGGCCGACGCCCCGATTCGGCGCAGCGCGCGCACCAATACAGCGCATAAACGCACCAAAACGGGGCGCTCGCGTATCGAACCCAACCGCTAGCAGATAAAGGAAGGCCGCATGCCGCAGGTGGATCCCGAATTGTTCGATCGCGGGCAGTTCCAGGCGGAACTGGCCTTGAAGTCCAGCCCGATCGCGGCCTTCAAGAAGGCCATCCGGCAATTCCGCGAAGTGCTCGACAACCGTTTCAACAGCGGCCGCGACATCCGCCGCCTGATCGAAGATCGCGCCTGGTGCGTCGACCAGATCCTGCAACAGGCCTGGCAGCGCTTCGACTGGGGAGACGACGCCGACATCGCCCTGGTCGCCGTGGGCGGCTACGGCCGCGGCGAACTCCACCCCTACTCCGACGTCGACCTGCTGATCCTCCTCGACAGCGAGGACCAGGAGAGCTTCCGCGAACCGATCGAAGGCTTCCTCACCCTGCTCTGGGACATCGGCCTGGAAGTCGGCCAGAGCGTGCGCTCGGTGCAGCAGTGCGCGGAGGAAGCGCGCGCCGACCTGACGGTGATCACCACCCTCATGGAGTGCCGCACCATCTGCGGCCCCGACAGCCTGCGCCAGCGCATGCTGCAGGTTACCGGCAGCGCGCACATGTGGCCGAGCAAGGAGTTCTTCCTGGCCAAACGCCACGAACAGCAGCGCCGCCACGCCAAGTACAACGACACCGAGTACAACCTCGAGCCCAACGTCAAGGGCTCCCCCGGCGGCCTGCGCGACATCCAGACCATCCTCTGGATGGCCCGCCGCCAGTTCGGCAGCCTCAACCTGCACGCCCTGGTGCGCGAAGGCTTCCTGGTGGAAAGCGAGTGCAGCATGCTGGCTTCCAGCCAGGAGTTCCTCTGGCGGGTCCGCTATGCCCTGCACATGCTCGCCGGGCGCGCCGAGGATCGCCTGCTGTTCGATCACCAGCGCAGCATCGCCCGTCTGTTCGGCTACGAAGACAACGACGTCAAGCTGGCGGTCGAACGCTTCATGCAGAAGTACTACCGGGTGGTGATGGCGATCTCCGAGCTGAACGACCTGATCATCCAGCACTTCGAGGAAGTCATCCTGCCCTGCGAGCAGCCGGTGCAGATCCAGCCGCTGAACAGTCGCTTCCAGTTGCGCGACGGCTACATCGAGGTGACGCACCCGAACGTCTTCAAGCGCACCCCGTTCGCCCTCCTGGAAATCTTCGTGCTGATGGCCCAGCACCCGGAAATCAAGGGCGTGCGCGCCGACACCATTCGCCTGCTGCGCGACAGCCGACACCTGATCGACGACGAGTTCCGCCACGACATCCGCAACACCAGCCTGTTCATCGAGCTGTTCAAGAGCAGCCAGGGTATCCACCGCAACCTGCGGCGGATGAACCGCTACGGCATCCTCGGCCGCTACCTGCCGGAGTTCGGCCATATCATCGGGCAGATGCAGCACGACCTGTTCCATATCTATACGGTGGACGCCCACACCCTCAACCTGATCAAGCACCTGCGCAAGCTGAATCGGCCGGAGATGGCCGAGAAATATCCGCTGGCGAGCAAGATCATCGATCGTCTGCCCAAGCCGGAACTGATCTACATCGCCGGTCTCTACCACGACATCGCCAAGGGCCGTGGCGGCGACCACTCGGAACTCGGCGCGGTGGACGCCGAGGCCTTCTGCCAGAGCCACCAGTTGCCGCCCTGGGACACCCAACTGGTGTCCTGGCTGGTGCAGAACCACCTAGTGATGTCGACCACCGCGCAACGCAAGGACCTCTCCGACCCGCAGGTGATCTTCGATTTCGCCCAACTGGTCGGCGACCAGACCCACCTCGACTACCTGTACGTGCTCACCGTGGCCGACATCAACGCCACCAACCCGACGCTCTGGAACTCCTGGCGCGCCAGCCTGCTCCGGCAGCTCTACACCGAGACCAAGCGCGCCCTGCGCCGCGGCCTGGAGAACCCGGTGGACCGCGAGGAGCAGATCCGCCAGACGCAGACCGCGGCCCTCGACCAACTGGTACGCAACGGCATCGACCAGGACGATGCCGAGCAGTTATGGAGCCAGCTCGGCGACGACTACTTCCTGCGCCACACCGCCGGCGACGTGGCCTGGCACACCGAGGCGATCCTCCAGCACCCGGACGACGGCACGCCGCTGGTGCTGATCAAGGAAACCACCCAGCGCGAGTTCGAGAGCGGTTCGCAGATCTTCATCTACGCCGCCGACCAGCACGATTTCTTCGCGGTCACCGTGGCCGCCATGGACCAGCTCAACCTGAGCATCCAGGACGCGCGGATCATCACCTCCACCAGCCAGTTCACCCTCGATACCTATATCGTGCTCGACGCCGATGGCGACTCCATCGGCAACAACCCGGAGCGCATTGCCGAGATCCGCGAGGGGCTTATCGACGCGCTGAAGAACCCCGACGACTACCCGACCATCATCCAGCGCCGGGTGCCGCGCCAGCTCAAGCACTTCGCCTTCGCCCCGCAAGTGACCATCTCCACCGACGCGCTGCGCCAGGTCTCGGTGCTCGAAGTCATCGCCCCCGACCGTCCCGGCCTGCTGGCGCGGATCGGCGGCATCTTCCTGGATTTCGACCTGTCGGTGCAGAACGCCAAGATCGCCACCCTCGGCGAGCGTGTGGAGGACGTCTTCTACATCACCGATGCGCGCAACCAGCCGCTCGCCGACCCCGACCTGTGCAAACGCCTGCAGGCCGCCCTGGTCGAGCAGCTGTCACAAGACAACGGACGGGACACCCTGCCTACCCGGATAAACTTCTGAGAAGCCTTGCCAACGCCATGAATACCGCACTCGACAACCTCCAGCCCTACCCCTTCGAGAAGCTCCGCGCCCTGCTCGGCGGCGCCCGGCCGCCCGCGACGCTGAAGCCGATCGCACTGTCCATCGGCGAGCCCAAGCATCGCTCGCCGAGCTTCGTCGCCGAAACCCTGGCGGAGAACCTGGACCAGCTCGCGGTCTACCCGACCACCCTCGGCCTGCCGGCCCTGCGCGAAGCCATCGCGCGCTGGTGCGAGCGGCGCTTCTCGGTGCCGGCCGGCTGGCTGGATGCGGCGCGCCACGTACTGCCGGTGAACGGTACCCGCGAGGCGCTGTTCGCCTTCACCCAGACCGTGGTCCGCCGCAGCGAGCCCGGCGAGGCGCCCGGCCTGGTGGTCAGCCCGAACCCGTTCTACCAGATCTACGAAGGCGCGGCGCTGCTCGCCGGAGCCGTGCCGCACTACCTGCCCTGCCGCGAGGAAAACGGCTTCAACCCCGATTTCGACGCGGTCGACGAGGCGACCTGGCAGCGCTGCCAGATTCTCTTCCTCTGCTCGCCGGGCAACCCCACCGGGGCCCTGGTACCGCTGGAGACCCTGAAGAAGCTGATCGCCCTGGCCGACCGCTACGACTTCGTGATCGCCGCCGACGAGTGCTACAGCGAACTCTACTTCGACGAAAACGCCCCGCCGCCCGGCCTGCTCAACGCTTGCGCCGAGCTGGGCCGCACGGACTTCAGCCGCTGCGTGGTGTTCCACAGCCTGTCCAAGCGCTCCAACCTGCCCGGCCTGCGCTCGGGCTTCGTCGCCGGCGACGCGGAGATCCTGAAGAAATTCCTCCTCTACCGCACCTACCACGGCTGCGCCATGCCGGTGCAGACCCAGTTGGCGAGCATCGCCGCCTGGAACGACGAGGTCCATGTGCGCGCCAACCGCAGCCTCTACCGCGAGAAATTCGACGCCGTGCTGGCGATCCTCGACGGCGTGCTCGACGTACAGCGCCCGGACGGCAGTTTCTACCTGTGGGCACGCACCCCGGTGGACGACACCGTATTCACCCGCGAACTGTTCGAGCAGCAGCACGTGACGGTGGTGCCGGGTTCCTACCTGTCGCGCGAGGTGGACGGCGAGAACCCCGGCGCCAACCGCGTGCGCATGGCCCTGGTGGCACCGCTGGCCGAGTGCGTCGAAGCCGCCGAGCGCATCCGCGACTACCTGCGGGCGCGCTGAAGCCTGCGCGGAGAAACGAAAAGGGATCGCCGCGGCGATCCCTTTTCGTTCACACCCAGCGGGCGAAGCGATTGGTCAGCCAGCTTTCCTGCTGGTCCAGCTCGCGCAGGATATCGCCCAGGGTCTCGTCGTCGATCTCGTTGTTGCGCCGCTGCCGGTACAGTTCCAGGCGCTGCGCGCGCAACGCCTTCAGGCGCAAGGCCTTGTCGGCGATCTCCAGGGCTTGGGCCTGGTCGCGGGCCTCATCGGTGGTCGGTGCGGTATCCAGCGACTGGCGGTATTCGGCCATGATCTGCGCACGCGCCTCGGCGACCCGCGAAGTATTCGCCGCATCGTTGCCTTCCACCTGCGGCAGTTCCTCGCTCTCCAGGGCCCGGATCGCCGCCTCCGCGGTCTTGCGCCAGGCCTCGCGCCGCTCGCGCTCGTGGGCGCCATTGTTGCTCGCCGGCAGTCCGCGCAGCAGCAGCGGCAGGCCGATGGTCGCGCCGATCAGGGAAATCAGGATCACGCTGGTGGCGATGAAGATGATCAGGTCGCGCTGCGGGAAGGCGCTACCATCCATCAGGCTCATCGGTACCGACAGCACCGCCGCCAGGGTCACCGCACCACGCACGCCGCTCAATGCACTGAGGGCGGAGAGACGGCGCAGGGAGATGCCGCTCAGCCCGGGCGGGCTCTTGCCGCGCCAGCGATCGATGCGCAGCGACAGCTTCCAGTAGCCATAGACCCAGCCGTAGCGGATCAGCATCAGCACGGCGGTGATCGCCGCCACGTAGGCCAGCAGCAGCGAGGAACGCCAGAGCAGGTCGCCGTGGTGGTTGGCCACCGACTTCATGATGTCCGGCAACTGCAGGCCGAGCAGCAGGAACACCACGCCGTTGAAGGCGAACTCCAGCATCGACCAGACGCTGCGGTTGAGCAGGCGCGTGGAAGTCTGCCGCGGCAGCAGGTCGACCCAGCTCTGCATCATGCCGGCCGCCACCGCCGAGAGAATCCCGGAGACACCCAGGTGTTCCGCCACCATGTAGGAGGCGAACGGCAGCAACAGCATCAGTACCACGTGGGTCGCCGGGTCGTCCCAGCCACGGGAGATCATCCAGGCGCGGATGCGGCCCAGCGACCAGCTGAGGAACACCCCGATGGCCAGGCCGCCGACCGCGACCAGGAGGAAGTTGAGGCTGGCGTCTACCAGCGAGAACACGCCGGTCATCGCCGCGGCGATGGCGAACTTGAATGCCACCAGGCCAGAGGCATCGTTCATCAGCGCCTCGCCCTCCAGCAGGTGCATCAGGCGCTTGGGCAGCCGCCCCTGGGTGATCGCCGAGACCGCCAGGGCGTCCGTGGGCGACAGCACGGCGGCGAGGGCGAAGGAAGCCGCCAGGGGAATTTCCGGGATCAGCAGATGGATGAAATAGCCGGCGCCGACCACGGTGAAGAACACCAGGCCGAACGCCATCATCAGGATCGGCCAGCGCATCCGCCAGACTTCCCGCTTGGGAATGCGCCAGCCGTCGACGAACAGCAGCGGCGGAATGAACAGGAAGAGGAACAGTTCCGGGTCGAGGGCAATGTGCAGCCCGAGGGACGGCAAGGCCAGCAGGGCCCCGGCGGCGATCTGGATCAGCGGTAGCGGCAAGGGCAGCAACTGGGCGGCCAGGCGGGTGGCGCCGACGACCAGCAGCAGGGTCAGAACGGTGTACACGGTTTGCATGAGGGCGGGGATCTCCGGCTTCGTCCCTGGACGATGCGACTGCGCCGATTGCACCATCGCGATCGGTAGGCAGCTATCCGACATTCGCACAATCCGTACGGTCTTTCCTAGCCCCGCCGCTCTACCCCGCGCGTCCGCCCCCTCCGCGGCGACGACCGGGGCGCCCGGCCAAGGTTCCCGCACTAGTACATCCGAGCTATTTCATAGCGGTGCGAGACGCTCCTACACTCCCCTTCAGTCCAGGCCCGCCGTAGCGTCGGCCAGGACGACGCCCCGAAGGAGTACGGGGTGCAGCGCCCACTCAGACAAAGGAATGCCGCCATGACAAGCAAGGGACTTACTTCCGCACTGCTGCTCGCCTCGATGTTCGCCGCCACCTCCGGCTGCCTCCAGCAGAACGCACTGACCCAGGGCTACCGCACCACCCAGCCCGGGCAACCCGGCCAGGCCCAGGTCGCCTCCGCCAACACCCCTTGCACCCCCAGCGCCACCAATGACCTGATCGCTACCGGTCGCAGCCTGCTGGACATCACCACCAACCTGATCAAGACCCGCAACCAGATGAGCGACGGCGGCAGCATCATGCGCGACGTCGACGACGTGCAGAAGGTCGGCAAGGGCCATGCCGTGCTGGACAGCGTCGAGAGCATGACCGGCGGTCCGCAGCAGCCCTGCGGCTAAGCGCACCACGACGATTCATCCCGGACAGCGAGCCCCCGCACGCTGTTCTCCCCCTGAGCCTCGCCTACCCGGCGGGGCTTTTTTTGTCCTGCGCCAAACAGCCGCCGCCCCGCATCAAGGAACTCGCCCATCACCCGGCCATGCAGACCAGGCCGCTTCGAGTCCCGTTCGTCACCTGTGCAAGGCGTCTGGAACGCGGCTATTGTCCGACGATCGAAGTGATGGCAATGTAGAATTACACCTTTGGATGTAGTCGTTTCGGGTAGGTCGCGAGATGGAACGAGCTTTTTCCCCTACCGCGGAATCGCGGAGCAGCGGCCCATGAGGCGCGCCGAGATGCTGTTGCTGAAGAGCCTGGCGGAAACACTAATGGCCGACCGGGACAACCGCCACGACGACTTGCAGGCGACCATGCGGCTGGCGCACCTGAGTTCGCCGGAGATGATCCTGTACATGGTCAACCGGGTGCTCGAGCTCGAAGAGAGCATCGAGCGGATCGCCGCGGTTCTCCAGAAACTCTCTGCGGACGAGCCGATGCCCCTAGAGGAAACGCCGCCCGAACCAGCCTTCGAACCGTCCCTGCAGTCCCGCGCCACCGAGACCGCGGAAACCTAGCGGCGGGCAGGCCGCTACACCAGCACCTGGCGAGTGCTGGCGATCAGCGCATGGACCTGTCGCTCCACCTGCTCCGCCACCGGCACTTCGGGCCCCCGCCCCTCCGGGCAGGGCAGGTTCGGCGTGGTGCCGAACAGCCGGCAGATCAGCGGACGTTCCTCATAGGCCTCGCAGCCGTTCGGTCCGAGATGGACGCAGTTCCACTCGGCCAGGGCGGCGTCGTGTTCGGCCTCGCTCTTCAGCGGCAGGCGGGCCATCTCTTCCGACGAGGCGGTAACCGGCCCGCAGCAATCGTGGCAGCCGGGCTTGCAGGCGAAGCCCGGTATCTGCAGGCGTAATTGGTCTATCTGGCGACCGATGCAACTCATGGGAAATCTCCTCGGCGGGGGAAGGATTGTACAGCGCGGACCGGAGCATTCCGAAAGTACCGGTAAGGATGCTCTCCAGCGAGCCGAATCGACCTGTTCAACCTGCGCTCTCTCCGTTCCCGGCCAGGGAAACAGCCCGGCTCCCTGTCCGCCCGCCCGTCCACGGCTATCTGCCGTCACGCCGCTCCCGATGCGGTAGCCCCGAGACCGCACAGGGGCGGAACGACGTGGCATAATCCGGCAGGAATTTTAGAGGAATATTGGAGGGGTTTTGGAGGAGCCAAAACCCCAAAGGAAAAACAATGACCTACGTTCTCTACGGCATCAAAGCCTGCGACACCATGAAGAAGGCTCGGACCTGGCTCGACGAGCACAAGGTCGCCTACGACTTCCACGACTACAAGGCCGTCGGCATCGACCGCGAACACCTGCGGCGCTGGTGCGCGGAGCACGGCTGGCAGACCGTCCTCAACCGCGCCGGCACTACCTTCCGCAAGCTCGACGAAGCGCAGAAGGCCGATCTCGACGAAGCCAAGGCGATCGAGCTGATGCTGGCCCAGCCGTCGATGATCAAGCGCCCGGTGCTGGAACTGGGCGGCAGGACGCTGGTCGGCTTCAAGCCCGACGCCTACGCCGCCGCGCTGGCCTGAGCGGGAGGCCGCATGAGCATCGCCTGGGCCCTGTTCGTACCCGCCTGCTTCGCCCTCAACCTGGCGCCGGGGCCGAACAACCTGCTGTCGCTGAACAACGCCGCGCGGCACGGTTTCGCCACCGCCTCGCTGGCCGGCGGCGGGCGCCTGCTGGCATTCGCCGGCATGCTCGCCCTGGCCGCCTCCGGGCTGGCGCTGGTGCTGCACACCTCGGCCTGGCTGTTCCTGGCGATCAAGCTGCTCGGCGCTGCCTACCTGTTGTGGCTTGCGGTGCAATTGTGGCGGGCCGATGCGCAGCCACTGGCGAACGAAGCCAGCCCGGCGCGTCCCAGCCTCTGGCGCCTGGGGCGCCAGGAGTTCCTGGTGGCGGCGGGCAACCCGAAAGCGATCCTGATCTTCACCGCCTTCCTGCCGCAGTTCGTCGATCCCGGCCAACCGCTGGGCGCCCAGTTCGCCCAGCTCGGCGCGGCATTCCTGCTGCTCGAATGGCTGGCCATCGCTCTTTATTCCTATGCCGGGCTCCACCTCGGCCGGCTGCTCGCCGGCCAGCGGGCCCGGCGTCTGTTCAACCGCGGTTGCGCCGCGCTGCTCGGCAGCGCGGGGTTGGGCCTGCTGCTCAGCCGCCGTCCGGCCTGACCGTTCCACTCCGTTTCGAGGAAACCCACATGTCGCAATCCCTGTTCAGCCTGGCCTTCGGCGTCGGCACCCAGAACCGCCAGGAAGCCTGGCTGGAAGTGTTCTACGCGCTGCCGCTGCTCAAGCCTTCGAGCGAAATCGTCGCTGCCGTCGCACCGATCCTTGGCTACGCAGCCGGCAACCAGGCGCTGACCTTCACTTCGCAGCAGGCCTACCAGCTGGCCGACGCCCTGAAGGGTATCGACGCCGCTCAGTCGGCCCTGCTCTCGCGCCTGGCGGAAAGCCAGAAGCCGCTGGTCGCCACCCTGTTGGCGGAAGACGCCGCGCCGTCCTCCACCCCGGAGGCCTACCTCAAGCTGCACCTGCTCTCCCACCGCCTGGTCAAACCGCACGCTGTGAACCTGAGCGGCATCTTCCCGCTCCTGCCGAACGTGGCCTGGACCAACATCGGCGCGGTGGACCTGGCCGAGCTGGCCGAACTGCAACTGGAAGCGCGACTGAAGGGCAAGCTGCTGGAAGTCTTCTCCGTCGACAAGTTCCCGAAGATGACCGACTACGTGGTCCCGGCCGGCGTACGCATCGCCGACACCGCCCGCGTGCGCCTGGGCGCCTACATCGGTGAAGGCACCACGGTGATGCACGAAGGTTTCGTCAACTTCAACGCCGGCACCGAAGGCCCGGGCATGATCGAAGGCCGCGTATCCGCCGGCGTGTTCGTCGGCAAGGGGTCGGACCTGGGCGGCGGCTGCTCGACCATGGGCACCCTTTCCGGTGGCGGCAACATCGTCATCAGCGTCGGCGAAGGCTGCCTGATCGGCGCCAACGCCGGCATCGGCATCCCGCTGGGCGATCGCAACATCGTCGAGGCCGGCCTGTACATCACCGCCGGCACCAAGGTCGCCCTGCTCGACGAGCAGAACGCCCTGGTGAAAGTGGTCAAGGCCCGCGACCTGGCCGGCCAGCCCGACCTGCTGTTCCGCCGCAACTCGCAGAACGGTGCGGTGGAGTGCAAGACCAACAAGACCGCCATCGAGCTGAACGAAGCGCTGCACGCGCACAACTGAGCCCAGCTCGCTCCCCGTTCGCCCGACGGCGCTCGCCAGCGCCGCCGGGTGCGCTACCCTTTCCCCTGTAACCGTCCTCGCACAGTGTCCGCCATGTCCCTGCCGTCTCCCTGGCGCGCCGACTTTCCGGCCTTTTCCGCCTTCGCCGCGGAAGGCCTGACCTACCTCGACAGCGCCGCCACCACCCAGAAGCCACAGGCCGTACTCGACGCCCTGAACGGCTACTACCTTGGCGGCGCCGCCAACGTCCACCGCGCCCAACATGTCCCCGGCGAGCGCGCCACCCGGGCCTTCGAGGCCGCGCGTAGCCGCGTCGCCCACTGGCTGCACGCCGGCAACCCGGCCGAGGTGCTGTTCACCCGCGGCACCACAGAGGCGATCAACCTGGTGGCCTATGGCCTGGAGCGGCATTTCCGGCCTGGCGACGAACTGCTGGTCAGTGCCCTGGAACACCATGCCAACCTGCTTCCCTGGCAGCAGTTGGCCCTGCGCCGCGGCCTGGTCCTGCGCGTGTTGCCGCTGGACGAGCGCGGGGTGATCGACCTGGAGCAGGCTCGCCATATCATCGGCGAGCGTACCCGCCTGCTGGCGATCAGCCAGTTGTCCAACGTTCTCGGCACCTGGCAACCGGTGGTGGAGTTGATCCAGCTGGCCCGCGAGCGCGGTGCCTGGACCCTGGTCGACGGCGCTCAAGGCAGCGTCCACGGACGCCACGACCTGCCGGGCCTGGGCTGCGACTTCTACGCATTCTCCGGCCACAAGCTCTACGGCCCCGACGGCATCGGCGTGCTCTGGGGTCGCCCGCAGGCCCTGGAGCAACTGGCGCACTGGCAGTTCGGCGGCGAGATGGTACGCCACACCGGCTTCCACGAAGCCAGCTTCCATGCCGCTCCGCTCGGCTTCGAGGCGGGCACCCCGGCGGTTTCCGCGGCGATCGGCCTGGGCGCGACCATCGACTGGCTGGCCACCCTGGACGAAGCCGAAGTCGCCGCCCACGAAGGCGCCCTCCACGCCCGCCTGCTCGCCGGCCTGCTGGCGCGCGACGGCGTCAGCCTGCTCGGCGAACCGCAGGCGGCGCTGGCCAGCTTCTGCGTCGACGGCGTGCACGTCGCCGATCTCGCCCACCTGCTCGGCGAGCAGGGCATCGCGGTGCGCGCCGGCCACCATTGCGCGATGCCGCTGCTGCAACGCCTCCAGGTACCCGGCGCCCTGCGTGTCTCGCTGGGCTTGTACAACGATGCCGACGATCTGGAGCGCTTCTTCCTGGCCCTCGACCGCTCACTGGAGTTGCTGCGATGAACCCGGTTCTCCCCGAACAGGCCCAGGAGGCACTGGACGCCTTCGGTCACACCGCCAGTTGGGAACAGCGTGCACGCCTGCTGCTGCAATGGGGCGAGCGCCTGGCGCCGCTCGCGGAACACGAACGCCAGGAAGAGCATCGCGTGCACGGTTGCGAAAGCCTGGTCTGGCTGCTCGGCGAGCAGCGCGACGGCCACTGGCGCTTCCGTGCCGACAGCGACGCGCGCCTGATCCGCGGCCTGCTGGCGGTGCTGCTGGCACGGGTCGACGGCATCGAGACCCGCGAACTGGCGCGCCTGGACCTCAACGACTGGTTCACCTGCCTGGGTCTTTCCCGCCAACTGTCGCCCTCGCGCAGCAACGGCCTGAACGCTGTGCTGCAACGCATGCGCGAACTGGCCGGCCAGACCGCCGGCTGAGCCCGCTCAGCGCGCCAGCAGCTCCGGCAGGTGCCGGGCCAGGGCGCGGTAGCGGTCCTCTTCGATCCGATAGGCCCAGTCAGGATGGGCGGCGACCTCGCCCTCGGCGAAGCCCTCGACGCTCTTCGGCAACAACCAGTATTGCTCGCCCTGGCGCCGAATCTCGCCATCCAGGCGCGCGCCGGAAAACGTCCGCAGGCTGAACGCCAGGAGCAATGGCGCCTGTCTGAATCCCACCTGCGCCAGCGGCGCTACATCGGCGAAACGCAGGTCGGCGAACAGCGCCGCCGCGCCGTTGGCCGCTGCCTCATAGGCCAGCTTGCGCCCTGTGGGCAATTGCCGGACCTGCAGGTTCGGCTGCCCGGCGTCGTCGCGATAGAGATCCAGACGCTCGCCCTTCGGATAGCGCAGTTGCAGTTCGCGCACCCGGGCGAAGGGCAGCGTGGCGATCCGCCGGTCGAGCCACTCCAGCTCGTTGTTCGGCAACGGCAGGCGCTTGTCGATCAGCCAGGCCTGCGGGTCGCCCAGTCGTCGTACGAAGCTACCGCCATGCTGCGCATCTTTGCCCACCAGCAGCACCAGAGGCTCGCCGGACTGCCGCTGCAGGCTCAGGCGTAGCGCCTGCCCCTCGCCACGCTCCGCCAGGCCAAGCATCGCGTGGTTCTTCGGGTTGGCGCTCTTCGCCTCGACCTTGCGCGCCTCTGCCAGTGCCTCGAGCAGCGCCGACAAGCGTAGCCGAACGGCCGGATAGCCGGCCTTGGCCGGCAGGACCCACGCGCCCGCACGCCGCTCGACCCAGATATCCGGCGAACCGTCGGCAAACTGCACGTGCAGGCCACTCAGCGTCGCGCTGTCCAGTTCCGGCAGCCAGCCCTCTGCCACCGGCAAGGCAGGTACCTCGGCTGCGCGCTCGCGCTGCAGCCAGGCGAAGGTTCCGACCAGCGCCGCCACCAGCGCCAGCAGGACGATCAGCGTATTGCGCCGCATGCGTCAATGCCCTCCCCGGGCCATGCGCCGGCGCCGCCAGAGCCAGCCGAGCAGCACGCCGACCGTGAGCAACGAGGGAACCAGGGCGATATTGACCAGCTTCAGGGTGCGGCCCAGTGCGTCGATATCGGCGTTCAACTGGTACTGCACCTCGCGTAGTTCCTTACGGATGCGCAGCTTCTCCTGCATGTACTGGCGCACCGTGGCCTGCTGTTCGGGCGTCAGTTCGACGGCCTTCTCCGGGTCGGCACCCTGCTGTAGAGCGGCGAGTTGCTGCTCGGTATCGGCGAGGCGCTGCTTGAGCTGCTCCTCCTTCTGCCGGAAGCTCGTCTCGGCCTCGCGCTGCAGGCGCTCGACCACCACGAACGGCCGGCTGAACCGGCCGCGGGAGCGCACGCTGATCAGCGCATCGGTGCCCGACAGGTTGTCCAGCGCGTTGACCACCAGCGCGCCGTTGTCGGCCCAGGGCTGCGGCACGCGCTGGCCGAAGAAGTCCTGCACCTGGACCCACATGCGATCGCTGAGCAGGTCGGTATCGGCCACGACGATGACATTGATGTTGCGCGCCTCCTTCAGGCCTCCGCGATGCCCCTCGATGCCCTCCGCGAAGGCACTCTTCGCCGGCCCCTGGATACGGGCGGCGAGAGTATGCCGCCGGCCGCTCGGGCGCAGCTCGCGCATCAGATCGCCGGGGTCACGCAGCAGGCCGAAGCGCGAGGCATCGAACGGCATCGCCTGGGCCGAGCTTTGCAGCAAAGGCGTGAAGCTGGTGCTCGCTCCGGGGAGCCTTTCGAGGATGCCGGGCGTCGCCAGGGTCAGGCTTTCCAGGCCGGCAGTGGCGATGTCGTCCTGGTCCAGCGCCTCGCGCGGCAAGCTGAGCCAGGCCGGATGCCGGGCCGGACGCTGGTCCCGGCCAAGACTGATGGACATCGCATAGGCGCCGTCGCCGAGCACCTTGCCCGGCAGCAGGCGCAGCCCCCAGGCCTCGAACAGCGGCGCGAGGTCGGACGACTTGTCGCCATCCAGCGTAGCGGTGAAATCGCTGCCGCTGTCGGCCTCGCTGAAGGGGTCGACGAACGCCAGCAGCTTGCCCCCGCGCAGGACGAACTGGTCGATGGCGTATAGCGTCTGCTCGGGTAACTGCTTGGGATGCACCAGCAGCAGCACCGAGACCTCCGGCGGGATTTCCGTGGCATCGCTCTTGAGGCTGCGCAGGTCGAATTGCTGGCGGATTTCCTCCATGACCATCCACGGCGAGGTCGGCTGCCGGCTGGCCATGTCGAAGCCGCCATTGAGCGGCAGCGACGACATCAGGCCGACCACCGGCCGCTGCGGCTGGGCCAGGGTCTGCACCAGGCGGCTGATGTCGTATTCGAGGAACTCCTCCTGATCGAGCGGGAAGAAGGGTATGACCTGGACTCCGTCCAGGGCGTTGCTGCCGGCCAGGCCGAAGTACAGGTTGTCGCCGCCCTGCTGCAGGGGAATTCCTTGCAGGCCGAACTCGGTGGCCTTGTCCTCGTTCTCGGAGAACGGCTCGGGATCGATCACCTGCAGGCGAATCCTGCCGTTCGCCTCGCGCTCGTAGGCGCGCAGCAGTTCCTCGACGCGCCTGGCGTAGTTGCGCAGCGGCACCAGTTCCCGGGCACCGCTATCCGAATAGAAGAAGTACAGGTTGATCGGCTCGTCGAGGCCGGCCAGGATCCGCTTGGTGCCGGGGCTGATGGTGTAGAGCTTCTGCTCGGTCAGGTCGAGCCGCGCGCCGCTGAACAGCAGGCCGGAGACCATGTTGAAGGCCAGGAACGCCAGCGCGATCAGCAACAGCCCGGCGCCAGAGGACAACACGCGTTTCATCGACTCCCCCTCATTCGGCTTTCTTCAGGTCGACCGCCACCGCCGTGGCGGCCAGCCAGGCGACGATCAGGCTGACGAAATACAGCAGGTCGCGCAGGTCGATGACGCCCTTGCTGACGGCATCGAAGCGGGTCAGCAGGCTCAGCGAGGCCACCGCATCGAGCAACCACTGCGGCGCCCACTGGCTGAACGCATCGAGCACCAGCGGAAAGCCGCTGAGCATGAACAGGAAGCAGGCGGCCACGGCGAGGATGAAAGCGATCACCTGGTTCTTCGCCAGGGCCGACATGCACGAACCGATGGCCAGGTAGCCGCCGGCCAGCAGCCAACTGCCCAGATAGCCGGCGAGAATCGCACCGTTGTCCGGCTCGCCCAGGTAGTTCACCGTGAGCACCATGGGGAAGGTCAGCAGCAGCGCGATTCCGGCGAACGCCCAGGTGGCCAGGAACTTGCCGGCCACGGCTTCGAAGCGGGTCAGCGGCAGGGTCATCAGCAGCTCGATCGAGCCGGACTTGCGCTCCTCCGCCCACAGGCGCATGGCCAGCGCGGGAACCAGGAACAGGTAGAGCCAGGGATGGAAGGCGAAGAAGGAGGCCAGGTCGGCCTGGTTGCGTTCGTAGAAGTTGCCCAGGTAGAAGGTGAACACGCCCGCCAGGACCAGGAAGATCACGATGAACACATAGGCCAGCGGCGTGGCGAAATAACTCGCCAGCTCGCGCTTGAAGATCACCGGCAGTTGCTTCATGCCTCCGTCCCCCGGGTCAAGTTGCGGAATACCTCGTCGAGCCGGCCGCGCTCCACGTCCAGTTCGCGGATCCGCCAGCCGCGCTCGGCGACCAGCCCGCTGACCTGGGGGAAGATCACCGCGCCCGGCTGCGCCAGGACGGTCAGGCTGCCTTCGGCGGGGTTCTCCTCGATGCCCGCCACGCCCGGCAGCACCGCCAGCGCCACGGCATCCAGGGGCTCGTCGCTGTAGAGCGTCACCGCCTGGTGGTAGCGCGAGCGGCTGGCCAGCTCCAGCGGCGTGCTGTCCGCCAGCAGCCGCCCGCCGCCGATCACCAGGGCGCGGCTGCACAGCGCCGAGACTTCCTCGAGGATATGGGTGGAGATGATCACGATGCGCTCCTGCGCGAGGCCGCGGATCAGTTCGCGGACCTGGTGCTTCTGGTTCGGATCGAGCCCGTCGGTGGGCTCGTCGAGCACCAGCGCCCGCGGTTCGTGGAGGATCGCCTGGGCCAGGCCGACACGCCGGCGGAAGCCCTTGGAGAGGGTTTCGATGGTCTGCCGGCGCACCTCGTCCAGTTCCAGCAGCCCCAGTGCCCGGGCGACCCGCTCGCGCTTGCCGGCACCACGGTAGCCACGGATCTCGGCGATGAAATCGAGGAAGCCCTGCACGGTCATTTCCGCGTAGCAGGGCGAACCTTCCGGGAGGTAGCCGATCAGCCGCTGCGCCTGCAGCGTGCGGTTGCGGATGTCGAAGCCGAAGATGCTCGCGGTGCCGGCGCTGGGCGCCAGGAAGCCGGTGAGCATCTTCATGGTGGTGGACTTGCCGGCGCCGTTCGGACCGAGGAAGCCCAGTACCTCCCCCGTCTCCACCTGGAAGGACAGGTCGTCCACCGCCACCCGCGAGCCGAAGCGTTTGCCGAGGTTTCTTGTTTCGATCATGGTCCCCTACCTGTTCCGGCGGCCGCCGCCATGTCCGGCCAGGGCCGCGAAAAACGCGCAGGGACTATAGCCGAAGCGCCCCGCCGCCTGGCAATACGGGGCATCGGGAGAACCTTGGCAAAACGTGACAGAACCCGAACGCCTGCCGAAGGTTCTACATTCGCAACCTGTTCGCCGCCGTTCGCCGTAGGACGCGTTGCGTTCTTTTGCGGCCCTCCGGGGATTGCGGCAAACTAGCCGCGCCCGCCACGCCGGGTCCCGATCAACTGCCAGTAGACACCGTATGCCCCGCTACCCTTTCCGCCGCTTTGGTTTTGGCGCCCTGCGCCGCCTGCTGTACCTCTGGGTACGCTCGGAAACCATCAACCAATCGGCCTTCACCCTGAAGATCGACCGCAGCAAGCCGGTGCTCTACGTGCTGCAACAGCCTTCGGTCAGCGATCTCGCGGTAGTGGATACCGAATGCCGCAAGGCCGGGCTGCCGCGTCCGGTGATGCCGGTAGCGGTAGGCGACGCCATCGAGCCGGCGGCGTTCTTCTACCTGACGCCCGAACCCGACTGGCTGGGCCGCCAGGACAAGCGCGGCGCCTCGCCGACCCTGGTGCGCATGCTCGCCGCGGTCGGCCAGAACGGTCTCGACGACGCGCAGATCATTCCGGTCAGCGTGTTCTGGGGACAATCGCCGGACAGCGAATCGAGCCCCTGGAAGCTGCTGTTCGCCGACAACTGGGCGGTCACCGGGCGCCTGCGCAAGCTGGCGCGCATCCTGATTCTCGGACGCAAGACCCGCGTGCAGTTCTCCGCGCCGATCCACCTGCGCGAGCTGGTGGAACAGGGCAAGGGCCACGAACGCACGCTGCGCATGGTCAACCGTATCCTCCGGGTGCACTTCCGCAACCTGAAGACCGCGGTAATCGGTCCCGACCTGTCGCACCGCCGCAACCTGGTCAAGGGCCTGCTGCGCGCGCCGCTGGTACGCCAGGCGATCAACGAGGAATGCGAGAGCGAACGGATATCCCAGGAGAAGGCCGAAGGCATCGCGCTGCGCTACGCCAATGAAATCGCCTCGGACTTCTCCTATCCGGTGATCCGCTTCCTCGAAGTCATCCTCAGCTGGTTCTGGAACAAGCTGTACGAAGGGGTCAAGGTCAACCACATCGAGCGGGTGCAGGACGTGGCCCAGGGCAACGAGATCGTCTACGTGCCCTGCCACCGCAGCCACATCGACTACCTGCTGCTCTCCTACCTGCTGTTCCGCAACGGCCTGACCCCGCCGCACATCGCCGCCGGGATCAACCTGAACATGCCGGTGATCGGCTCGATCCTGCGCCGCGGCGGAGCCTTCTTCATGCGCCGCAGCTTCAAGGGCAACCAGCTCTACACCGCGGTGTTCAACGAGTACCTGCACACCCTGTTCTCCCGCGGCTTCTCCACCGAGTACTTCGTCGAGGGTGGCCGTTCGCGTACCGGGCGCATGCTCCACCCACGCACCGGCATGCTCGCCATCACCCTGCGCAGCTTCCTCCGAGACTCGCGCCGGCCGATCGTCTTCGTACCGGTCTACATCGGCTACGAACGCGTGCTGGAAGGCCGCACCTACCTCGGCGAACTGCGCGGCGCGACCAAGAAGAAGGAGTCGATCTTCGACCTGTTCAAGGTGGTCGGCGCCCTGAAGCAGCGTTTCGGCCAGGTCTGGGTGAACTTCGGCGAGCCGATCCATCTCGACCAGTTCCTCGACCGCCACCAGCCCGACTGGCAGGACCAGGACCTCGGCCCGGAATACCGCCCCGACTGGCTGCCGCAGACCACCAACCTGCTGGCCAAGGACGTCGCCCGCCACCTCAACGACGCGGCGGCGATCAACCCGGTCAACCTGGTCGCCCTGGCGCTGCTCTCCACCAGCCGCCAGGCCCTCGACGAAAGCGCCCTGGCGCGAATCCTCGACCTCTACCTGGCGCTGCTGCGCAAGGTGCCCTACTCGCCCAGCGCGACCCTGCCGGACGGCGACGGCCAGGCCCTGATCGAATACGTGAAGAGCATGAACCTGCTGGCCGAGCAGAAGGACGCGCTGGGCCGCATCCTCTATCTCGACGAACAGAACGCGGTGCTGGCGACCTACTACCGCAACAACGTCCTCCACGTCTTCGCCCTGCCGGCGCTGATCGCCAGCTTCTTCCAGAGCAACTCGCGGATCAGCCGCGAACAGTTGCTGCGCTTCGCCCGCGCGCTCTATCCCTACCTGCAGGCGGAACTGTTCATCCGCTGGAGCCTGGACGAACTCGACGCGGTGATCGACCAGTGGCTGGCGGCCCTGGTGGAACAGGACCTGCTGCGCCAGGAGAACGACACCTTCATCCGCCCGGCGCCAAGCTCGCGGCAATACGTGCTGCTGATCCTCCTCGCTCGTTCGGTGACCCAGACCCTGCAGCGCTTCTACATGGCCATCGCCCTGCTGCTCAACGCCGGGCAGAACGCCCTGACCGCCGAGGAACTGGAGAACCTCTGCACCGTGATGGCCCAGCGCCTGTCGATCCTGCATGGCCTGAACGCCCCGGAGTTCTTCGACAAGAGCCTGTTCCGCCACTTCATCCAGACCCTTCTCGACCTGCGTGTGCTGCGCAAGGACGAGGCCGGCAAACTGAGCTACCACGAACTGCTCGGCGAACTGGCCGAAGGCGCCGCCAAGCGCGTGCTGCCGGCGGAGATCCGCCTGTCGATCCGCCAGGTGGCGCTGGAGCGTCCCGCCGAGGAAGCCGCCGCCGAAAGCAACGACGCAGCCGCCAACTGAGACCCGGCGCCCGCCCTGCGAGGGACGGGCGCCGCTCCGCTGAAATATCCTGCGACCTTTCCCTGTTCCGGCCCGGCAACCTATGCTGGTTTCCCGGGTCAGAGGCCCGCTCGTTTTTTGTTCCGTCTGAAAGGAGGCTCCCATGAAAAAACTGCCATTGCTGCTCGCCGCCAGCATCCTCGCCGGCTGCGGTACCCAGCAATCGACTTCGAACGCCAGCTTCGATGGTGAGGTCTTCTACCGCGAGCGTATCGCCCTGCCGCCCTCGGCGCGCCTGAGCGTGAGCCTGGAAGACGTGTCCCTGGCCGACGCCCCTTCGGTGCAGTTGGCCAGCCAGACCCGCGAGATCACCAGCCAGGTGCCGCTGGCGTTCCACCTGGAGTACGACCCGAAGCAGGTCAAGCCGGGCCACAGCTACGCGGTGAGCGCGCGCATCGAGCTGAACGGCCGCTTGCTGTTCATCAACACCACCCGCCACTCGGTGAAACTCGACGGCAGCGACCCGCAGCCCTATCGCGTGCAGGTCGAATCGGCGCGCTGAAGCACACCGCGGCAAGCCGCCGGTGCGAATCGGTGGTTCCCTCCAGTACACTCCACCTCCTATTCGCTACCGGTTGCCGATCCACCTCACGACGAGCGGCCGGATACCCCGTACGTTCCACATCAAGGACGCTGTCATGTTCCGACTCACTGCCCTCTGCGCCGGCCTGCTGCTCTCGGCCAACGCCCTCGCCCTGTCCCTCGCCGACCTGTCGCAGAACGACGCCTCCAGCGGCCTGAAGGACGCCCTGACCCAGGGCGCGCAGATCGCCGTCCGCCAGCTTGGCCAGCCGGGCGGCTTCAACAACAACCCGGACGTGCGCATCGAACTGCCCGGCAAGCTGGGCAAGGCGGCGAAGCTGATGAAGCAGTTCGGCATGGGCGCCCAGGTCGACCAGCTCGAGGCGAGCATGAACCGCGCCGCCGAGGCTGCCGTGCCGCAGGCCCAGGGCCTGCTGGTGGAGGCGGTGAAGAAGATGACCGTGGCCGACGCCAAGGGCATCCTCAAGGGCGGTGACGACGCCGCCACCGAATACCTGGACAAGTCCAGCCGCGAACAGCTGCGCGCGAAGTTCCTGCCGATCGTCAAGCAGGCCACCGACGAGGTCGGCCTGGTCAAGCAGTACAACGCCTTCGCCAGCCAGGCGGCGACCCTTGGGGTGGTCGATGCGAAGAGCGCCAACGTCGAGAGCTATGTCACCGAACAGGCCCTCGACGGGCTCTTCGAGATGATCGCCAAGCAGGAGAAGAGCATCCGCCAGAACCCGGCGGCGGCCGCCACCAGCCTGGCCAAGAAGGTCTTCGGCGCGGCCAGGTGAGTCGACGGACGGGGCGCGATCGCCCCGTCCCCTTCTCCCGTCAGGCCCGCGCCTCGTCCTTCTTCACGCGGAACCAGGCGGCATAGAGCGCCGGCAGGAACAGCAGGGTGAGCACGGTGGCGACGATCAGCCCGCCCATGATCGCCACCGCCATCGGCCCGAAGAACACGCTGCGCGACAGCGGGATCATCGCCAGCACCGCCGCCAGCGCGGTCAGCACGATGGGCCGGAAACGCCGCACGGTAGCCTCGATGATGGCGTGCCAGCGATCCAGTCCATGGCTGATGTCCTGTTCGATCTGGTCCACCAGGATCACCGAGTTGCGCATGATCATGCCGGCCAGGGCGATGGTCCCGAGCATCGCCACGAAGCCGAACGGCTGGCGGAACAGCAGCAGGAACAGGGTCACGCCGATCAGGCCCAGCGGTGCGGTGAGGAATACCATCGCCATCCGCGAGAAGCTGCGCAACTGCACCATCAGCAGGCTCAACACCACCACGATGAACAGCGGCACGCCGGCGTTCACCGAACTCTGGCCCTTCGCCGCGTCCTCCACCGTTCCGCCCACCTCCAGCAGGTAGCCGTCCGGCAGCTCGGCGCGGATCGGTTCCAGGGTCGGGGCGATCTGCGCGACCAGGGTCGCCGGCAGCGAATCGTCGTAGATATCGGCGCGCACGGTGACCGTCGGCAGGCGGTTGCGGTGCCAGATGATCCCCTCTTCGAAACCGTATTCGAGCGTGGCGATCTGCGACAGCGCCACGCTCCGGCCATTCTCGGTCGGCACCGCCAGGCTCGGCAGCAACGACAGGTCGCGACGCTCCTGCTCGGTGCCGCGCAGGAGGATCTCGATCAGCTCGTTGTCTTCGCGGAAGAAGCTCACATGCGAACCGGTCAGCGCGCTCTGCAGGAACTGCGACAGGCTGGCGGTGCTCACCCCCAGGGCACGGGCGCGCTCCTGGTCGATGCTCAGGTACACCACCTTGCTCGGCTCTTCCCAATCCAGGTGCACATTCACCACGTGCGGGTTCTCGCGCATCCTGTCGGCGACCTTGCGCGCCAGTTCGCGAACCTGCGGGATGTCCTCGCCGGAAACCCGGAACTGCACCGGATAGCCCACCGGCGGCCCGTTCTCCAGGCGACTGATGCGGCTGCGCAGGTGCGGGAAGTCCTCGTTCATCCGCTCGATCAGCCACTTGCGCAGCGCCTCGCGGCTCTCCAGGTCCTTGGCCAGCACCACCACCTGGGCGAAGCTGGCCGCCGGCAACTGCTGGTCCAGCGGCAGGTAGAAGCGGGGCGAGCCGGTGCCGACGTAGGCCACGTAATTGTCGATGCCGTCATGGCCCTGCAGCATTTTTTCCAGGCGCTGGACTTCCTCGCCGGTCGAGCGCAGCGAGGCGCCCTCGGCCAGCTTGATGTCCAGCAGCAGCTCCAGGCGCGCCGAGGGCGGGAAGAACTGCTGCGGCACCAGGCGGAACAGCAGCAGCGCGCCGACGAAGGCGGCGAGGGTCAGGACGATCACCGTCTTGCGGTAGCGCACGCACCACTCCACCAGACGCCGGAAGCGCTGGTAGAAGGCCGTTGCATAGGGATCGTAGCCGTCGGCGCTGCCGCCGTGCTTCTGCGCGTGCAGCCTGGCCAGGTCCGGCAGCAGCTTGGCCCCCAGGTAGGGAACGAAGACCACCGCGGCGAACCAGGAGACCACCAGGGCGATGGTCACCACCTGGAACAGCGAGCGGGTGTATTCGCCGGTGCCGGACTGCGCGGTGGCGATCGGCAGGAAGCCGGCGGCGGTGATCAGGGTGCCGGTGAGCATCGGGAAGGCGGTGCTGGTCCAGGCGAAGCTGGCCGCCTTGAGGCGGTCGTAGCCCTGCTCCATCTTCACCGCCATCATCTCCACCGCGATGATCGCGTCGTCCACCAGCAATCCCAGCGCCAGCACCAGGGCACCGAGGGAAATCTTGTGCAGGCCGATGCCGAAGTAATGCATGGCGGCGAAGGTCATCGCCAGCACCAGCGGGATCGACAGCGCCACCACCAGGCCGGTGCGCAGGCCGAGGGAGAAGAAGCTCACCAGCAGGACGATCACCAGCGCCTCGGCCAGCACCCGGATGAACTCGCCGACCCCGGTACGTACCGCCGCCGGCTGGTCGGACACCTTGCGCAGTTCCAGTCCGGCCGGCAGCGACTGCTGCAGGCGGGCGAACTCGGTTTCCAGGGCCTTGCCCAGCACCAGGATGTCGCCGCCCGGCTTCATCGCTACCGCCAGGCCGATGGCGTCCTCGCCCATGAAGCGCATGCGCGGCGCCGGCGGATCGTTGAAGCCGCGGCGAACCTCGGCCACGTCGCCGATGCGGAAGGTGCGGTCGCCGACGCGGATGGGGAAGTCGCGGATCTCCTCCACCGAATCGAAACGCCCGGAAACGCGCAATTGCACGCGGTCGCTGGCGGTCTCGAAGAACCCGGAGGAGGCCACCGCGTTCTGTTCCTCCAGCGCCTTCTGCACCGCCGCCAGGGGCAGGCCGAGGGTGGCCAGCTTGGTGTTGGACAGGTCGATCCAGATCTTCTCGTCCTGCAGGCCGATCAGTTCGACCTTGCCGACGTTCCTGATCCGCTGCAATTGCAGTTGCAGGCGGTCGGCATAGTCCTTCATCACCGCATAGTCGAAGCCCTTGCCGGTGAGCGCATAGATGTTGCCGTAGGTGGTGCCGAACTCGTCGTTGAAGAACGGGCCCTGGATGCTTTGCGGCAAGGTGGCGCGAATGTCGCTGATCTTCTTGCGGATCTGGTACCAGAGTTCGGGGATCTCGCTGGAATGGATGTCCTCGCGGGCCATGAAGGTCACCTGCGAGACGCCGGGGCGGGAGAAGGACACGATGCGATCGTAGTCGCCGGTTTCCATCAGCTTCTTCTCGATACGCTCGGTGACCTGCCGGGCCACCTCTTCGGCGCTGGCACCCGGCCAGTTGGTCTGCACCACCATGGCCTTGAAGGTGAACGGCGGGTCTTCGCTCTGCCCCAGCTTGCTGTAGGACAGCGCGCCAACCGCGCCAAGCAGGATCATCAGGTACAGGACGATCTGGCGATTCTGCAACGCCCAGGCGGAAAGGTTGAAGGACATGCGACTACTCCTTGGCCGCCAGTTTCACCGTGCGGTTGGCCCGGTCGATCGGACGCACCTGCTGCCCTTCGCGAAGCACCTGGACCCCGGTGGCCACCACCCAGTCGCCAGCCTTCAGGCCTTCGAGCACCGGCACCCGGTCCTCGGCATAGGGACCGGTGCGCACCGGCTGCCGGCGCAGGGTCGAGCTGCCCGGTTCGACCACCCAGACGAACGCCTGGCCGGCCTCTGCGGTCAGCGCCGACAAGGGAACCGATAACGGCACCGCCTCGGCGGCGGCGACGTAGACCCGGGCGCTCTGGCCCAGTTCGGCCGGAGTCGCGCGGTCGTCGAAGGCCACCCGGGCGGCGAAGGTACGCGATTGCGGATCGGCCGCGGGCGAGAGTTCGCGGATATGCCCGGCAAAGCGTCTGTCGCGTTGCGACCAGAGTTCGACCGACACCGGCTGGCCGATGCGGAAACGTTCGAAGCTGTGTTCCGGCAGGCCGATCAGCACCTCGCGCTCGCCGTCGGCGGCCAGGCTGAAGACCGTCTGCCCGGCCGCCACCACCTGGCCCACCTCGACGCGCCGGCTGGCGATCACGCCATCCTGGGGCGAGCGCAGCACGGCGTAGCCGGCCTGGTTGTCGGCGACGTTGAATTCGGCGCGGATCTGCTTCAACCGCGCCTCGCCGGCGCGGTAGCTGTTCTGGATGTTCTCGAACTGGGAATGGCTGACCAGGTTGCGGTCGAGCAAGGTGCGGTAGCGCCGGTACTCGGCGCGCACGGTCTGCAGGTTGGCCTCGGCGGCACTGACCTGGGCCCGCGCCGCCTCCAGTTGCAGGCGCACGTCCTGGGGATCGAGTTCGGCCAGGGGCTGGTCCTTCTTCACCCGCTCGCCGACTTCCACCAGCCGGCGGATGACCTTGCCGCCGATGCGGAAGGCCAGCTCAGGCTCGTGGCGGGCGCGGATCTCGCCGGGAAAGGCCTGGCTCACCTCCCCCGCCGGCTGGGGCTGGACGACGATCGCCGGACGCGCCGCGGCTGGCGGCGGCGTGCCGTTGCCGCAGGCGGCGAGGAACAGGGAGGAAAGCAGGGACAGGGCGACGAGCGGGATATGGCGGTACATGTGACACCTTCCGCAAACTGCGTTCGAGTTCTTATACTGGGCGGTATAGTAAAAATACAGAACCCATCAGTCCAGTATTTCAATTGTATAAGCGCATGTCAGAACCCACCTCCTCCGTCGGTCCCGGCCGGCCCAAGGACCCGGCCAAACGGGAAGCCATTCTCGAGGCGGCCAAGCGCCTGTTCCTCTGCAACGGCTACGACGGCAGCAGCATGGAAGCCATCGCCTCGGAAGCCGGCGTTTCCAAGCTCACCGTCTACAGCCACTTCACCGACAAGGAAACCCTGTTCAGCGAAGCGGTGAAGGCCAAGTGCGCCGAGCAGCTTCCCGCCCTGTACTTCCAGCTGGCCGAAGGCGCGCCGCTGGAAAAGGTCCTGCTGAATATCGCCCGCGGCTTCCACCGGCTGATCAACAGCCACGAGGCGATCGCCCTGACCCGCCTGATGGCCGCGCAGGCCGGGCAGAACCCCAAGCTTTCCGAGCTGTTCTTCGAGGCCGGGCCGAAGCAGGTGATCGACGAGATGGAACGCCTCCTCGAGCAGGCCCGCCGCAGCGGCAAGCTGGCGTTCCCGGACGCGCGCCACGCCGCCGAACACTTCTTCATGCTGGTCAAGGGCTGCGCCAATTACCGTCTGTTGATCGGCTGCGCCGAACCGCTGGACGAGGCCGAAGGCGAGCGGCACGTGGAAGAAGTGGTGGCGCTGTTCCTGCGCGCCTTCGCCGCGGGCGGCTGACGCGGCTCAGGCGCGACGGCGGAAACGCACCCGCGCTCGCTGCGGACGCAGGGAAAACCAGCCGCGCGGCGCCAGGTCGCCGTCGTGCATGATGTCCCAGTGCTCGACCCAGTAGGCCAGCGCCGCCGCCAGATCGATCATCGCCATCGCGGTGCCGGGGCAGGCGCGGTCGCCGAGGCCGAAGGGGAAGTAGGCGCCGCGCGGCCAGCGCGCCGGTTCGAGGAAGCGCTCGGGACGGAACTCCAGCGGCGCCTCGAACCAACGGGGATCGCGCTGGGTGATCCAGCTCGAGACCATGGTCACGTCGCCGCGCTTCAGCCGCTGGCCGAACACCTCGATGTCCGCCGTCACCTGCCGCGGCGCCAGGCCGTAGGCCGGCGGGTACAGGCGCAGGCACTCCTGCAGGACCGCCCTGAGCAGCGCGCAATCGCGCAGGTCGGCGACCGAGCGGATCGCCGTCCAATTCACCCCCGCCAGCTCGGCGCGTAGCCGCGCGAGCAACTCGGGACGCTGGGCCAGCAGCAACAGGCTCCAGGTCAGGGTCACGCCGGTGGACTGGTGGGACGCCATGAGCAGGGTGCAGAGTTCATCGCGTAGGTCCGCCAGCGGCCGCGGCGAGCGCTCCGCCACCTCGCCCACCGCCTCGCGCAACTGGCCCAGCGCCCAGCGCTTGCGCGGACACAGTTTGCTCGGGAACCAGTGGCCCAGCGGCAGGCCGGTGCTCATTTCCAGCAATGCCACCCGCGACAGCAGGCGCACCGCCTTGGCGATCCGATAGGCCGACGGTTGCAGGTCGACGTCGAACAGCGCGTGACCGCTGAGGGTGACGCTGAACGCAGCCATTTCCAGGTCGAGGTCGTATTCTCGCCCCTCCTCCACCCGCTCGCCCCACTCCGCGGCCAGGCGGCGAACCTCGCTGGCCGGCGGCGGCGCCAGGTGCGGCCGTACCTCCTTGCGCCGGGCCTGGGCGGGGGCGCCCTCACGCATCATGAAGCTGCGCCCGTTCCACTGTTTCAGCATGCACAGCGCCGGCTGCCAGCGTTGCAGGTCATCGCGGCGATCGACCATCAATTCCTGCACCGCCTGCGGATGGAACAGGCACCAGAGGCGCTGCGGGCCCATGCGGGCGACCGCGAGGTCCGGCTGCGCGACGTGCATCTTCTGCAACCAGGCCAGCGGATCGCGCTGCATCTCCAGCCAGTGGCGGGCGCCGGCACGCCCGTCGTTGGCCCAGGGCAGGTGCGCCAGGCGCCGGCGAATCGGACAATCGATGGTCTGCTGCATGCTCGCCGCCTCCCTGCGGTGTCGACACTCAGCCCTTGCCCAGGGCCTTCTTCGGGTAGATGTCGTAGCGGCTGGACTTGCCTTCCAGGCTATAGCCGGGCTTGGGCCCTTCGATGATCGGCGCCTTGCGCGGGCGCTTCACCACCACCCGGTGGCTGGCCAGGGCCAGGGCCGCCTGCAACAGCGCCGGAGCGTCGAGATCGTCGCCCACCAGCGGCCGGAACAGACGCATTTCCTTCTTCACCAATGCGCTCTTGTCGCGATGGGGAAACATCGGGTCGAGGTAGACCACCTGCGGCGCCTCGCCGTCCCAGGCGCGCATCAGGTCCGCCGAGTTGCCGCCGAGCAGACGCATCCGCGCGGCGATCGGCGCCACGTCGGGATCGCGCCCGGCGCGCTCCAGGCCATCCTCGAGCAGAGCGGCGATCAGCGGCTGGCGCTCGACCAGGGTTACCTCGCAACCCAGGCTGGCGAGGACGAACCCATCCCGGCCCAGGCCGGCCGTGGCATCCAGGACGCGCGGGCGGATGCCTGGCTGGACGCCGACCGCCTTGGCGATCATCTGCCCGCTGCCGCCGCCGAACTTGCGCCGGTGGGCGCTGGCGCCTTCGACGAAATCGACCCGCACCGGACCGGGGGAGTCCGCCCCCAGTTGCAAGACCTGCAAGCCCTGCTCGCCGACCTGCACGGCGAACTCCGCCTCGTCGTCCGCCGCCAACGGCAGGCCGAGCCGCTCCGCCCAGCGCCGCGCAGCCTCGGCGCAATCGGCGGACAGGGCTTGGACATGCAGGCGAGGAGCGGCGGAATCGGTCATGGTCGGGCAATCGTCGTGGAAAGCGCGGATTTTGCCAGAGTTGGCCCGCGCGCGCTCACCGGCAGACCTTCCATAGGCCCATGTCGAGGTGGAAGTGATCCCGGTGGGCGGCATTGTAGTCGGGCCCCAGCACCGCATTGAAACTGGCGCAGGCGCCGTCCCGCACGCGGCGCAGGAAGCGCCCGTCGGCGCCCTGGTCGGCCCAGTCCGTGGCCAGGCGGATTCGCCTCCCGCCGGCCAGGCGGAAGCCGCTGATGTCCAGGGCATTGGCCGAAGCATGCTGGCTGCGCCGGCCGTTCTCGCGGTTGTAGACGTTGCGGCAGGCGAAGCTGCCGATATGCTCGACCCGCGTCAGCGGCTGGCCATAGATATCCAGGGCTGCCGGTTGCAGCACGTGGCGCTCGAACAATGCATAGCTCACTGCCAACGGGCAACTGGCGAGGAAGCTGCTGCTCAACTCCAATGCCG
The DNA here is from genome assembly GCF_058680555.1 of Pseudomonas sp. YA1. NCBI lineage: Bacteria > Pseudomonadati > Pseudomonadota > Gammaproteobacteria > Pseudomonadales > Pseudomonadaceae > Pseudomonas > Pseudomonas sp. YA1. The sequence continues at coordinate 263,768 of NZ_JBZWBG010000002.1, forward strand.
CCCCACGCACGCGCAGGCTGTTGCTCAACGGGCAGGTAGCCGATGGCGGATCGTCGGCGACCCGCTGGTAGCGCAGTTGCGAGGTGGCCAGGGCGGCGTCACAGAGGCTCCGGTCGTCGGCCAGCCGCCATAGCTTGTAGCGGGTCAGCAGGTTCGGCGGTTCGCGCACGTCCAGCGGCAGCCAGGGATTCCAGCGCGCCGGCAGATCGAGCCACTGGTAGCGCAGGGCGCCGACGGCCCCCGCCAGCAGCAATGGCAGCAACCAGGCCAGGCGGCGCACGGGTTCAGCGGAACAGGTCGTTGATACGGTCGAAAGGCATCGCCGCACGGGTCGCTTCCAGGTCGCGCCGCGCCAGCGCCTGCGCCGCCTCATGGAAAGCGCCGAAGGCGACCCGGGCAAGGTTCGAGCCCAGGCTCACGCGCTTGACGCCGAGGGCTTCCAGCTCGTCCAGCGACAGCTCCAGGCGCGGCGAACCGACCAGTACGTTGACCGGCTTCGGTGCCACCGCTTCGAGCACCGCGACGATCTGTTCGCGGCGGTTCAAGCCAGGCGCGTAGAGCACATCGGCGCCGGCATCGGCATAGGCGCGCAGGCGCCGCAGGGTGTCGTCGAGATCCTCGCGACCATGCAGGAAATTCTCCGCGCGGGCGCAGAGGGTGAACGGGAATGGCAACGCACGGGCCGCCTCGACCGCGGCAGCGACCCGCTCCAGCGCGGCGGAGAACTCATAGATGGGCTGTCCGGCGCGCCCGCTGGCATCCTCGATGGAACCACCGACCAGGCCGGCCTCGGCGGCCAGGCGGATGGTCGTGGCGCAGTCTTGCGGAGCATCGCCGTAGCCGTTTTCCAGGTCGGCGGCGACCGGCAGATCGGTGGCGGCGACGATCGCCCGGGCGTTTTCCAGCGCCTCGGTCCGGCTCACCGCGCCTTCCGCATCGCGCCGGCCCAGAGAGAACGCCAGGCCGGCGCTGGTAGTGGCAAGGGCGTCGAAGCCGAGGCTGGCGAGCATCTTCGCCGAACCGGCATCCCAGGGATTGGGCAGGACCAGCATGCCGGGCCCCTGGTGCAGATCGCGGAAACGTTCGGCGCGTTGGCGTTGGCTGGTCATGGCGGCGGGCTCCGTGGCGGGGAAAGGACTCCCTAGCCTAGGCGCAGGCCGGCGGAGCGTCGAGCACCGGCTCAGAGCAGGCCCAGTTGCTCCACTTCCGGGGCCGGGATCGGCTCGGGTAGCGTCGGCAAGCCTGGCAGCCGCTGGCCCAGCAGCGCATGGAAACGCTGGGCCTGCTGGGCCGCCAGGTGATTGTCGGGGGTATGCAGGAATACGTATGGAGTCAGGCCGGCCTCGATCCAGTCGGCCACCTTGTCGACCCAAGGCAAAAGGAACACCTCGTTGGCCGGCAGGTCGGGACCGCCGATGAAACGCACCTGCGGCGTATCGCTGAAGGCCGCCGGACGGATCGGCAGGCGCGGCTTCTTCGATTGGGCGTGGAGCACCGCCGGATCGTCCGAACGGCAACTGAACAGCGCCCGCGAATCCAGGCAGATGCGCTCCACGCCACGCTCGCGCAGGTGGCGGTTGAGCAGGCGCTCGTCCTCGCCTTTATCGAAGAACGCCGGGTGGCGTACTTCCACGGCAATCCGTCGCGGACTCAGCTCATCGAGGAAATACAGCAGTTCGCCCAGGCGCTGCGGGGTGAACGCCGCCGACAGTTGCAGCCACAGCGGGCTAACCCTTTCGCCAAGCGGCGCCAGCAGCTCGAGGAAGTCGCCGGCGGCCCCGAGCCGTTCGCGCAGGTCGCCTTCGTGACTGATATCGCGGGGAAACTTGGCACAGAAGCGGAACCCCGCCGGCATCGTCTCGGCCCAGCGCCGCACGGTTTCCGCCGAAGGCCGGGCATAGAAGGTGGTATTGCCCTCGACCGCGTTGAAGATGCCGCCGTAGTGTCCGAGGTAGTCGGCGGAACGCAATTCGCGCGGATAGAAGCTGCCGCGCCAGGCCGCCTCGTTCCAGGATGGACAACCGAGGAAATAAGGAAGGGAAACCACGGCAGCGCAGGGAGCCGCTCAGGCGTAGAGGTCGAGGCCGAGGACATCCTCGGCGCCGGCGTCGATGTTGAGGCTGGCGGTGGAGTTGTAGCTGGCCAGGGCCATCGCCGCATGGCTGCTTACCGGGCGCTGGAACGCCAGCAGGTCGCGGGCGCTCACCGGCAGGCTGTCGCCGCCCGCCGAACTGGCCTGGACCTTGCGCGCCTGCGGCGCCTGCTCGAAGCCCTGGCTGCCGGAAACCGGCGCCGGCTGCTCGCGCCGCGCCTCGACCTCGCGCTGCACGTCGCGATACGGCGTGACCGCGGAGCCCGGTCGGGCGCTGCGCTCCAGCGGCAACGAAGAGGAAGAAAGTCCGTCGATACGCATGATCAAAACCCGGGGAAGTCTCCACACTCTAGCCAGCCCCGAAAGGCTTGGCAATTACCGCTGCGCGGCATTTTCAGGGCGCTTTTTTCGGCGTCGCCACGTTGTCGCGCAGGTACACCGGCAGCGCCTGTTCCGCCTCCACGCCTTCGCCGCGCGCCCAGGCGAAGCCGGCCAGGCTGAGCAAGTCCTCGGCATGCGGCAGCAGGCTCGCGTCCAGCGCGGCCGGGCGCTGCGGCATGCGCTCGACGTAGCCCCAGCCGGTGCCGGCGCCGAACCAGTCCGCGGCAGCGGCGTCCCACGGTACGGCGACCCGCTCGGGCGGCAGTACCGCTTCGCTGCCGGCCAGGCGCATCTCGCCCTGTTGCAACTGGTAGCAACCCCAGTAGACCTCGTCCATCCGCGCGTCGATGGCCGCGGCGACCCGCTCCGCACCCTGCTCGCGGTAGGCCCGCTGGGCCAGGATCGCCAGGTCGGAGACCGCCAGTACCGGGCGCTGCAGGGCGAAGGCCAGGCCTTGGACCACGCCGATGGCGATGCGCACGCCGGTGAAGGCGCCCGGACCGCGCCCGAAGGCGATGGCGTCCACCGCGGACAGGGCGACGCCGGCCTCGTCGAGCAGGTCGCGGACCATCGGCAGCAGGCGCTGGGCGTGCAGGCGCGGGATCACCTCGTAGTGACTGAGCGCCCGCCCCTCGTGGAGCAGGGCGACGGAGCAGGCTTCGGTGGAGGTATCCAGGGCCAACAGAGTGGACATCGACGGTTCCGCGTGGTGAAAAAGACGCCGATTGTACCAGCCTTCGCCGCCCCGGAAACGCCGACGGCCCGCAAGCGGGCCGTCGGTGCTACAGCGCTGCGGATCAGCTCAGGGCCGAAAGCACTTTCGCGGTGATCTGCTCGACCGAGCCGACGCCGGCGATGCTGTGGTATTTCGGGGTGCCTTCGGCGGCCGACAGCTTCTGGTAGAAGTCGACCAGCGGCTTGGTCTGCGAATGGTAGACCGACAGGCGGTGACGCACGGTCTCTTCCTTGTCGTCCTCGCGCTGGATCAGCTCTTCGCCGGTAACGTCGTCCTTGCCGGCGACCTTCGGCGGGTTGTGCTCGGTGTGGTACACGCGGCCGGAGGCCGGATGCACGCGACGACCGGCGATACGCGACACGATCTCCTCGTCGTCGACGGCGATCTCGACCACGTGGTCGATGGTCACGCCGGCGTCCTTCAGCGCTTCGGCCTGCGGGATGGTCCGCGGGAAGCCGTCGAACAGGAAGCCCTTGGCGCAATCGGCCTCGGTGATGCGTTCCTTGATCAGGGCGATGATGATGTCGTCGGATACCAGGCCGCCGCTGTCCATCACGCCTTTCACCTGCTGGCCGAGCGGGCTGCCGGCCTTGACTGCGGCGCGCAGCATGTCGCCGGTGGAGATCTGCGGAATGCCGAACTTCTCGGTGATGAACCGTGCCTGGGTGCCTTTGCCGGCACCGGGTGCCCCGAGCAGAATCACACGCATCGATATGCTCCTTAGAATTGGTAAGCGAAAGTCTGGATCCGCCTCGTGGGGCCAATCTCGTATTTGCAGGAAACGGCACTGTATGGCGCCGAAAAGGCTGTCCAAGATACACAGCGCCCCCCCACCGCACAAGACACCGAAAGTTGCCCCCCGCCTTCCCTCATCCGGTGTTGCGCAGTCCGGCGGCGACCCCCGCGACCGTCACCAGCAGCGCCTGCTCCAGGCCGCCGCAGGCGTCGCCCCGGCAGCGCCGCGAACGGGCCAGAAGCTCAGCCTGGAGCAGGTGCAGCGGGTCTAGATAGCTGTTGCGCACGCTGATCGACTCGCGGGTCTCGCTGGCGTGGGCGAGCAGCAGCGACTGCCCGGTCAGTCCCAGCACCACGCGCACCGCCTGCGACAATAGGTCGCGTAAACGACGCCCCAGCGGACGCAGCTCGAGCGGCACTAGACGTTCGTCGTAGAGCCGCGCGATATCCGCGTCGGCCTTGGCCAGGACCATTTCCAGCATGTCGATGCGGGTGGTGAAGAACGGCCATTGCTCGCGCATCTGCCCGAGCAGCGCGCCCTCGCCACGCTCGATGGCGTTCAGCAAGGCGGTCTCCCAGCCAAGCCATGCCGGCAGCATCAGACGCGTCTGGGTCCAGGCGAAGATCCAGGGAATCGCCCGCAGGCTCTCCACCCCGCCTTCGCGGCGCTTGGCCGGGCGGCTGCCCAGCGGCAGACGGCCCAGTTCCTGCTCGGGCGTGGCCAGGCGGAAATACTCGACGAACTGCGGATCGTCGCGCACCACCCTGCGGTAGGCCAGCAGCGCGTCCTTCGCCAGGCGGTCCATCTGCGCGCGCCAGGCCGGCTCGGGAGCCGGCGGCGGCATCAGGGTCGCCTCCAGCACTGCGGCGAGGTAGAGATTGAGGTTCTGTTCGGCGATGTCCGGCAAGCCGAACTTGAAGCGGATCATCTCGCCCTGTTCGGTGACCCGGAAGCGCCCGGCCACCGAACCCGGTGGCTGCGACAGGATCGCCGCGTGGGCCGGCCCGCCGCCGCGGCCGACGGTGCCGCCGCGGCCATGGAAGAGCAGCAGCTCGACCTCGTGCTGGCGGCAGATCTCCACCAGTTTCTCCTGCGCCCGGTACTGCGCCCAGGCCGCCGTGAGAGTACCGGCGTCCTTGGCCGAATCGGAGTAGCCGATCATCACTTCCTGCACCCCGGAGAGCCGCGAACGGTAGCCCGGCAGCGTCAGCAGGCGCTCCATGCAGGGGCCGGCGTTGTCCAGGTCGTCGAGGGTCTCGAACAGCGGCACCACGCGCATCGGCCAGTCGACGCCGCTTTCCTTGAGCAGTAGTTGCACTGCCAGCACGTCGGACGGCTGGCCGGCCATCGAGATCACGTAGGAACCCAGCGACGCCGGTGGCGCGGCGGCGATCGCCCGACAGGTGGCGAGCACCTCGGCGGTATCCGCCGAAGGCTGGTAGTGCGCCGGCAGCAGGGGGCGGCGGCTGTTCAGTTCCTCGAGAAGGAATTCCAGGCGGGTCTTCTCGTCCCACTCGTCGTAGCTGCCCAGCTCCAGGTACTCGGTGATCTCGCTCAGCGCGGCGGCATGGCGGGCCGAGTCCTGGCGCACGTCCAGGCGTACCAGGAACAGGCCGAAGGTGGCGGCGCGGCGCAGGCAGTCGAGCAACGCGCCATCGGCGATCACGCCCATGCCGCAGGCGTGCAGCGACTCGTGGCACAGTTGCAGCGGCTCGACCAGGTCGCGGTTGTGCTCCAGGACGCCCTCCGCGGCCGGCACCTCGCCGGCCAGGGCCTGGTGGGTCCAGTTGCGGGTCACGCGCAGGCGCTCGCGCAATTGCTTGAGCAGGGCGCGATAGGGCTCGGCGCTATCGCCGACCCGCGCCAGCAGCTGCGGCGAGGCCTGCTGCATGGACAGCTCGGCGGCCAGTCGGTCGATATCGCGCAGGTACAGGTCGGCGGCCATCCAGCGCGCCAGCAGCAGGACCTCGCGGGTCACGCTGGCGGTGACGTTGGGATTGCCGTCGCGGTCGCCCCCCATCCAGGACGCGAAGCGCAGCGGCGCGGCGGTCAACGGCAGGCGTTCGCCGGTGCTGCGCAGGAGTACCTCGTCGACATGCCGAAGGACGTTCGGCAAGGCCTGCCAGAGAGAATGCTCGATCACCGCGAAGCCCCATTTCGCCTCGTCCACCGGGGTCGGCCGGACCTTGCGGATCTCGTCGGTATGCCAGGCCTCGGCCACCAGCCGCTGCAGGCGCTGCTGGATGCGACTGCGCTCCTCCGGCAGCAGGTCGGCATGGTCCTTGGCCGCCAGCTGCGTGGTGATCGCATCGTATTTCTGGATCAGCGTGCGCCGCGCCACTTCGGTGGGATGGGCGGTCAGCACCAGTTCGATCTCCAGCCCGGCGAGCTGGCGAGCCAGTTGCCCGGGGGCATGCCCGGCGTCCTTGAGACGCCCCAGCAGCTCTTCCAGCACCAGGTTCTCGAAGGGTTCCGGCTCGTTCGGCCGGCGCCGGCGGATACGATGGTATTGCTCGGCGATATTGGCCAGGTTGAGGAACTGGTTGAAAGCCCGTGCCACCGGCAGCAGTTCGTCTTCCTCGAGCCCGTCGAGGGTGGCGGTGAGCTGCTGGGCGCCCTCCGCGGAACCGCGGCGGGCAGCCTTGGCGCCCTTGCGGATCAGCTCGATCTTGTCGAGGAACCGCGGGCCGTACTGCTCGCGGATGGTGTCGCCGAGCAATTCGCCCAGTTGGTGGACGTCCTCGCGCAGGCGCGCATCGATTTCCGGCATGACCTGTCTCCACTGCGGGTGGGAAACCAGCTTGGCTCAGGCGCCCCCGCGCTTACAAGCCCGCAGGGTGCCAGTACGGCGCCGCCGGGCCGGAAGCGAGGCTGCCGGCGCCGATCGGGTCTAGTCTGAAGGAAGTGCCCGCACCGAGGCACGGCCCCACGAGGGCCCCCCAGCACGCCCGCCACGACCGGGCTGAAGAGGTCAGCATGAAGATCCGTGAGCTTGTCCGCCATTGGGAACACACCGCCAAGGGCCGCATGGCCCGCAACCACTACAGCATCCCGCTGGACGTCGAAAGCGCCGCGCGCCTCGCCGCGCTGCACGAGATGTATCCGCGGCGCAGCGTCGAGGAACTACTGGGCGAGCTGGTCGGCGCCGCCCTGGAAGAACTGGAGGCGAGCTTTCCCTACGTGAAGGGGAGTCAGGTGGTGGCCACCGACGAACAGGGCGATCCGCTCTATGAGGATGTCGGCCCTACCCCACGCTTCCTGTCGCTCTCGCGCAAGTACCTGCACGAACTGGTCGCGCAACAAGACACCTCCAGTCACTGAGCGCGACTTCAGCCATGCCGGCGGTGCACGCCGGGGACGTGCATGTGCCCGGCCTCGGCGCATTCCTCGGCGATCGGCGACAGCGGCGCGGGCTGCTCCAGTTCGCGGAGGATGCCGCAGGCCTGGCTGTTGCCGGCGACCGTACAGCGTGAGCCGAGATCCTGCAGTTGCTCGCGCAATGCCTGGAGTTCGGCGATGCGCACCTCGACGTGATGCAGGTGCTCGTCGATCAGCCGGTTGGCGGTGCCGCAATCCGCCTCGGGACGGTCGCGCAACGCCAGCAGGGTACGGATTTCCTCCTGGGTCATGTCCAGCGAGCGGCAGTGACGGATGAACGACAGGCGCTCGACATGCGCCAGGGTGTATTGCCGATAGTTGCCTTCGCTACGCGCGGGCTCGGGCAACAGTCCTTCGCGCTCGTAGTAGCGGATGGTCTCCACCGGGCAACCGGTTCTCTTCGCCAGCTCACCGATCTTCATGCCAACCCTCCTCCAATCGCCGACGCGGCTACCCGAATTGGCAGTACCGCTTGACTCTGTAGTTGCTACAGGGTGTGCAATCGCACCCAACACGTCAAACGGGAATTGTTTCCATGAGCCACGAACACGCCGACACTTGCTGTCACGGTCACGGACATGATCATGGGCACCGCCACGCGCCTCGCCCGGCGGTGGCCGCCATCGGAACCCTGGCCGGCAACGCCGAGTTGCGCTGGAGCGACCTGCGCATCGAAGCGATGGACTGCCCGACCGAGGAACGCCTGATCCGCGACGCCCTCGGTCGCCAGCCGGCAGTGGAGTCGCTGGAATTCAACCTGATGCAGCGCCTGCTGCGCGTCCAGCATCGCTTCGACAGCGTCGAGCCGCTGCAGAAGCTGATCGCCGGCCTCGGCATGCAAGCGGTGCCGCTGGATGCCGGCGAAAATACCGACGGCCCCTCGCAAGCGCCGGCGAAACCCTGGTGGCCGCTGGCCCTGGCCGGCGCGATGGCGCTGGCCTCGGAGATCGTCGAATGGTTCGGCCTGGCGCCGGACTGGGTGGTCGCCGGCCTCGCCCTGCTGGCCATCCTCGGCGCCGGCCTGCCGACCTACCGCAAGGGCTGGATCGCCCTGAAGAACCGCAACCTGAACATCAACGCCCTGATGAGCATCGCCGTGACCGGCGCCGTGCTCATCGGCCAGTGGCCGGAAGCGGCGATGGTCAGCGTGCTGTTCGCCATCGCCGAACTGATCGAGGCGAAGTCCCTGGATCGCGCGCGCAACGCCATCCGCGGCCTGCTGCAACTGGCTCCGGAACAGGCCACGGTACTGGTCGGCGGCGAATGGAAGGAACTGCCGGCCAAGCAAGTGGAACTGGAAGCCACCGTGCGCGTGAAGCCCGGCGAACGCATCGCCCTCGACGGCGAAGTGACCAGCGGCCGCTCCAGCGTCAACCAGGCGCCGATCACCGGCGAAAGCCTGCCGGTGGAGAAGGAGGTCGGCGAGCCGGTGTTCGCCGGCAGCATCAACGGCGAGGGCGCGCTGGAGTACCGCGTCACCCGCCGCGCCGACGACAGCACCCTGGCCCGGATCATCCACGCCGTGGAGGAAGCCCAGGGTTCCCGCGCACCGACCCAGCGTTTCGTCGACAGTTTCGCCCGCGTCTACACCCCGGTGGTATTCCTCATCGCCCTCGCCACCGCGGTGCTGCCGCCGCTGCTGTTCGGCGGCGCCTGGCTGGACTGGATCTACCGCGCCCTGGTGCTGCTGGTGATCGCTTGTCCCTGCGCGCTGGTGATCTCCACCCCGGTGACCATCGTCAGCGGCCTTTCCGCCGCGGCGCGCCTGGGCATCCTGATCAAGGGCGGGGTGTTCCTCGAACTCGGGCGCAAGCTGTCCTGGGTCGCCCTCGACAAGACCGGCACCATCACCCATGGCAAACCGCAACAGACCGACTACCTGCCGATCGCGGAGGCTGACGGGACGGATGCACGCCTGCTCGCCGCCAGCCTGGCCGCGCGTTCCGACCACCCGGTATCGCGCGCCGTGGCCAACGCAGCGGAAGAAGACGGCCTTGCCCTGGGCGTGGTCGAGGACCTCGCCGCCCTGCCGGGACGAGGCGTCAGCGGACGCATCGACGGCGTCCTCTACCACCTCGGCAACCATCGCCTGGTGGAGGAACTGGGCCTCTGCTCGCCGGCCCTGGAAGAGCGCCTGGACGCCCTGGAGCGCCAGGGCAAGACGGTCATCGCGCTGTGCGATCCGCAGCGCGTGCGGGCCCTGTTCGCCGTCGCCGACGGGGTCAAGGACAGCAGCCGCGAGGCGATCCGCGAGCTGCACGCGCTGGACGTGAAGACCCTGATGCTCACCGGCGACAACCCGCACACCGCAGCCGCCATCGCTGCCCAGGTAGGCATCGACGCAGCTCGCGGCAACCTCCTGCCGGAGGACAAGCTGCGTGAAGTGGAAGCGCGCCAGGCCGACGGCTCGCGGGTCGGCATGGTCGGCGACGGGATCAACGACGCGCCGGCCCTGGCCCGCGCCGACATCGGCTTCGCCATGGGCGCGGCGGGCACCGACACGGCCATCGAGACCGCCGGCGTCGCGCTGATGGACGACGACCTGCGCAAGTTGCCGCAATTCGTCCGGCTGTCGCGCACCACCCACGCGATCCTGGTCCAGAACATCACCCTGGCCCTGGGCATCAAGGCGGTGTTCCTCGCCCTTACCCTGGCCGGCGAAGGCACCCTGTGGATGGCGGTATTCGCCGACATGGGCGCCAGCCTGCTGGTGGTGTTCAACGGTCTGCGACTGTTGCGCAAGCGTTTCTGAAAGGCCCCACTGGCCTCCTCCAGCCCCACTCAGGTGGGGCTTTTTTCTGCCCTGGGAAAAGCACAAGCAGGCGATGGCGTACCTGCTGGGAACGCTGCCGTGGTTGCCCGCTTCACGGTCGAAAGCCCCGTACGACGGGCTTTCATGACGAGCGACGGCGTTCCGCGACCACGCCGGAAGCCGACTGTTCAGTCAGAAAATTTCAGATTTTTTTTTGAACCCCTGAACCAGCGGGGGAGTCACTAAAAGTACATGGCCAATCGCCAAGCCCCTGAAACAGAGGCCTGGCAGAGGCTTGCTCAGTGAGCAGGAAGAAAAGACCGGAGGGCCGGAAACGCGCCCACGGTAATGGCCAGAGATGAAAGCCAAGGAATCAGCATCCCTGTCAGAGGAAATTTCCCATGGAGCAAAAAGCGATGAGCAAGCAACACACCGGTTCCCTGCGTGGCCTCAAGCTGGCCCTGCTGGCCGTAGGCAGCAGCCTGGTCCTGGCCGGCTGCGCCGGCAACCCGCCGACCGAGCAGTTCGCCGTGACCGAGTCCGCGGTGAATAACGCGGTAAGCGCCGGCGGCCCGGAATATGCCCCGGTCGAGATGAAGTCCGCCCAGGACAAGCTGAGCCAGGCGCGCATCGCCATGAACGACAAGGAATACGACCAGGCCAAGCGCCTGGCGCAGCAGGCCGAGTGGGACGCCCGGGTCGCCGAGCGCAAGACCCAGGCCGCCAAGGCGCAGAAAGCCGTGAAGGATGCCCAGCAGGGCGTCATGGAACTGCGTGAGGAAGGCATGCGCGATACGCAGCACTAAGCCGGATTCCGCCCTTCTTTCGTCGATTCGTGATTAAGGATGACCCCTATGCGTAAGTACATTGCCCTCCCCGCCGTATCCCTGCTGGCCCTGGCGCTGGCCGCCTGCTCCACGCCGCCGAACGCCAACCTGGAACAGGCCCGCAGCAACTTCTCCGCGCTGCAGTCGCAGCCCGACGCGACCAAGGTCGCGGCCCTGGAAACCAAGGACGCCGGCGACTGGCTGGCCAAGGCCGACAAGGCCTACCAGGATGGCGAAGACCAGCGCGACGTGGACCAACTGGCCTACCTGACCAACCAGCGCATCGAACTGGCCAAGCAGACCATCGTCCTGCGCAATGCCGAGGCGCAGTTGCAGAACGCCTCCGCCCAGCGCGCCCAGGCCCGCCTCGACGCGCGCACCGCGCAACTGGACAAGCTGCGTAGCCAGTTGAATGCCAAGCAGACCTCGCGCGGCACCATGGTGACTTTCGGCGACGTGCTGTTCGATCTCGACAAGTCCGACCTGAAGCCCGGCGCCATGCGCAACATCCAGCAACTGGCCGAGTTCCTCCAGCAGAACCCGGAACGCCAGGTGATCGTAGAGGGCTACACCGATAGCACCGGTTCCGCCAACTACAACCAGCGCCTGTCCGAGCGTCGTGCCGACTCGGTGCGCATGGCCCTGCTCAGCCGCGGCATCAGCCCGGAACGCGTAGCCACCCGTGGCTACGGCAAGGAATATCCGGTGGCCAGCAACGGCACCAGCTCCGGCCGTGCCATGAACCGTCGGGTGGAAGTCACCATTTCCAACGACGCCAAGCCGGTCGCGCCACGCTCCTCCGTCAGCGGCTGATAGGCCCTACGGAAGCCAAAAGCCCCGCCATCCGGCGGGGCTTTTTCATGGGCGTGGCCCGAGCTTTCCAGGTATCAGCGGGCCACAGGCCGCTCGCCGAGCAAGCGCTGGTAGCGCTCGGCCATCGAGCTATCGAAGGCAACCAGGACGATTTCCTCCAGGCTGCTGTGCGCCGGGCGTTGTCGGCAGACCTCTTCGACGGCGATGGCCGCGGCCTGCTCCAACGGATAGCCGTAGATGCCGCAGCTGATGGCGGGGAACGCGACGCTGGCCGCCCCGGCCTGCTCGGCCAGCGCCAGGCTGCGCCGGTAGCAGCTGGCCAGCAGCTCCGCTTCGCCGTTGTCGCCGCCGCGCCAGACCGGGCCGACGGTGTGGATCACGTGGGCCGCCGGCAGACGGAACCCGCGGGTGATCTTCGCCTCGCCGGTCTTGCAACCGTGCAGCAGGCGGCAGGCCGCCACCAGCTCGGCACCGGCGGCGCGGTGGATGGCGCCGTCGACCCCGCCCCCACCGAGCAGCGAGGAGTTCGCCGCGTTGACGATGGCATCCACCGCAAGACGGGTGATGTCCCCCTGCCAGACGCGGACCTCGGTCATTTCACTTCCTGCGGGACTTCCTGTCCGGCGCAGCGCACGGCGTGCTTCCTGTTGTCCACCAGCACGCCGGAAAGGCCCTTCTGCTCGGTGTCGAACAGCACCAGGACGCCATCGATGCACTGCGCGACCTGCTTGGCCGGCTCCAGGGACAGCTTCACATCTTCGCCGGGCAGGCTCTTCAGCATGGTGAAGTCGGCCAGCAACAGGGCGTCCTGCGGCTTGGCGAAATGCAGGTAGCCGTAGTACCAGAGCACGCCGACGGTGACGAAGATGGTACCGATGCCGGTCAGGATGCAGGGGAGTACGTTACGGTCGCTCATGGATTGCCTTCGGGTTTCGCGGATTCGCGGTTCGGGATTTCGGCCAGCCGGCGCAGGCCGGTGAAGCCATGGGGATCGTCGAGGAAGCGCAGCATCACTTCCTGCCAGGTCGCTTCGGCGAAGGTCTGCACGTGGCCGCCTCGGGTCAGTTGCAGGACCTTCGGCGGCCGCGCCTGGCGGTACAGGGCGATGCCGTTCTCGAGGGGCACAATGGTATCGTCGATACTGTGAAAGAACAGCATGGGTGCGCCAGAAAGCCGCGCCATCGAATGGATGGCGCTGTCGTCGTCGGGCACCAGCCAGGACAGCGGCACCTGCAGCGGCCAGGTCAGCCAGGAACCGTCCAGCATGTGCCGGCCGATGCCGCGGTAGCTCGCCGGTACCCCGTCGAACACCAGCGCCTTGAACTGGCCCTGGCGCTGCGGATGCTCGACCAGGTAGTGGATCGCCAGCGCGCCGCCGAGACTCTGCCCCAGCAGCACGCGCTCGGTGCCCTTCACCTCCGGCGCCTGGTCGAGCCAGGCGAACGCCGCGTCGATGTCGCGGTAGACCTCCGGCAGTCCCGGCTCGCCCTCCGACTGGCCGTAGCCGCGATAGTCGAGCATCAGCACCTGGTAGCCCTCGGCGGGCAGCCACCAGGTGCCGCCGAGGTGCCAGGACAGGTTGCCGCCGTTGCCGTGCAGGTAGAGCACGGTGCCTTTCACCGGCACGCCTTTCTTCGCCGGCAGCCACCAGGCGCGCAGGCGCACGCCGTCGGCGGTGGTCAGGGTGACGTCGCGGTACTCCAGCCCGGCGCGCGCCGGGGTGATCTGCACCACCGGCTCGGGATAGAACAGCAGCGAACTGCAACCACCGAGGAACAGCGCGCCGAGTACCAGCAGCGGGATCAGCAGGCGCTTCATCCGTTGTTGGTCCTTACCTCTTCGCGGGCGCGAAAGGTGGCGTCGTAGATGCGCCCGGCCAGGCGCGAGAACGGCAGGCTCTGCAGCCAGACGGTGCCGCTGCCCTTGAGGGTGGTCAGCAGCAATCCTTCGCCGCCGAACAGCATGCTCTTCAGGCCGCCGGCCAGTTGTACGTCGTAGTCGATGCCGTCGGTGAAGGCCACCAGGCAACCGGTGTCGACCCGCAGCGTCTCGCCATTCAACTGGCGGCGGATCAGCGTGCCGCCGGCGTGGACGAAGACCAGGCCATCGCCCTCGAGCTTCTGCAGGATGAAGCCCTCGCCGCCGAAGAAACCGGCGCCCAGGCGCTTGGCGAAGGCGATGCCGACCCGGGTGCCATAGGCCGCGCAGAGGAACGAGTCCTTCTGGCAGAACAGGCGCCCGCCGACATCGTCCAGGTCCACCGCCACCACGCTGCCCGGATAGGGCGCGGCAAAGGCCACGTGCTGCTTGCCCTGGCCTTCGTTGGTGAAGTGGGTCATGAACACCGACTCGCCACCGAGCTTGCGCTTGCCGGCGCTCCACAGCTTGCCCAGCAGGCTGCCGTCGGAGCCGTCGCCCATCCGCGCGGTGAAGCGGATGTCGCCGGTCATGTAGTTCATCGCCCCGGCCTCGGCGATCACGGTTTCCCCAGGATCGAGTTCGATCTCCACGGTCTGCATGGATTCGCCGAGGATGCGGTAGTCGAGTTCGTGGCTGGCCATCGCCGTTCTCCTTGCTTGCCGGCCGACCGCCCGCGCGCACCGGGAAAGACCGGCACGGCGGGGAACGGTCAGAGGATGTTCGCGTAGTCCGCTTCGATGCGGTCCAGGCTGAGGTGGTTGAGGAAGTTCGAGAAGCACATCCAGGCCGACAGCGCGTTGAGGTCGCGGAACTGCGGCGGCAGGTACTTCGGCGGCGCCACCAGGCCCTCGTCCACCAGTTGGCGCAGGGTGCGCATGTCTTCCAGGGTGGTCTTGCCGCAGAACAGCAGGGGGATCTGTTCGAGCTTGCCCTTGCGCACAGCGAGCTGGATGTAGTTGTAGATGAGGATGAAGCCCTTCAGGTAGGACAGGTCCTTGGTGAACGGCAGGCCATCCGGGGTCGAGCCGCGGAAGACCCGGCTGGCATTCTGGTAGCTGTCCTCCAGGCTGTAGCCCTGCTCGCGGTAGAAGTGGAACACGTCGAGGAAATCGGCGCCCTCCTCGGCCATGTGGATCGCCCGGGTGCGATTGGTCAGCTTGCGCAGGCGGGTCGGGTAGGAGGCGAAGGCGATCACCTCCATCAGGATCGCCAGGCCTTCCTGGGTCACGGTGGAGGACGGCGGCCCCTTGGCGAGGAAGGTGCAGATCGGCTGGCTCAGGCCGTTCAGGGTGGTGCCGACGTGCACCAGGCCCTCGTGGACCTCCAGCGCGCGCACGTCGCGCTCGTTGAACAGGGCGTCGGCGCGCACCTTGATGTAGTCGGCGCCGGCCGCCGCGTCGGCGACGATGCCGTCGGACTCGAACACGCGGATGGTGCCCTCCTCCTCGCCGAACACGGTGTTCAGCCGCGCCTGGAGGATCGGCACGACCTCCTTGGCGGTCAGGGTCTTGGGTTCGTCCTTGAGATCGCCGCGGTCGGCGATGTTGTTCAGGTAGTCAGAGAGCATCAGGCCGAGGTCGGCCAGGGTCGGATCACCGGCATGGAAGGCGTCCGAGGCCGAGCCGTAGAGTTCCTGGGAGATCAGCCCGAGGTCCGGGGTGCCGCGCGCCTCGAGCATGCGGATGACCATCCGGTATTCCTTGCACATCCGCCGCATGATCTGCCCGACCGGGTTGAACTGGCCCAACTGGCGGGTGATGTCGCGCTCGATGTTCTGGAATTCCTGCTTCTTGGCGCTGGCGTCGAAGGCCAGCGGGCGGCTGTCGTAGTAGCCGCGGTCGACCTTCGGCGCATGCTTGCCGCGGCCCTTGAGGAAGTCCTGGCGGATCCCGTCGTCCCATTTGATCGCATCCAGCACGCGGATCGGCGTCTGCGCCTCGACGATGCGATCGGACAGGGAGCGGATGATCTTCTGATAGTCGTTCTGCGCCTTGCGCTGGCTCATCGGCAATCTCATTGGGTGACCCGCTGGAAGCGGGCGGCCTCGACGAACACGTCGGAGTTGGCGGGATCGTTCAGGTAGGCGAAGACCTTCGCCAGCGGGCTGCGCACCAGCGCGCCCTTGCCCTGCTCGCTGTCGACGGTCTCGCCGTCGAGCTGGCCGGCGCCGAGGTCCTCGACGATGCGCTCGACGTCGAGGTTGTAGATCACCAGTTCGTCGCCGTCGGTGATCTCGAAGCCGGCGATGACGAAGTTGCCGCCCAGGCTCTTCGGCAGGCCGGCTGACAGGTACCAGCGCTTGCCCTGGTGGGAGACGGTGAAGCCGTAGTCCTCCAGGCTCTCGGTATTGTCCTTGCTGTCCACGTAGCTGAGCGCGCGGTAGACATTGCTGCCGGAACGGGTGATCTCCAGGAATTGTTCTTCCTTCCACTCGTTCTCGCGGCTCCAGGTCCCGAGCAGGTGGCTCGGCGCCGCCTCGCGCGGCGGTATCGGCTCCTTGAAGGTGACCAGGCAACCGCCCAACAGCAGGAAACTCAGGACCACCAGGCAACGCCAGGCTTTCATCACACGCTCCTTAGGAACCCTCCGCAACCTGCGACCGGCTGGCCGAGGGAAGGTTCGGGTATGAAAAACCCCGCCATGGCGGGGTTGACGCTCAGGTCACAGGCCCATGACCAGATTCAGGTACCGTCTGAGTATGGCGCGCATTTCGTCCACGGCCAGTTGCTCGACCCCGTCCACGAGGCCCTGATATTCCATCTGCAGAATAATCGACGTCAACACCTTGGCGTCCTGCTCGGGCTGCCCGGAACCGAGCACCTGGAAGAAATGCACGGCGCCGAGGGAGAGGATCCGCTGGTGGGCATCGGCCAGTTCGCGCAGGCGCGGGTTGAGCAGCGCCTCCTGGCGGAAGGCCTGTTCGGCCAGCAGGTGCTCGCGGCGCTCGGTGAGCTGGACCTGGACATACTGCACGGCCAGCTCGACGATCCGTTCCACCAGCGAGCCACGGGCGCCGGGGTCGTCGGCCAGTACCGCGGCCATCTCCTGGAGGTCGCCCTCCACGCTGCTCCAGAACGCCGACAGCGCCTCTGCGTTGCGTTCGACGAAGAGGGCGAAGGTGTCGGTGATGAGATCGTCGATGTCCTTGAAGTAGTAGGTGGTGGCCGACAACGGCACCTGGGCCTCGGCGGCCACCGCGCGGTGGCGCACGGCCCGTACGCCGTCGCGGACGATCAGGCGCATGGCGGCATCGAGAATCGCCTGGCGCCGCTGCTCGCTGCCCTGGCGGCTGGCCTTGCGGCCCTGGTAACGAACGCTTTCGGCTACCGCGCTGGCGGCCTGCGCGGCGCTGTCTCTGGGAGCTACTCGGGACACGGTGTTTCCTCCGCTCGCGGACGATGGGGCATTGTTCGGACTTTTTCGCGTGGAATCAATCGGCCGCTACCGGGGAATCTCCGATCCCACCCGCACCTCCCGTGGTCAGCCGGCGGATCGGCGGCTATCGACCCCTGGCCCGGCGGCCGGGACACCGCGCGGCCATGAAAAAACCGCCCGAAGGCGGCTTTTCCATGGACTGTTGCGGCGCTCAGACCTGCGGGCGCATGTGCGGGAACAGGATCACGTCGCGGATCGACGGCGAGTTGGTCAGCAGCATCACCAGGCGGTCGATGCCGATGCCTTCGCCGGCGGTCGGCGGCATGCCGTATTCCAGGGCATTGATGAAGTCGGCGTCGTAGTGCATCGCCTCGTCGTCGCCAGCGTCCTTCTCCTTGACCTGCAGCATGAAGCGCTCGGCCTGGTCCTCGGCGTCGTTCAGCTCGGAATAGGCGTTGGCGATCTCGCGGCCGCCGATGAACAGCTCGAAGCGGTCGGTGACGCTCGGGTCTTCGTCGTTGCGGCGGGCCAGCGGCGAGACCTCGAAGGGGTAGCGGGTGATGAAGTGCGGCTGCTCCAGCTTGTGCTCCACCAGTTCCTCGAAAATCATCACCTGCAGCTTGCCCAGGCCTTCGTGGCCGAGGACCTTGGCGCCGGCCTTCTTGGCGATGGCCCGCGCCTTCTCGACGTCGTTGAGGTCGGCGGCGGTGATCTCCGGGTTGTACTTGAGGATCGAATCGAACACCGACAGGCGCACGAACGGCTCGCCGAAATGGAAGACCTTGTCGCCGTAGGGCACGTCGGTGGTACCGAGCACCGCCTGGGCCAGCTCGCGGAACAGTTCCTCGGTCAGGTCCATGTTGTCTTCGTAGTCGGCGTAGGCCTGGTAGAACTCGAGCATGGTGAACTCGGGGTTGTGCCGGGTCGAGACGCCTTCGTTACGGAAGTTGCGGTTGATCTCGAAGACCTTCTCGAAACCGCCGACCACCAGGCGCTTGAGGTACAGCTCCGGGGCGATGCGCAGGAACATGGCCATGTCCAGCGCGTTGTGATGGGTCTCGAACGGCTTGGCCGCGGCACCGCCGGGGATGGTCTGCAGCATCGGGGTCTCCACTTCGAGGAAACCGCGCTCGCTGAGGAAACGGCGGATGTGGGCGATGACCTGGGAACGCACGCGGAAGGTGTGGCGGGTTTCCTCGTTGACCATCAGGTCGACGTAGCGCTGGCGGTAGCGCTGCTCGGTGTCGGTCAGGCCATGGTGCTTGTCCGGCAGCGGACGCAGCGACTTGGTCAGCAGGCGCACGCTGGTCATGTCGACGTACAGGTCGCCCTTGCCCGAGCGGGCCAGCACGCCTTCGGCGCCGATGATGTCGCCCAGGTCCCAGGTCTTGATCTCGGCCAGGGTTTCTTCCGGCAGGGTCTTGCGGTTGACGTAGACCTGCAGGCGCTCGCTGCTGTCCTGGAGGACGATGAAGGAACCGCGGTTGAGCATGATCCGACCGGCCACCTTGACCGGAATCGCTGCGGCTTCCAGCTCTTCCTTGGTCTTGTCGGCGTACTGTTTCTGCAGGTCCGCGAAGTAGGCGTCGCGGCGGAAGTCGTTGGGGAAGGCGATGGCCCGGGCTTCGCGCACGGCGGCAAGTTTTTCCTTGCGCTGGGCGATCAGCTTGTTTTCTTCCTGTTGCAGTTCGTGCTGGTCGAGTTGTTGGTCGCTCATGGTCTTGGTGGTTCCTGGTTAGGCTCTCTTGCCTGTGGAAACGGATTGCGCAACAGGGGCGAAAAGCGTAGCGAACGCCGGCCAGGCAAGGCGGGAAATGGCGAGGACACGGAGTTCACGATCGTAAAAAACGAGCAGTCCGAACCATTTTCCAACGCGGCCTGGCCAGGCGCAGCAGCTTTACAGCCCCTGTTTGAGGCTGGCTTCGAGGTATTCGTCTAGATCGCCGTCGAGCACCTTGTCGCAGTCGCTGCGCTCGATACCGGTACGCAGGTCCTTGATCCGCGACTGGTCGAGCACGTAGGAGCGGATCTGGTGGCCCCAGCCGATGTCGGACTTGGAGTCCTCCAGGGCCTGGGACGCGGCGGTACGCTTCTGCATTTCCAGCTCGTACAACTTGGCCCGCAGCATCTTCATCGCAGTGTCCTTGTTGGCGTGCTGGGAGCGTTCGTTCTGGCACGCCACCACGGTATTGGTCGGCACGTGGGTGATCCGCACCGCCGAATCGGTGGTGTTCACGTGCTGACCGCCCGCGCCGGAGGAGCGGTAGGTATCGATGCGCAGGTCGGCCGGGTTGATCTCGATCTCGATGTTGTCGTCGATTTCCGGCGATACGAACACCGCGGTGAACGAGGTGTGGCGACGGTTGCCGGAGTCGAACGGACTCTTGCGCACCAGGCGGTGCACGCCGATCTCGGTGCGCAGCCAGCCGAACGCGTACTCGCCCTTGATGTGCACGGTGGCGCCCTTGATGCCGGCGACCTCGCCCTCGGACAGCTCGATGATAGTGGCGTCGAAGCCGTGCTTGTCGGCCCAGCGCAGGTACATGCGCAGCAGCATGTTGGCCCAGTCCTGGGCCTCGGTGCCGCCGGAGCCGGCCTGGATGTCCAGGTAGGCGTTGTTCGGGTCCATCTCGCCGCTGAACATGCGGCGGAACTCCAGCTTCTCGAGGATCTCGCGCAGACGCTCGACTTCGTTGGCGACGTCGTCGACGGCGCCCTCGTCGTCTTCCTCGACCGCCATGTCCAGCAGGTCGCGGGAATCGGCCAGGCCGCTGGTCAGATCGTCCAGGGTTTCCACCACCTGCGCCAGCTGGGCGCGCTCGCGGCCGAGGTTCTGGGCGTATTCGGGGTTGTTCCAGACGTTGGGGTCTTCAAGCTCGCGGTTTACTTCGACCAGGCGATCATGCTTCTGATCGTAGTCAAAGATACCCCCGAATGGTCTGGGTGCGCTCGGAGAGGTCCTTGATGCTGTTGAGGATCGGGTTGATTTCCATGGCTGGCGCTCACTCGCGGGAAAACGTCGAAAAGCTGCGAAGTATACTGCACTTGCGCCCTGCGGGCAGTACGCCGGCCTCTATTTAATGCCGGCCGGCGACGCATGGCCGCCGCGCGCCACTCAGCCCGCCGGGGCTGGCGGCACCGGCTGTTCCATCAGGCCAACCTGGTTGCGGCCATTGTTCTTGGCCTGGTAGAGCGCCTGGTCGGCCATCTCGATGAGAACCCGGAAGGTCTGTCCGCCGCCGCCCGGCACCAGGGTGCTGACGCCGATGCTGACGGTCAGGTACGAGCCCGGGCGTGGCTGGTCGTGGCTGATCTGCAGGCTCTCCACCGTACGCCGGACCTTTTCCGCCAGCAGCCGCGCGCCGCCCGGCGAGGTGCCCGGCAGGACCATGGCGAACTCCTCGCCGCCATAGCGCGCCGCCAGGTCCGAGGAGCGACTGCAGCCCTCGCGGATGGCCCCGGCGACCTGGCGCAGGGCCTCGTCGCCGGCGACGTGGCCGAAGGTGTCGTTGTAGCTCTTGAAATAGTCCACGTCGATCATCAGCAGCGACAGTTGCGACTGCTCGCGCAGCGAGCGGCGCCACTCCATCTCCAGGTATTCGTCGAAGTGACGACGGTTGGAGAGCCCGGTCAGGCCGTCGGAGTTCATCAGCCGCTGCAGCACCAGGTTGGTCTCCAGCAACTGCTGCTGGCTCTCGCGCAGCGCCCGATAGGCCTCGTCGCGTTGCTGCAGGGCGATGTACGAACGCGAGTGGTAGCGGATCCGCGCCACCAGCTCGATGGCGTCCGGCAGCTTGACCAGGTAGTCGTTGGCGCCGGCGGCGAACGCCGCGCTCTTCACCGTCGGCTCTTCCTTGGTCGACAGGACGATGATCGGGATGTCGCGGGTCGCCGGGTTGCCGCGGTAGGCGGCGAGCAGCGTGAGGCCGTCGACGCCGGGCATCACCAGGTCCTGGAGGATCACCGTCGGCTTGATCTGGTTGGCCACCGCCACCGCCTGCTGCGGATCGGAACAGAAGTGGAAGTCGATGCCCGCCTCGCTCGCCAGCGAGCGACGCACAGCCTCTCCGATCATGGCCTGATCATCGACAAGCAGTACCATGACCGCGCCGTCCAGAGGGGCGCCCAGGTCGGTCTTGCTCTCATGAGGGTTGTGCATGTTTCTCTCCGGGACCGGGGCCCCTCGTATCAAATTGAATGCTGTTCCACGCACCGCCACGGCGGGCGCCGGCGCCTACCCTGGCGCCTGACCGGACTCGCGCCCGGCTAATCGAATACCTCCGCCAGGCGCGGGGCGATCTTTTCCAGGGAAAGGATCTGCACCGCGGCATCGATCGCCGCCGCGGCCTTCGGCATCCCGTAGACCGCGCAACTGGCCTGGTCCTGGGCGATGGTGAGGAAGCCGCGCTCGCGCATCTGCTTGAGGCCCTGGGCGCCGTCGCGGCCCATGCCGGTCAGCAGCACGCCCACGGCGTCGCCACGCCAGTAGTTCGCCACGCTCTCGAAAAACACGTCGATGGACGGCCGGTACACGAAAGAACGCGGTTCGGCGGTGTACACCAGCGAACCGTTGCGCAACAGGCGGATGTGATTGTTGGTCCCCGCCAGCAGGATCTGCCCCGGTATCGGCGGCTCGCCATCGCGCGCCAGGCGCACCGGCAGCTTCGATTCGCTGGCCAGCCATTCGGCCATGCCGGCGGCGAAGACCTCGTCGACATGCTGCACCAGCACCACCGCGGCATTGAAACTGGCCGGCAGTTGCTTGAGCAACACCGCGAGCGACGCCGGACCGCCAGCCGAGGCGCCGATCGCCACCAGACGCTGGCGCGCCCCGCCGGCCTTCGGCGGCACCACCTGAACCTTGCCGCGGTTATCGCGCTGGCCGATCAGCCAGCCGACGTTCTGAATCTTGCGCAACAACGGCGCCGCCGCCGTTTGCGGGTTGCCGATGCCCAGCGCCGGCGTGTTCACCGCATCGAGCGCGCCATATCCCATCGCTTCGAAAACCCGGTGCACATTCTGCTCGATATCGACGGTAACAATCACGATCGCGCAAGGACTTTCCGCCATGATCCGACGAGTTGCCTCGACGCCGTCCATCACCGGCATGAGCAGGTCCATCAGCACCACGTCGGGCGTATCGGCGGCGCACTGGGTCACCGCCTCGGCACCGTTGCTGGCGACCCAGACGATCTGGTGCTGCGGCTCGAAGGCCAGCGCGCGGCGCAGCGCCTCGACGGCCAACGGCATGTCATTGACGATTCCGATCCTCAACCCTGTGCTTCTCCGATCAGGACGACGACGGCATCCAGCAAGGCCTCATCGTGGAAACTGGCCTTCGCCAGATAATAGTCGGCGCCGGCGTCGAGACCGCGCCGACGGTCCTCCTCACGATCCTTGTAGGACACCACCATCACCGGCAGCGACTGCAGGCGGCTGTCGCGACGCACCAGGGTGACCAGTTCGATACCGTCCATGCGCGGCATGTCGATATCGGTGATGAGCAGGTCGAAATGCTCCGAGCGCAGGGCGTTCCAGCCGTCCATGCCATCCACCGCCACTGCCACGTCGTAGCCGCGGCCGAGCAGGAGCTTGCGTTCCAGCTCACGCACCGTGAGCGAGTCGTCGACCACCAGGATGCGCTTGCGTTGCGCCCCGCCGGCCTGCCGTCGGCTGCGATCGATGCGCTCCAGGCGGCCGCTGCTGAGCAGCTTGCCGACCGAATGCAGGAGGTCCTCGACGTCCAGGATCAGCACCGGCGAACCGTCGTCCAGCAAGGCGCCGGCGGAAACGTCGCGCACCTTGCCCAGGCGCGGATCTAGGGGCATCACCACCAGGGTGCGCTCGCCGACGAAACGCTCCACGGCGACGCCGTAGACTGCATCGCGGTCGCGCACCACCACCACCGGGATGGCCCCTTCGGTGCGGCTGCTCTCGGGCCGCTGCAGCAGTTGCGCAGCCGAGACCAGGCCGACATGGCGCCCCTCGTACCAGAAGTGCTGGCGACCTTCGAGCTGGACGATCTCCTCCGCCTCCAGCTCGCACATGCGCTCGATGTGCGCCAGCGGAAAGGCGTAGGCCTCCTCGCCGATCTCCACCACCAGGCTGCGCACCACGGACAGGGTCAGCGGCACCTCGACGTGGAACAGCGTGCCCTGCCCCTGGCGTTGCTCCATGCGCACGCCGCCACGCAACTGGCGGACCATGTGCTGCACGGCGTCCAGTCCGACGCCGCGACCGGACACCTCGGTGACCTGCTCGCGCATGCTGAAGCCGGGCAGGAAGAGAAACGCCAGGAGTTCCTCCTCGCTCAATTGCGCCGCGGTCTCGGCGGTGGCGAACTGGCGATTGAGCACGGTCTCGCGCAGGCGCTGCAGATCGATGCCGCCGCCGTCGTCGCTCAGTTCCAGGACCAGCATGCCGGCGTGGTGGCGGGCGCGGATGGTGATCCTGCCCTCGGCCGGCTTGCCGGCGGCGAGGCGGGTTTCCGGCGCCTCGATACCGTGATCGACGGCATTGCGCAGCAGGTGGGTGAGCGGCGCTTCGAGTTTTTCCAGGACATCCCGGTCGACCTGGGTGCTTTCGCCCTCGACCAGCAGGCGCACCTGCTTGCCCAGCGAGCGGCCCAGGTCGCGAACCATCCGCGCCTGGCCGCTAAGGACGTCGGCGAACGGTCGCATCCGCGAGGCCAGCGCCGCGTCGTAGAGCACCTGGGCGCGCTGGCCGCCCTGCCAGGCGAACTCGTCGAGATCGGCGATGTGCTGCACCAGCATCTGCTGGCATTCGCCGATCAGTTGCCGCGCCTCGCCGAGCATGGCCTGGGCCTGCGGGTCGAGGGCGGTTTCCTGGACCGTCTCGCGTACCACGTCGAGCGCGCGGCTGGCGCTGGACTGCAGGCGACGCAGGCGTTGCAGGGAATCAGCCAGCGGCTTGATGCGCTGGAACTCCACCAGCGACTTGCTGGAGATATCCAGCAGCCGGTCCAGGCGCTCGGCGGTGACCCGCAGGACCCGGCTGCGGCGCTCCTCGGCCTGTTCGCCGCCCGCCTGCCCGGCGGGCTCCTCGTCGTTGTCGTCGCTGGCGGCCGCTGACGCCGCTGGCTGCGCCTCGGGGGCCGCTTCCGGCAGGCCGGGAGTCGTCGCCGGCAGCTCCGCGCGGGCCAGCGGCAGGCCGCTGCGCACCAGGCCTTCGAGGCGCTGCACCAGACCGTCGATCTCTTCCCGCCCGGCGCCTTCGGCCCAGCCTGCGTCGCCGGCGGGCGGGGTGCCGATACGCAGCAACAGGTCGCAGCCCTGGAGCAACGCATCGATATGTTCCGATTGCAGGAGCAGGCGTCCGTCCTGCGCCTCCACCAGGCAATCCTCCATGACGTGCGCCACGCGCACGCCGGCGTCCAGCCCGACGATCCGCGCCGCGCCTTTCAGCGAGTGCGCGGCGCGCATGCAGGCTTCCAGTTGGTCGGCCTGGGTCGGGCTGCGCTCCAGCGCCATCAGGCCGGCGTTGAGCACCTGGGTCTGGGCCTCCGCCTCGAGCCGGAACAGCTCGAGCAGCGACGCGTCTCTCATCTGGTCCGGGGTCATGCCAGGCTCCGCGCTACGGCTTGCAGGAGAGGGCCTTCGTCGAGCAGGGTGATGCTCCGCTCGCGCCATTGCAGCACGCCGGCCACGTGCCGGCGCGAGGCCTGGCCGTCGGCGTGGTTGGGCGGCAGTATCCGCGCCAGCGGAATCGCATGGATGCCGTCGACTTCCTCCACCGGCGCCACCACCGGACCGCCGGCGGCGGAAATGATCAGCATGCGCGGAACCACCCGGCGCTCGCTGACCGGCGCGGCGCCGGGTTCGAGATCCAGCAGTTCGCCCAGGGAAAGACAGGCGACCAGCGCGCCGCGCACGTTGGTCACCCCTTGCAGGGCGCGCGAGCGCTGGTGCGGCAGGGAATGGATAGGGTTCATCGGCGCCACTTCCACCAGGCTGCCGGTGGCCAGACCGAACCACTCCTCGCCCAGGCGGAACACCAGGATCGAGCGCGTCTCGCCGAGGTCGCTCTGTTCGCGCTGGCTGTCCATCGTTTCGGCGCTGTCGAGCTGGTCCTGGCGCAGGGCGATGCGGTCCAGCAAGTAGGTCGCCGCGGCAGCGTAAACCTCGCAGTTGCGGCAATGGACATGCTCGGCCAGGCGTTCGCAGGACTTGTCGCCATGCACGCCAATGCGGTTCCAGCAGTCATCCACCTGTTGGGTATCGAGCAAGGTCAGGCTCGCCTCAACCATCTTTGTTCACTCCACGGGCCGCGCGTTGCTGCAGGCGCCGGGCGCCGGCATGGTCGCCGCGGGCGGCGAGCAGCGCCGCCAGGTGCGCCAGCGCCTCGGCGTGCTGCGGCTCCAGGTACAGGGCCTTGCGGTAGAAATCCTGGGCTTCCTGCTCCTGCCCGGCGACATCGCTGAGCAGCCCGAGCCAGTAGAAGACCGTGGCCGACGGCCCACGCGCGGCCAGTTGGCGCTCGCAGGCGGCGCGCGCCTCGCGATGCTGGCCGGCATCCGCCAGGCGGGCGATTTCGTCGAACTCGCCGACGGGACTGGCGAGGGGCTGGCCGCTGGCTGGCGGAACCAGGCTGGACAGGCGTTGGCGCGGTTTCGCCGGTGGCGGCGGCGAAGGCCGAACACTCGCACGTTCCGCGGCGGCGGCAACGACCGGGCGCGCTCCGTCGCTTTCCGCCTTGGGCCGCACGCCGCGGGGCGCCTCGCTGGTCCGGCGGAACACGAAAGACAGCGGCACACCGATCGGCTGCATGCCGTGCTGGCTGAGCAGGCTCGCCTCGGCCGGACCGATGAACATCGCGCCGTCCGGCCGCAACAGGCGCTTGAGCACCTCGACCACCTCGCTCTGGGTCGGGCGGTCGAAATAGATCAGCAGGTTGCGACAGAACACGAAATCGTAGGGTGCCTCGCCCGCCAGTAGCCCGGGATCGAGCAAATTGCCGCAGCGGAAGCGCACCTTGCGGCGAACCTGCTCGGCCAACTGGTAGCCATCGGCAACCTCGCTGAAATGGCGGTCGCGAAACCCCAGTTCATCGCCGCGAAAGGAATTCCTGCCGTACACCCCGAGGCTGGCGCGCTCGATCACCCGAGCGCTGACGTCGAGGGCGTCGACCTCGAACAGGTA
The DNA here is from genome assembly GCF_058680555.1 of Pseudomonas sp. YA1. Taxonomy (NCBI): domain Bacteria; kingdom Pseudomonadati; phylum Pseudomonadota; class Gammaproteobacteria; order Pseudomonadales; family Pseudomonadaceae; genus Pseudomonas; species Pseudomonas sp. YA1. The sequence goes on from NZ_JBZWBG010000002.1 coordinate 289,936, forward strand.
CTCGGAGAGCCCGGCATCGAGCAAGGCCATGACGATGGAATACGGCTCCTCGCCGGTGGAACAGGGCAGGCTGAGGATCCTTAGCGCGCGTCCGCCGCCCAGGCTCGGCAGGCGCTCGAAGGCCAGCCTGGCGAGGGTGGTGAACGACTCCGGGTAGCGGAAGAACCAGGTCTCCGGCACCACCACCGCTTCGATCAGCGCCTGCACCTCGCCCGGCGAGCCGTTCAGGCGCATCCAGTATTCGTCCTCGTCGTGCAGCGCGAGGCCGCTCATGCGCTGGCGTACCGCGCGCTCGATCACCGCGCTGCCCACCGAGCTGGCATCCAGGCCGATCCTGCTCTTGAGCAGGCGTTCGAAGCGATCGTTCATGCCGCCCCCTCGCCGCACTCCGGCGGGAACAGCAGGGCGCGCACTTCGTCGGGCAGCAATGCCTCGACCCGCACCCATTGCACCAGTCCCCGTGGTCCTTCATAGACCGGGCCGAGATAGCGGGCCCCGCCGTTGTCCAGGCCATAGTCGCGGAACGCCGACGGTTCGCAGCGCAGGGTATCGGTGGCCTGTTCGAGGATCAGTCCAAGCCAGACCGGCTCCCGCTCCTGGCGGGCGCGGTATTCGACCAGCACGATGCGCGTGCTGGTGCGGGCCAGCGCCGCGCGGCCGAAGGCCATTGCGCAGAGGTCGAGCACCGGGACCAGAACGCCGCGATGGGAGAACACCCCGGCGACCCATTCCGGCGCCTCCGGAATGCGCTTCAGGCGCAGCAGCGGCAGCACTTCGACCACTTCGCGGGCATCCAGGGCATAGCGGTCGCCTTCCATGCGGAACAGCAGGAACAGCTTGCTGGTGCGTCGATGATCGCCGGTGGAGCGGGACACGGTCACAGCCTCAGACTTTGAAGCGGGATACGCCGTTGCGCAGCCCGTTCGCCACCAGGTTCAGCTCATCGATGGCGAAGCTGGCCTGGCGCAGCGACTCCACGGTCTGCCCGGTGGCCTCGCCCAGTTGCACCAGCGCCTGGTTGATCTGCTCGGCACCGGTCGCCTGGGCCTGCATGCCCTCGTTGACCATCTGCACCCGCGGCGCCAGCGCCTGCACCTGCTGGATGATCTGCGACAGTTGCTCGCCGACCTGGCCGACCTCGGCGATACCGCGGCGGACCTCCTCGGAGAACTTGTCCATGCCCATCACCCCGGCCGATACCGCCGACTGGATCTCGCGCACCATCTGCTCGATGTCGTAGGTGGCGACCGCGGTCTGGTCCGCCAGCCGGCGCACCTCGGTGGCCACCACGGCGAACCCGCGGCCGTACTCGCCGGCCTTCTCCGCCTCGATGGCGGCGTTCAGCGAGAGCAGGTTGGTCTGGTCGGCGACCTTGACGATGGTGGTGACCACCTGGTTGATGTTGCCGGCCTTCTCGTTGAGGATCGCCAGCTTGGCGTTGACCAGGTCGGCCGCGCCCATCACGTGGTGCATGGTTTCCTCCATGCGCGCCAGGCCCAACTGGCCGGAACCGGCCAGGGTCGAAGTCTGCTCGGCGGCACCGGAGACTTCGCTCATGGTCCGCACCAGGTCGCGCGAGGTGGCGGCGATCTCGCGAGAAGTGGCGCCGATCTCCGTGGTGGTCGCAGCGGTTTCGGTGGCGGTGGCCTGCTGCTGCTTGGAGGTCGCGGCGATCTCGGTGACCGAGGTGGTGACCTGCACCGAAGAACGCTGGGCCTGCGACACCAGGCCCTTGAGTTCCTCGGCCATGCCATTGAAACCGGTCTCGATGGCGCCGAACTCGTCGCGGCGGCCAAGGTTCAGGCGCGCGGTGAGGTCGCCGCCGGCCATCAGGTCGAGGCTGCGGACGATCTTCTGGATCGGCTGGGTGATCGCCCGCAACAGCAGGAACCCGCAGATGCCGGCTACCACCACCGCCAGCAACAGGGTCACCAGCATGCTCAGTTCGGCGTCGTCCACCGCGTTGACGATGTTCTCCGAGGCGCGATCGGCGATGTCCTTGTTCAGCTCGATCAGCTCGTTGAGGTACTTGCGACCGTCGCGCCAGTGCTCGGTCAACGGGCCGGCGACGAGCTTGCCGGCTTCTTCGAAGCGTTTCTCGCGATACAGCTCGAGCACCTTGTCGTGCTGCTCCAGGTAGGCCTTGCGCACACCCAGGAAACCGGCGAGCAGTTCGTGGTCGCGGGCCTCCTCCGGGTTCATGGTCTTCTGGTAGGAGGCGATCTGCTGGTCCAGGCGCTCCTCGCTGGCAAGGATGCTGTCAGCCTCGGCCTTGCTCAGCTCGTGGTCGTCGGTGACGCCGAACAGTTCCTGGGTCTGCAGGTAGTTGTCGGTCCACGAACTGCGTACCAGGGTGATGAAGTACATCCCCGGCATGGCGTCGTCCTGGACACGGTAGGCGCCCTTTTCCACCGTCAACATCTTCACGTACGCAGTAGCGGCCATCAGCAGCATGATCGCGATGATCACGGCGAAACTTGCCAGGATTCGCTGGCGAACAGTCCAGTTCTTCACATTTTTCCCCAAGACTCGAGTCCGGATTCGTTCCTGCCGCCACAACGGCCCGTCAATCGCGCGGACTGTATAGGCCGTCCCCGGCACCGGCAAGCAGCGCCATAGGGTTTTCCCGCTATTGTAGGCGCTGGAAAGGCGTTTTTTGACGCCAGAAGTGTGGCAGAAAGACAAAGAAAGAAAACTGGCAAGCCAGACTTTTCTGAGAAGACAGGCACATCACGGAGGGAATGTGCGCCCCGTCCCCATGCCGGGAACGGGGCGCGATGTCACCGGTGGATATCGGTATGGCGGGTTTCGCGGAGGAACAGCAGGGCGCAGACCAGGCTGCCGCCGGTGATCAGCACCGGATACCAGAGGCCGTAGAAGATGTCGCCGGTGTACACCACCAGGGCGAACGAGACCGTGGGCAGGAAGCCGCCGAACCAGCCGTTGCCGATGTGGTACGGCAGGGACAGCGAGGAATAGCGGATGCGGGTCGGGAACAGTTCGACCATCAGCGCCGCCAGCGGGCCGTAGCAGAGGGTGGAGATCAGCACCAGGGCGAAGATGATGGCGATCACCATCGGCTTGTTCACCTGGCTACCGTCGGCCTGCTGCGGGTAGCCTGCCGCCTTCACCGCGGCCGCCATCGCTTCGGCGTCGAAGCCGGCGATCTCGGTCTCGCCGACCCGTATCCTGACGTCGCTGCCGGCGGGCGCCGCCACCGTCGAGTAGGGCAGGCCGGCCTTGACCAGGAAGGTCTTGACCTTGTCGCAGGGGCTGTCGAAGGTCGCCTTGCCCACCGGGTCGAACTGGAAGGTGCAGGTCGCCGGGTCGGCCACCACGCTGATCGGCGACTGCCGGCTGGCCTGGTCGATGGCCGGGTTGGCGTAGTGGGTCAGGCCCTTGAACAGCGGGAAGTAGAACAACGTGGCGAGCAGCAGGCCGGCCAGCAGCACCGGCTTGCGACCGATGCGGTCGGACAGCCAGCCGGCGACGATGAAGAACGGCGCGCCAAGCACCAGGGCGACGATCAGCAGACCGTTGGCGGTGCCGCCATCGACCTTGAGCACCTGGGTGAGGAAGAACAGCACGTAGAACTGCGCCGTGTAGAAGGTCACCGCCTGGCCGGCATTGATGCTGAACAGCGCGGTCAGCACCACCTTGAGGTTGCCCCACTGGGTGAAGGACTCGCGCAGCGGCGCCTTGCTGACCTTGCCCTCGGCCTTCATCTTGAGGAACGCCGGCGACTCGCGCATGGACAGGCGGATCCAGGTGGAAATGCCCAGCAGGACGATGGACAGCAGGAATGGCAGGCGCCAGCCCCAGGTCTCGAACTCGTCGCCGGTCAACTGGCGGCAAGCCAGGATCACCAGCAGCGAGAGCAACAGGCCGAGGGTCGCGGTGGACTGGATCCAGCTGGTGTAGCTACCGCGCTTGTTCGCCGGGGCGTGCTCGGCGACGTAGATCGCCGCGCCGCCGTACTCGCCGCCCAGGGCCAGGCCCTGGAGCATGCGCAAGGTGACCAGGATGATCGGCGCGGCGACACCGATCGAGGCATAGGTGGGCAGCAGGCCGACGGCGAAGGTCGACAGCCCCATCAGCAGGATGGTCACCAGGAAGGTGTACTTGCGCCCGATCATGTCGCCCAGGCGGCCGAACACCAGCGCGCCGAAGGGCCGCACCAGGAAGCCGGCGGCGAAGGCCATCAGGGCGAAGATGAAGGCGGTGGTGTCGTTGACGCCGGCGAAGAACTGCTTGCTGATCACCGCCGCCAGGGCGCCGTAGAGGAAGAAGTCGTACCACTCGAAGACCGTGCCCAGCGAGGAGGCGAAGATCACCTTGCGCTCCTCCTGGGGCGTGGTCGCAGGCACTGTGTAGGAAGGGGTCGTTGCGTACTCGGTCATTGCGGCTCTCCCGCCCCTTGTGGGGGCTCTTATTGTTGTCTGCCATTTCCGTTTTCAGCGTCGACCGCTGCGGCGCCGGGCGCCACGCGATACGGGGTGTAGCGATCCTCAGGCCTCCACCGCCTCCTTGCCGCCGGTAGCCATGGCGCTTTCGACGACCTGCGGCGCGGCCTCGCGGCGGCGCTCGGCGAGAATCATCTGCGCCGCCTTCTCGGCGATCACCAGCACCGGCGAACAGGTGTTGCCGGAGGTCAGGCTGGGCATGATCGAGGCATCGGCGATACGCAGGCCGGGGATTCCGTGCACCCTCAATTGCGCATCCACCACCGCTTGCGGCCCCTGGCCCATGCGGCAGGTGCCGGCAGGGTGGAAGATGGTGGTGCCGATCTCCGCCGCGGCGCGCTGCAGATCCTCTTCGCTGCGGTATTCCGGGCCGGGCTTGTACTCCTGCGGACGGAAGGCGGCCAGCGCCGGCGCGGCGGCGATGCGGCGGGTCAGGCGTATGGCGTCGGCAGCGACCTTCAGGTCGCGCGGATCGCTCAGGTAGTTGGGCTGGATCGACGGCGCCTCGCCCGGGTCGAGCGAGCGGATGCGCACCGTTCCCCGGCTGTGCGGACGCAGGTCGCAGACCGACGCGGTGAACGCCGGGAAGGCATGCAGCGGCTCGCCGAAGCGATCCAGCGAGAGCGGCTGGACGTGGTATTCGAGGTTGGCCGAGGGCTGCTGCGGATCGGAGCGGGCGAAGGCGCCCAGTTGGCTCGGCGCCATCGACAACGGCCCGCTGCGGCTCGCCAGGTAGCGCAGGCCCATGCCCAGCTTGCCCCATAGGCTGCCGGCGATCTGGTTGAGGGTGGGAACGCCGTCGACCTTGTAGATCATGCGCAGTTGCAGGTGATCCTGGAGGTTACCGCCGACCCCGGGCAACTCGTGGACGACCCCGGCACCGAGCCGCTCCAGCAGGTCCCGCGGGCCGATCCCGGAGCGTTGCAGCAGGCACGGCGAACCGATCGCGCCAGCGCTCAGGACGATCTCGCGGCGCGCCTCGAAGCGCTGCTCGCGGCCCTGCCAACGGACCGACAGGGCCCTGGCGCGGCCGTCCTCGAGGAGCACCCGCTGGACTTCGGCATGGGTCAGAACCGTCAGGTTGGCGCGCTGGGCGATGCCGCGCAGGAAGCCTTTCGAGGCATTCCAGCGCACCCCGCCGCGCTGGTTGACCTGGAAGTAGCCGCAGCCTTCGTTGTCGCCACCGTTGAAATCCTCGACGCTGGCGATTCCGGTCTGCGCCGCCGCCTGCTGGAAGGCATCGAGCAGCTTCCAGGAGAGCCGCTGGCGTTCTACCCGCCATTCGCCGCCGGCGCCGTGCATTTCGCTGGTCCCGGCGAAATGGTCCTCCATCCTGCGGAACAGCGGCAGCAGCTCTCTCCAGCTCCAGCCCGGATTGCCTTCGGCCACCCACTGGTCGTAGTCGCGGGCCTGGCCACGCATGTAGATCATGCCATTGATCGAGGAGCATCCTCCGAGCACCTTGCCGCGCGGGTACTTCAGGGAACGACCGTTGAGCCCGGGGACCTCGTCGGTGTCGAAGCACCAGTCGGTACGCGGGTTGCCGATGCAGTAGAGGTAGCCGACGGGAATGTGGATCCAGGGATAGTTGTCCGGACCGCCGGCTTCCAGCAGCAGGACACGGTTGGCAGGGTCGGCGGAAAGCCGGTTGGCCAGCAGGCAGCCGGCAGGTCCGGCGCCGACGATGAGGTAGTCGTAGGTATCCAGTACCTCGGGCATGGCGAGCCTCGTCTTGTCGTTCTTGTGATGGGCCGTCGGACCTGCGGATGACCGGCAAGTCTCGAACGGCTTGAGGCTAGTCGTTCATTCGCGATAAAAAAACAAACGTTTCGGGGCAGCTATTGTTCGTTTTCTAACAACGCCCCCTCGGCCCGGCAGAAGGCGCTCCCCATGTTCGACTGGAATGACCTGCGTTTCTTCCTCGAGTTGCAGCGCAGCGGTCGCCTGCTGACCGCCGCCAAGCGTCTCGGCACCACTCACGCCACGGTGGCCCGGCACATCGAGAACATCGAGCGCGACCTCGGCACCCAACTGTTCGCCCAGCACACCGGCGGCTACCAGTTGACTCCGGCCGGCCAGGCGCTGCTCAAGCACGCCGAGGCGATGGAGAACACCGCGCTGCTCGCCCAGGAAGAAATGAGCCAGAGCATCTCGCCGCTGGGGCAGATCCGCATCGGCGTCACCGAAGGCCTCGGCAGCGTCTTCCTCGCTCCGCGCCTGGCGCAATTGATGCGCCACTACCCGGGCCTGGAGGTCGAGCTGGTCTCGGTGCCGCGCTTCGTCAGCATCACCAACCGCGAAGCGGACATCGCCATCTCCCTAGACCGGCCGAGCGCCGACCTGGTGATCACCCGCCTGCTGACCCGCTATCGCCTGGCGTTGTTCGCCAGCCCCGCCTACCTGGAACAGGCGCCGCCGCTGCGCGACCGCGACGACCTCGGCAGGCACCAGTGGATCGGCTACGTCGACGACCTGCTGTTCAGCCAGGAACTGATGTTCCACCACAGTTTCTGCCGCCACCCGCAGGTCGTGTTCCGCAGCACCAGCGTGGTCGCCCAGCAGCAGGCGGCACAGGCCGGCATCGGCCTGGCGATCCTGCCGCACTTCATGGGTAGCCGCGATCCGTTGCTGGTACCGGTGCTGCCCGAGGAAAGCATCCAGCGCGAGTACTGGATGAGCACCCGGCGGGAGCTGCACCGCTCGGTGCGCCTGCGGGTGGTCTGGGACTTCCTGCTGGAGCTGTGCCAGCGCGAGCGAGAGGTTCTGCTCGGCCCTTCGGCAACGCCGCCGCCATGATGGCGGCGGTTATCCGCGGAACGACACTCCGCCGTCTCAGGCCAGGCGTTGCAGCGCCTGTCTGGCCTGGTTCTCCAGCTCCAGCTTGAACGAGGGTTCCAGGCGCAGCTGCCGCGCCAGCTCCTCGAGGTAGGAGCGCTCCATGAAGCTTTCCTCGTCGACCATCAGCAGGCTGGCCAGGTACATCTCCGCGGCGATCTCCGGGGTGCTCGCGGCACGGGCGATCTCGGCCGGGTCCAGCGGCTTGTTCAGCTCGCGCTCCAGCCAGCCCTGCACCTCGCGGTCGCTGGTCAGCTTGGCCACCTCGCCTTCGATCATCTGCCGTTCGCGCTCGTCGATGTGGCCGTCGGCCTTGGCCGCACCGACGATGGCCTGGAGGATCGCGTGGCTATGCACTTCGGCCTGGACTTCCGGCAGGCGGTCGACGGTCTGCGGCTGCGCCTGCGGCGCGGCGCCGTTCTGTTGCTGCTGCCAGTTGTTGTAGGCCTTGTAGGCGATCACCCCGAGAGCGGCGAGGCCGCCGTAGGTGATCGCCTTGCCGCCGAACTTGCGCGCCTTCTTGTTTCCCAGCAGCAGGCCGATGGCGCCGGCCGCCAGGGCTCCGCCGCCGGCGCCGGAAAGCAGGCTGCCGAGCTGTCCGCCGCCGCTGGCGCCGGGCTTGCCGCCGGACTTGTTCTGCAACATTTCCTGCCCGGACTTGAGCAATTGGTCGAGCAAACCACGGGTATTCATGAGGAACCTCCAGGACGTTCGGTAACAACCGGATTCGACCGACTCTAGCCCTTCGCGTCCGCGCTGCCCGCCGGGAGTTTGCTTCGAGATATTGCCGGCCTCCGCGGACACCGTGGCAAAGCGCGACACATGTCACATTTCTCCAGATAGAGGCCTAGTGCCAGCAGAAAGCCCTTCGACGCGCCGGCATGGCCCTCTAAACTCCGCGCCCGCCCGCGACTGCGGGTCGGCGTCCGACGCCAGCCGCTCCGCGCGCATTCGCAACAGCAATCTGTGAACATGGCTCCCCCGAGCCACCCACTGCCTCGCAAAGGACTTCCCATGACCATCTCCCGCCGCGACTTCCTGAACGGCGTAGCCCTGACCATCGCCGCAGGCCTGACCCCCGCCGAGATCCTCCGCGCCGCCCCCGGCGGCCGCTACTATCCGCCCGCGCTCACCGGCCTGCGCGGTAGCCATCCGGGCGCCTTCGAAGTCGCACACCAGATGGGCTGGGAGAAGAAGACCTTCGATGTCGACCACCTGCCGATCGAAGAGGAATACGACCTGGTGGTGGTCGGCGGCGGCATCAGCGGCCTCGCCGCCGCCTGGTTCTATCGCGAACGGCACCCCGCGGCGCGCATCCTCGTCATCGAGAACCACGACGACTTCGGCGGCCATGCCAAGCGCAACGAATTCCAGGCCGGCGGGCGCACCATCCTCGGCTACGGCGGCAGCGAGTCGCTGCAATCGCCGAACGCCCTCTACAGCGAAGACGCCAAACACCTGCTGAAACGCCTGGGCGTCGAGCTCAAGCGCTTCGAGACAGCCTTCGACACCGACTTCTACCCCGGCCTGGGCCTGTCCCGCGCGGTGTTCTTCGACAAGGCCAGCTTCGGCGTGGACAAGCTGGTCAGCGGTGACCCGACGCCGATGGTTGCCGACGAGGTCCCCCGCGATCGTCTCAATGCCCGCTCCTGGCGCGCCTTCATCGGCGACTTTCCGCTGAGCCGCGAAGACCGGGAGGCGCTCATCGCGCTGTACGAATCACCTCGCGACTATCTTGCCGGCAAGAACGTGGAAGAGAAGGAAACCTACCTGGCGAAGACCAGCTACCGCGACTACCTGCTCAAGAACGTCGGGCTCTCGGAAACCTCGGTGAAGTACTTCCAGGGCCGCAGCAACGACTTCTCTGCCCTCGGCGCCGACGCCCTGCCGGCGGCCGACGCATACGCCGCCGGCTTCCCCGGCTTCGACGCCCTCGGCCTGCCGCAACCCAGCGAGGAGGCCCAGGCGGAAATGGACGAGCCGTACATCTACCATTTCCCCGACGGCAACGCCTCGCTGGCTCGGCTCATGGTGCGCGACCTGATCCCCGCGGTGGCGCCGGGCCGAGGCATGGAGGACATCGTCATGGCCCGCTTCGACTACTCGAAGCTGGACCTCGCCGGGCACCCGGTGCGCCTGCGCCTGAACAGCACCGCCGTCAGCGTGCGCAACCGCGCCGGCGGCGTCGATGTCGGCTACAGCCGCGCCGGCCGCCTACACCGGGTACGCGGCAAGCACTGCGTGATGGCCTGCTACAACATGATGGTGCCGTACCTGCTGCGCGACCTCTCCGAGGAGCAGGCCCACGCGCTGAGCCAGAACGTCAAGTTCCCGCTGGTGTACACCAAGGTATTGCTGCGCAACTGGCAGGCCTGGAAGACCCTCGGCATCCACGAGATCTACGCGCCGACCCTGCCCTACTCGCGGATCAAGCTGGACTTCCCGGTCGACCTCGACAGCTACCGGCACCCGCGCGACCCGCGGCAGCCGATCGGCGTGCACATGGTCTACGTGCCGACCACCCCGAACGCCGGCATGGACGCCCGCACCCAGGCTCGCGTAGGCCGCAGCAAGCTCTACGCGATGAGCTTCGAGCAACTGGAAAAGGACATCCGCGACCAGCTCCAGGCCATGCTCGGCCCGGCCGGCTTCGACCACCGTCGCGACATCACCGGCATCACCGTGAACCGCTGGTCGCACGGCTACTCCTACTTCATGAATACCCTCTACGACGACGAGGCGGAAAGCGAAGCGCTGATGGAACTGGCGCGAAGCAAGGTCGGCAATGTCACCATCGCCAACTCGGATGCGGCCTGGGATGCCTACGCCCATGCCGCCATCGACCAGGCGGTGCGGGCAGTCCGCGAATTGGGTTGAAGGACGGCGACGGCAGCGGGACCCGCGCTGCCGTCGCGCCCTTCCGATGTCCAGCAAGACTGACAGAAATGTACTGACAGAGATTTCAACCCCTACTCCACGAAAGCCGTTCAAAGACCCTATGTTTCTCGGCCTCCCCTCGAAATAACCTAGGGAAAACACATAGGAAATTTCCTACTAGCATTCAGAAAAGTCCTGATTAAACCGACAGACACCATCGCTAGAATTCGAGCCCGTCCGGAGCTGCCTCCTGGCGGATTATCCGCCTGTCGGCGTTGCCGGTAGCCGCTGCGGAAACCTCCACCTCGATCGGGTTCGATTTCATGAAAACACGCGTCATCCTCGTCGACGACCACGCCCTCACCCTGATCGGCATGCGCTATCTGCTGAGTGCGTACGACGACCTGCGGATCGTCGCCCAGGCCCAGGACGCCGATGGCTTGCTGGCGCAGCTCGAAGCGCACCCCTGCGACCTGCTGATCACCGACCTGATGATGCCCGGCAGCCAGCAGGCCGACGGCTTGCACCTGGTGCAGAAGGTCCGGCGGCGCTATCCGGACCTGCCGATCATCGTCGTCACCATGCTCGGCAACCCGGCACTCGTTTCATCCCTGCTCAAGCTGGGCATTCACGGCCTGGTGAGCAAACGCGGCATGCTCGACGATCTGCCCAAGGCGATCCGCCACGCCGGCCGTCGACCATTCATCTCGCGCTCCATCGCACACCTGCTGGAAGTGGGCGAAGCCGAGCACGGCAAGCCGCTGGCCAGCCTCGAACAACTCACCCCGCGCGAAGTGGAAGTGCTGCGCCTGTACGGCAGCGGCCTGGCGGTCGGGGAAATCGCCATCCGACTGTGCCGCAGCAAGCAGACCATCAGCGCGCAAAAGAGCAGCGCCATGCGCAAGCTTGGCCTGGACAGCAATGCCGGACTCTTTATCTACATCCGGGAAAACGGCCTGGCCTGAGCAGCGCGGCCGCGATATGTCCGCCCCGCCAGCCCGCTTCGCAAGGTCCGCGCAGCAGCTAGAATGTCCCGCAGCGCCGGGCGTCTTCCGTGCCCGCCTCCGCCAAAGGACTCTTTTCACATGGACCGTAACCGCCGCCTCTCCGCCCGACTCTGCCTCCTGCTGCTGGGACTCGCCAGCCAGGCCGAAGCCCGCGAACCGCAGCCCTGCGCGTCGCGACTGCTTGACGCCGTAGCCAGGCAGGTCGGCCACGATGGCTGGATAGCCCCTTCGTACGAATCTTCCGGTCCGTTCCTCGCCGTGGCCTGCAAGCCCTGGCCGGACGACCCCGCGCAGACGGTGATCGCCATGGCCTACCTGGATCCGGGCGACACCGCCGTGGAAGGCGAACGCCACCCGCATCTGCTATTGGCCAAGGCCGACAGCCGCAGCGGCAGGCTGCTCGAACGCTACGACAGCGACTTCGAAGAAGACGCGTCCGTCGCCGTCGGCAGCGACAGCCTCTGGCTGGACACCGCACGCTATCGCCTGAGCCCGACGGTGCGCGCCTTCGGCGTGGTATTCCATAGCGTGGCGCGTGGCGCCAGTTGTCCGGAAGCCGGCTTCGACAACCTGCTGACCCTGGTGGTGCCGGCCGGCGACGGCAAGCTGCGGCCGGTGCTCAACACCTACCTGGACCAGTGGAGGACGCTGAAAGGCTCGGTCTGCTCCGCCGAGCCGGGGTTCGAACAGGAAGTCTCGCACCTGACCCTGGAACTCGGCCGCGGACGCTCCAACGGCTTTGCCGACCTGGTCGTCACCTCGCGGGTCAGCGACGGCGAAACGGAGAACGGCAAACCCTTGCGCACGGTGAAGCGCACGCTGCGCTACGACGGCGAGCGCTACCCGTTCGAGGAGTATTCGGACTTCTGGCACCGCCAGTGAGGGAAGGCCGTGGCCACCAGCCACGGCGAAACAGCGGAACCGCGCGCCCGCCGCAAGGGGCGGACGCGCGCAGGGAACTCAGCTCTCGCTGGTTTCCTCGCTCTCTTCGGCGGGCGCCGGCTCCTGCTCCGGCTCGCCTTCGTCGCCCTGCTCGTCGTCCGACTGGCAATACGGCGTCGGGTCCTGCGGCCAGATCGCCTTGCCATTGCCGTCGAGCAACTGTTCGGCGCCGCAATCGGTGGTGGCCACGGTGAAGCGCGGCTTGCCGTTCAGGTCGTACAGTGCGCGCAAGGTTTCCGTCGCCTCGTCGCCAGTGCCGCTGACTTCGTAGCCCAGGATGTAACCCTGCTGCGGATTCACCTCCAGCTTCTGCCAGAGCGCCGGAACCAGCGTGCGTCCCTGGCGATCGAGCAACACGGTGTGGGCAGCGTTGTCCATACCGTCGAGAGCTTCCAGGAAACGACCGTCATACGCAGACTGGATGCTGATCAGTTCGCCCGGCTCCAGCAGCATCTTGCCGCTGCGGTCCATCAGGCCCACCACCGGCACCTGCCTTTCCGAACCCATGAAGCTGACGGTCTTCTGCGGCCCGCCCTTCTTCGCCACGACGAACAGGTCGTTGCCCAGCGCGCCGATCTGCGCATAACCCGGCTTCACCCACTCGCTGCCTTCGTCGAGGTTGAAGATGCCGAAGTCGGCGCTGAACAGGCCGGTGCTCACGCCGACGGCAGCCAGCCCGGGCACGTCGACGGTGTAGCCAAGCGCGGTGAGGCCGGCGCTGTCGGCCGAATCGTACTGCGGCTGCACCTTCCAGGCGCCGCTGCGATCGATCAGGCCGTACTTGCCCGACGAGCCATCTTCCATGCGCTGCTGGGCCAGCCCGCCCTGCTTGCCGAAGGCGCCGCAACCGGCGAACTGGGCGGCGATCACCACCTTGCCCTGGTAGTCGAGGTAGCCACAGGGGCTGTCGTACTTCTCGCGGAACGCGACCAGGCCGTTGGCCGGGGTGCCCAGGTAATCGTAGCTCTTGCCGTCACCGACCACGTCGCCCTTGGCATCCACCAGTTGGGAGCCCTTGCCGATGACGCTGGCGCTCATCACGCCGTCGTGGAGGTCGCCCAGGCTCTCGTAGGCCACGGCCTTCTGTTCGCCGGTGGCGAGGTTGATGATCCACTTCTCCTCGCCACGCTCGGCGCTGATCAAGCCGCCGTGTTCGGCGACGCTGCCGTTGACCAGGGTGGTGTCGTAGAGCGCCTCGGTGAGCTGCTTGCCCTTGGCATCGAGGATGCCGCGCTTGCCATCGATCTCGTAGATGATGAATTCGTTGGCACTGTTGGGGTAGATGTCGTCGAAACGCGGCGCCTGGACTTCCTTGCCCTGGCCGTCGACCACGCCGTACTTGCCATCGCGGACGAAGCCATAGAGGTCGGGGGTGAGCAGCGACAGGGCTTCGCCGATATCGTCGCGCAACACCTTGCCGTCCTTCGCCTGGATCAGGTTCCAGCGCTCCTCGCGCGCCGCCATCAGGGTGCCCTGGTAGGCGCTGGCGACGATATTGTCGTAGTCGTTGTCGAACGGCACGAGCAGCTTGGCGTCCTGGTCGATCACCGCGCACTGGCCGTTGAGGCATAGCGGGATGCTCAGTGCAGCCATGCTCGGTGCGGCCGGTTGCGGCGCGACCGCCGCAGGCTTCGGCGCATCGTCGCCCTGGTTGCAGGCGCTGAGGAGCAAGGTGGAAACGGAGACGGCGAGGGTGTTGCGGCCGATACGCGACAGTCTTTGCATGCGGATATGTTCTCGTATGATCCCTGAGATATGTGTCCAGCCGCGATGCGCGCGACATCGCGGAACGCGGTAGCCTTCCCGGCGGAAAGGCGCGGGCATGATGCCCGTGCCGCGGACCGCCTGGCAATGCCCTGGTCCGTCGGCTCGGCGACAGGCGGCGCGCTTGCTGGCAGAATCGCGGCTTTCCGCAAACCGCGCAGGTACCGCCCCATGAACGACCGACTGCAGATCGAAGACCTCCTCCTGGGCGACGGCAAGGAGGTAGTGAAGGGTGCGCTGATCACCACCCAGTACAAGGGCACCCTGGAAGACGGCACGCTGTTCGACTCCTCCTACGAGCGCGGCCGGCCATTCCAGTGCGTGATCGGCACCGGACGAGTGATCAAGGGTTGGGACCAGGGCCTGATGGGCATGAAAGTCGGTGGCAAGCGACGGCTGTTCGTCCCTTCCCACCTGGCCTACGGCGAACGGCAGGTCGGCGCGCACATCAAGCCCCACTCCAACCTGCTGTTCGAGATCGAACTGCTGGAAGTGCTCACCCGCGACGACTGAGCCGAGGGACGGCGGCGGCCTCTGGCCGCCATGCGCAGGACGAATAGTCGCTCGACTATCCGCCCTGCACGAAGCCGGTTTCTCTTCTAATCCGCGGGGCGAGCCGCGGAACCCGTGGCAATGGCGCGAGGCAGGCCGTCCAGCACACGCAGCAGGCAGAACCCCAGGACGGCCCCCGCCGCGCCCGCGACCAGCATCAGGCCGATCGCGCCCGACCAGTCGAAACGGCTGACGATCAGGCCGATCAGCAAGGGGCCGATCACCTGCCCCAGGTAGTTGCCCTGCATTACCCAGCCGATGGCCAGTGGCGTCAGCGAAGGCGTGGGCGAGGCCAGCGGCGCGGTCGCCAGCACGGTGGTGGGAAGCATGCCGGCGACCGCCGAGAAGACGAACCCCAGCGCAATCGCCAGGAGCCCCGGCGTCGCGGCATGGAAGAACGCCGCACCGGTGACTCCCATCAGGATCGCGGTGGTCACCAGCAAGGCGCCGGGACGTATGCCGCGGGAAAGGATGAAGCCCGCCGCGACATTGCCCAGGGCGTTCGCCGCGACGATGGCCGCGCCGATGAGTCCCGCAGTCTCCAGGGCGACACCCAGGCGCTGCATGAGGAACACGGGGAGGAACGTCATCAGGGCGAAGAACTGCAGGTTGTAGGTGGTGAAGCCGAGCGCCAGCAGGGTGATCGCCGGAACCTTGAGCAACGTGCCAAGACCGGCCGGCCTCACGCCTGCCGCCCTGCGCCCATCGTCGGCAGGGACGCTGAGCGGCAGCAGCAGCGCCGCGACCAGTACCAGCAGTGCGCTCAGTTGCCAGTCGGCGCGCCAGTCCGCGAGCAGCGGCCCGAACAGCATCGAGAGGGCGATTCCGCCTGCCATGAAGGTGCTCCACAGACCGAACACCACGCTGCGCCGCGTCTCGCTGGTGATCCTGTGCAACACGGCGGGCGCCGCCACCACCACGATGAGGAAACCGAGCCCCTCGACGAAGCGAGTGGCGAGCAACCAGGCGAAGTCCTGCATCGACGCACCGAGCAGGCTCGCTCCGCCGAGAATCGCCAGTCCGCCGGTCAGCAGCCGGCGATCTCCCCAGCGACGCACCAGGAGGCCAGCGGCGATGCCGCCGAATACGCCGACGAACGGAAAGGCGGACATGATCCAGCTCAGCGCGGCGAGGTCGCCGCCGAAGCTCCGTTGCAGCGACGGCAGGGCGATGGTCGCCTTGCCGACATGCAGGGCGGCGGCGATGCCGGCGAAGATCACATTGGCAACTGCCAGCCATCGCGGGCTGGCCTGGGGGTGCGGACGAGCGGGAGTGGACGGGCTATCCATCGTTGCCTCCGGGCATGGAGTGGCGCCCGGCAAAGTCGCCAGACGCTCTGCGCGGATTCTGATAGCTCAAGTTAACTTGAGGTAAAGAGCCCAGGAATCAAACGATGTGTTCCATCGCCCGCACCAATGGCAATCCGGCACGCCCGCTCAGTAGAAGTGCTCGCCGTAGAGGTCCCAGGCATTGCGCCGGGCCGCCCGGCGCAGCTGCTCGGTGTAATCCCGCCGACCGACGGCGGATCGTCCCGAGGTGGCAGCGACAGCCTCGGTCTCGGTGCGGGACGGTTTGTTGCGCGGAGTGTTCAGGGACATGGCGGCGTCACCAGTTCATCCCCGTCGCCGGCCCGCTCAGCAGCGCCTTCGCCATGCCGCGGGCGGACGCCAGGTCCGGCGCCACGCTCACCGGCGGGCCGTAGACAGCCTGCAGCACCGGCGCCAGCTGCTGCAGGTCGGCGAGGTTGTCCGGCTGGCCGTTGGCACTGAGCAGGATGCCCCGGCAATGCTCGACGAAGCGCTGGCGATTTTCCTTGAGCCATAACACCAGGCGCTTGCGCGCTTGCTGGTCGCCTTCAGCTTCTTCCTGCGGGAGTGGCGGATAGACCAGGGCGAAATCGCACTCGACGGCCAGCAGCGCTTCGACCTCCTCCAACCAGCGCTCGACATCGGCCAGCTCGCGGGGCATCTCGCGGACCTGGACCAGGGGAAAGGCATCGATATCCAACAGGCTCTTAGCGGGGGCATTCATGGGGGACTCCTGCGGGGAGGCAAGGCGGAGGAATGAGCGGAAGTGCTTGCCAAAACAGTACTGTACGATACAGTTCTTAAATGACCAGCGTCAACCCTAACGAGAAACGCTCTCAGCAAACCGCCTGGAGACTTGAACGGACCGTCCCGACGGCCCACCATGCGCACCTTCCGACCGCCACCCCGCGAGGCCCGATACCGCCCATGAACGATGCGTCCCCCCGTCTGACCGAACGCGGCAGGCAACGCCGCCGCGCCATGCTCGACGCCGCCACCCAGGCCTTTCTCGAACACGGTTTCGAAGGCACCACCCTGGACATGGTGATTGAACGGGCCGGTGGTTCACGGGGAACCCTGTACAGCTCCTTCGGCGGCAAGGAAGGCCTGTTCGCCGCGGTGATCGCCCACATGATCGAGGAAATCTTCGACGACAGCGCCGATCAGCCGCGCCCCGCCGCCACGCTGAGCGCCACCCTCGAGCATTTCGGCCGGCGCTTTCTCACCAGCCTGCTCGATCCCCGCTGCCAGAGCCTCTATCGCCTGGTGGTGGCGGAATCTCCGAGGTTTCCGGCAATCGGCAAGTCCTTCTACGAGCAGGGGCCGCAGCAGAGCTACCTGCTGCTCAGCGAGCGACTGGCAGCGGTCGCCCCCCACATGGACGAGGAAACGCTCTACGCGGTGGCCTGCCAGTTTCTCGAGATGCTCAAGGCCGACCTGTTCCTCAAGGCCCTCAGCGTGGCCGACTTCCAGCCGACCATGGCGCTGCTGGAAACCCGCCTCAAGCTGTCGGTGGACATCATCGCCTGCTACCTGGAACACCTGTCGCAGCGCCCCGCGCAGGGCTGAGCGACGCGCCGTTCAGGCGGAGGGCGGCAGCGCCTGGCCCGGCAGATCGGTGAGGTGGATCTCGGTGACCAGGGGTTCCTGGCGCGGCAGGGTGCGATCGAGCAGGGGCGAGAAACGCGACAGCGCGCCGATCAGGTCCCACTGGGTCTCCAGGGCGGCCCCCAGCTCCGAGAGTTCGTTCAGGACCCGATGACCGACCCGTTGCAGGCGTGGCTCTTCGCTCTGGCTGAGTTCCACCGAAAGGTGCGCCAGCATGGTGGTCATGTTGTTCATGTTGCGTGTCGCCAGGACCAGGATATTGGCCAGCAGGGCGACATCGCTGTCAGGCAGGGAGGCGTGGGGAGAACCGGCGGTAGCGTGCATGCGAGCATCCTTTCTCGAAGTGCGGTCCGGAGCGAACGTCGCGGGAGAATAGCATCATATTGCCATTACGCAATATCTCCCGCGAAACGCTCAGGATGATTTCCTGATGCCAGGCAGACCGCCAAGGGCGGCAAAGGTTTCCATCAGGTGGGCCGCCGGCGCCTCGCCGCGCCGACGGCCCCGACGGCTCACTGCATTTCCAGGGATTTGCGCGGCGGCGTGCTGCGATGAGCGGCTCGCAGGTATTGCGGCGGCCAGGGCATCTGCTCGTTGCGCAGTTCGTCGGCGGCGTGCAACGGCCAGTACGGATCGCGCAGCAGTTCACGGGCAAGCAGGATCAGGTCGGCCTGACCGGTGCGCAGAATATGCTCGGCCTGCACCGGCTCGGTGATCATGCCCACCGTGCCGCTGGCGATGCCGGCCTCCTTCTTCACCCGTTCGGCGAACTCGGTCTGGTAGCCCGGCCCTACCGGGATTTCCGCATTCGCCGCGGTACCGCCGGAAGACACGTCGATCAGGTCCACGCCCAGGTCCTTCAGCCGCCGGGCCAGCTCCACGGTCTCGTCGGGGTTCCAGCCATCCTCCACCCAGTCGGTGGCGGACAGCCGCACGAATAGCGGCAACTCTTCCGGCCAGGCCTTGCGCACCGCGGCGGTGACCTGCAGAAGCAGGCGGATGCGGTTCTCGAAGCAGCCGCCGTACTGGTCGCGACGCTGGTTCGACAGCGGCGAGAGGAACTGATGCAACAGGTAACCGTGGGCCGCATGCACCTCGGCGATCTTGAAGCCGGCAGCCAGGGAGCGCTCGGCGGCGCGTACGAAGGCCTGCACCAGCGCCTCGATCTGCGCCTCGCTCAGGGCCTCGGGGGTCGTGTGCTGGGGATCGAACGGGATCGCCGACGGCGCCACCGGTATCCAGCCGCCGTCGCCGATCGGCACGCTGCCGTGCTTGCCCAGCCACGGCCGCCAGGTACTCGCCTTGCGCCCGGCGTGGGCCAGCTGGACCCCAGCGACCGCGCCCTGGGACTCGATGAAACGGGTGATGCGATGCAACGGCTCGACATGCGCGTCGCTCCAGATGCCGAGGTCGTCAGCGGTGATGCGTCCCTCGGGCAACACCGCGGTGGCTTCGACGATCACCAGGCCGGCGCCGCCCACCGCGCGACTGCCCAGGTGCACGAGATGCCAGTCGTTGGCCAGGCCCTCCTGCGCCGAATACTGGCACATGGGCGATACGGCGATGCGGTTGGGCAAGGTGATTTGACGCAGGCTAAGAGGCTCGAACAGCAGACTCATGGCAGGACTCCCGGTCGGTCTTGGAATAAATGCTCACACCTGAACTTTAGACCGGGTTCGCGGAGGCCAACGGCCTAAGCGACATAAAGCAGCCGTCCTCCTGGCGGAAGACGGCTTGAGCGGCCCCGGCCGGCATTCCTTCCTGGAGTGCCGGCCGGGGCCACCGAGCTTACAACGCGCTCGGGCAGGTCACGCCGACGGTGCTGAACGCCCGGGTGACGTCAGCCGCCGAGTAGTTGCGGTTCTGCGCCGAGCTAATCACTCCACAGGCACCGCTGTTGTAGTTGCTGGTGGCGGTCCAGTAGTAGCGGTTGGCGTCGACGAACACCTCGAAGGCCTTGCGGGTATCCCAGCCCGGCGAGTTGGCCAGCAGGTAGAACGCACGGTTGTACACGCCGCTGGAGTGGTGCACGTCGATACCGTTGTAGTACTGCGAGGCGTTGTCGATGGATCGCCCGTCGCGGCTGGGCTGGTCCATGTAGCGCAACGCACCGCTGCCCTTCTTGATGTCGTAGCCGATAAGGAAGTCGTTCTTGCCGCGCATGTAGAACTCGGCGGCCTCGCCGGCCATGTCGGAGAACGCCTCGTTCATTCCGCCGGATTGCCCGCGGTAGATCAGCCCGGAGTTCTGCTCGGTGAAGCCGTGGCTGACCTCGTGGGCCGCCACGTCCAGCGACACCAGCGGATAGAACATGGTGGCGCCGTCGCCGAAGAGCATCGCCGTGCCGTCCCAGTAGGCGTTCTCCACGCTGCGCCCGTAGTGCACCTTCATGTACAGCTTGTGGGTCAGCGGGCTGGTGCCGAACCAGTCCCGGTACAGGTTGAACACCACGCCGCCGAAGAAATGCGCGTCGTTCAGTGGCGAATAGGCGCCGTTGACCTGCTTGTAGGTGTTGGTCGGGCAGGCGAAGCGGAACGGCGTGGTCTTGCTGTCGTTGGTGCTGCCGTTCATGTCGACGGTGATGACGTTGCCGTCGTCCATCTCGCAGCGGTCGTTGACGATCAGCGGACCGTAGTCGCTACCGTAGGTGTACTTGCCGATCTTCTGGTTGCCACCGGGGCCGCCCGCCTCGGCGTGGGCCAGGCCTTCCCACTGATCGAGCACTTCACCGGTCTTGGCGTCGATGACGAAATGCGGCCGCGACAGTCCCTCGCCGGGAATCAGGTAGGAGACGTTGTAGACCAGTTGGGCGATGTTGTTCTCGCCCAGGCGGATCACCAGTTCCACTTTGTCATTCTCGGTCTTGCGGCCCTGGGCCTTCAGGCTCTTGGCCTGGGCCAGCACCTGCTCGGCGGATACCGCCGCGGTGGTGCTGCCCGGCAGGTCGGCGGCGATGTTGGCGACGAAATGGCCGCTGCGCCGCGCCGCCACGCTCTTGCCGGGACCCTTGACTTCGGTGATGGCTTCGCCGACCACCCGTACGCCGTTGTGGAATTGCTCGTAGCGGGTGACCTGCTTGCCGTTGGGCAGGGTCGTGCTGCGGATCGCTTTCAGTTCGTCGGCACCGCCGGCGCCGACCGCGGCTTGCAAGGTGACCGGGCCGGGCGCGCCCTGGGCAGCCTTGCTGGGGAGTTTGGACACGTCGATCAGGTCGGCGGCAAAAGCGGCCGGCGAAACACCCATGATCGCAACGAACAACAGGTCAAGCGTAGAAACCTTCTTCATCTTGTTCAGTTCTCCTGGTTTTTTCAGGCCGAAGTACTCGGCCGACGCTTACCGCCGCCTTGTGGGCTGATCGGAACAGCCGTATCAGTCCTTCGGGTAGAAGGAACTGCACTCCCCTGGCTCGGTCCCGTTTTCGACGGTGCTTTCGTGTACCAAAAAGAACCCGCGGCCAAACCTGCCAGAACTGGCAGGTAGCCTTGATTTCGCCGGAAATCTGTATGTTTTCGCTGGAATAGCTAGCAGAAAAGCAGGTGGCAGCTAGGTTGCCCCCAGCCCCGGGACGCGCTCAGCGAGGGGCCATGTGGACGATCATCAGTTGCACGCTTTCCTGGCCGCGGAATTCGTTGACGTCGAGCTTGTAGGCCAGCTCGGCCCAGCGCACGGTAGGGTTGGGCCACTGCTCGCGGTCGATGTTGAAGGCAATGCCATCCAGTTGCAGCGAGCCGCATTCGCTTTTCAGCACCAGCTTCAGGTGACGCTCGCCGACGATCCGCTGCTGCACCAGCTGGAACACCCCGTGGAACATCGGCTCGGGAAAGTGCTGGCCCCAGGGACCGGCCTGGCGCAACGCGCGCGCCAGCTCCAGGTGGAACTCCTGGATGCTCAACTGGCCATCGGAGAGCAGGCGCCCGGCCAGGTCCTCCTCGGCCAGTTGGCGGCGTACTTCGGCATCGAAGGCGGCGGAGAAAGCGCCGAAGTTTTCCTGCGGCAACGATAGTCCGGCAGCCATCGCGTGGCCGCCGAACTTGCTGATCAGCCCGGGATGACGGGCGGCTACCGCGTCCAGCGCGTCGCGGATGTGGAAGCCGGGAATCGACCGTGCCGAGCCTTTCAGGCTGCCGTCGCCGGCGTCGGCGAAGGCGATGGTCGGCCGGTGGTAACGCTCCTTCAGGCGCGAGGCGAGGATTCCGATCACCCCCTGGTGCCAGTCGGCGTCGAACAGGCACAAGCCGAACGGCAGTTGCTCCAGGCTCAGCTCCTTGAGCTGCGCCAGCGCCTCGCGCTGCATACCCTGCTCGATGGCCTTGCGGTCCTGGTTCAACTGGTCGAGCTGCACCGCCATGTCGCGGGCCAGCGCTTCGTCGTCACAGAGCAGGCATTCGATGCCGAGGGACATGTCGTCGAGCCGACCCGCCGCGTTCAGGCGCGGACCGAGGATGAAACCCAGGTCGGTGGAGGTGATCCGTACCGGAGGCCGCCCGGCCACCTCCAGCAGCGCGCGCAAGCCCGGCCGGGCGCGGCCGGCGCGGATGCGCGCGAGGCCCTGGTGGACCAGGATGCGGTTGTTGGCATCGAGCGGCACCACATCGGCGACGCTGCCCAGCGCCACCAGGTCGAGCAGCTCGGCGAGGTTCGGTTCCTTCAGCCCGCGCCGGGCGAACCAGTCCAGCTCGCGCAGGCGCGCCCGCAACGCCAGCATCACATAGAAGATCACCCCGACCCCGGCCATGGCCTTGCTGGGGAATTCGCAGCCCGGCTGGTTGGGGTTGATGATCGCATCCGCCGCCGGCAGTTCCGGGCCAGGCAGGTGGTGGTCGGTGACCAGCACCTTGAGCCCCGCGGCTTTCGCCGCCTGGACGCCGTCCACGCTGGAGATGCCGTTGTCCACCGTCACCAGCAGGTCGGGACGCTTCTCCAGGGCCACGCCGACGATCTCCGGGGTCAGGCCGTAGCCGTACTCGAAGCGGTTCGGCACCAGGTAATCGACCCAGGCCGCGCCGAGCATGCGCAGGGCCAGCACGCCGACGCTGCTGGCGGTGGCGCCGTCGGCGTCGAAGTCGCCGACGATGAGAATCCGCTGGCCGCCCTCCAGGGCATCCACCAGCAGCGCCACGCCCTCCTCGATGCCTTTCAGCCGCTGGAAGGGAATCAGCCGCGCCAGGCCCTTGTCCAGCTCCTCGGCGCAACGCACGCCACGAGCTGCGTACAGGCGTGCCAGCAATGGCGGAAGGTCGCCGAGATCGGGCAGGGTTTCGGGCAGGGGGCGGGGTTCGATACGCATCAGGTCACTCGTTCGGCTCGACGGAAGGAAACGGCGGCGGCGATCAACGCTCGCCCTGCAGCCATTCCAGCTGCAACTCGTGCTGGCCGTTCTCGTCGGTGACGAACAGGGTGCCCTCGCTGATCATCACGGTCCAGTTGATCGAACGCGGCAGGTCGCGGGACAGGCTCTCCAGGGGTTCCTGGGGCACTGCCGCGACGTTGATGTTCTTCAGGCTGCGCACGCTGTCCAGCACCTTGGTCTGCCAGACCCGCAGGTTGCCATAGGCGAGCAGGCTGAAGCGCTCGCAGCGACGCGAGCACCAGGTGATGCGCTCGGCGTCCGGCTGGCCGACTTCGATCCAGTGCAGGACCCGGCCGTCCAGGCTCTTTTCCCAGAGCGCCGGTTCGTCCACGTCCGACAGGCCACGCCCGAAGGCGATCTGCTCGCCGTACCACAGCACGTAGGCCAGCAAGCGCACGGCCAGGCGCTCCTCGGTCTCGGAGGGGTGCCGGGCCACGGTCAGGCGCAACGTCTCGTAGACCCCGCGGTCCAGGTCGGTGAGGGAAATATCGGCTTTATAGGGCGTGGATTGCAGGGCCATGGGAATACCGGCGTGGGAAGCGAAAGGGCGCAAGTCTAACCTGAAACCCGCCCGCGTGCGGTCCGCCGGCCGACCGCCTGCCCTGCCTTTCTCGCGTCCCTGCCGCTCAGCGCGGGGCGTAGCGGCCCCAGAGTTCCTCGAATTCGCGCCGATAGGCGCCAATCAGCACGGCGTCGTCGGTTACCAGCAGGTTCTCTTCGTTGTTGACGCTGGCGCTGCGGGTCCAGTTGAAACTGCCGTTGAGCAGCCAGGCGCCATCCACCAGGGCGAACTTGTGGTGCATGTGGAAGGGACTGTCGTCGATTCGCAGCGGCACGCCGGCCTCGCGCAGCGCATGGATGTCGCTGCCTTCGTCGAACTGCTTGTCATCGTCGCTGATGATCCGCACCGGAACGCCGCGCCGATGGCAGGCCAGGATTTCCGCACTGAGCTGGTCGTCGGAGATGGTGAACACGCAGATGTCCAGGCTCTGCCTGGCCTGCCGGCACAGCTCGCGGATCTTCCGCCGACACTCCTCGCCGGGACTGAAATAGGCGCTGGCGCGGCTGCGCGGCGCCGCCGCGGTAACCTCCAGGGTGCGCACCACCTGCTCCAGCCACTTCAGGGCGGCTATCCGTTCGCCCTGCTCCTCCACGAGGACCAGCTCACGCACCAGGCCGAAGGCACGGTTGCGCAGGAAACGCACCTGGTCGGGCGCCAGCTCGCCGCCCAGTTGGCGCAGTTCGTCCCGTTCCTCGTTGCTCAGCTTCAGGTCGGCCAGGCTGTCGCGCAGTTGGCGGTCCAATCCGTCGAAGTCCATTTCCCGCTCCTCGTGTCCTCAGGGTTGATCGTTCTCCAGCGGCCTCTGCTCGCCGCCCAGCAACCGGCCCAGTTCGTCGAGGCGGCTGGATATCTCGTTGATGCGGTTGTGCGTGCGCAGGTCGACGTCGATCTTGCGGTCCATCACCTTGATCAGCGGCAGGAAACTGTCCTGCAGGCAGGCGGCAAGGCTCTCCAGCACCTGCTGCACGCCCGGCTGCGCAGGCGCCGTCACCTCGACGTTCAGCGCCGGCGCGCCCTGGCCGAGCTGGCGCAATCCAGCCAGCAACTCGTCCCAGGGCGCCGGTTGTACCGGCTGGGGTTCGCGAGCCAGGCCACGGACGCTTTCCACCAGGTCGTTGAGCTGCGCCACCAGCCGTACGCCGACGTCGGCGTCGCTGCCGCCCAAGGACTTGTTGCGCAGGAAGTCACGCTTGATCTGCGCCCAGCGCTCGGCCTGCTCGGGGCTCTGGTTGCCGCGCAGTTCGGCGAGCTTCAGCAGGTTCTCCTCGGCTCCGGTGGTCAGCAACTGCGACTCGCCCTGGTAGTGGTCGGCGATCAGTTGCAGCAGCTCGGCATCGTTCATCACCGCGGAGATCTTCTCCGCCATCTTGTTCATGTTGCGGTAGCTGCCCTGCAGCTTGAACGGCGGCTCGCTACGGTACTGGTCGGCCTGGGCGGCGCTGGCGATGTACTGCTGGTTGACCTTGAGCACCACGTCGCGCACCTGCATGAGGCGTTGCAGGGTGCTGCTGATCTCGTTGATCTCGGCACCGCTGTAGCCGTGGGCCAGCTCGTTGCTGGAGAACGGCTTGCCCTCGGCCTTGGCGACGAAGCGATAGACGTCGGCCATGTCGCGGGTGGCCAGCGGCGCGAGAACCGGGTTGGAGGTCAGGGCGTTCTCGATGTAGCTGAGGGAGAACGCCTCCTGCATGCCGCTGAGGGTGTCGCCGAGGTTGTAGATGTCGGCGCGGTTGGCGAGCATGTCGGGAATGCGGAAGACCTCGCCGGACTCGGTGTAGGGGTTGCCCGCCATCACCACGCAGAATTTCCGCCCGCGCATGTCGTAGGTCTTGGTCCGGCCCTTCCACACCCCTTCCACGCGGCGCGTGCCGTCGCAGAGGGAGATGAACTTCTGCAGGAACTCCGGATGGGTGTGCTGGATGTCGTCGACATAGAGCATCACGTTGTTGCCCATCTCCAGCGCCAGGTTGAGCTTCTCCAGTTCCTGCCGCGAAGTCGCGTCCGGCGCCTGCCCGGGGTCGAGCGAGCGCACCTCGTGGCCGAGGGCAGGACCGTTGATCTTCATGAAGATCAGCCCCAGGCGGTGCGCCACGTACTCCATCAGGGTGGTCTTGCCGTAGCCTGGCGGGGAGATCAGCATCAGCAGGCCCATCAGGTCGGTGCGCTTGTTCTCGCCCACCGTCCCCATCTGCTTGGCCAGGTTGTCGCCGATGACACCCAGATAGACGTCATTGATCAGCTTGTTGCGAACGAACGAGGACAGCGGTCGCGGCTTGAACTCGGCCAGGCGCAATGCCTCGCGCTCGCGTTCGACGATCTCCTGGCGCAGCGCCTGGTAGCGCCGCAAGCCTGGCAGGAACTGCTGGCGATGGCGACGCAGGCGGCCGAAGAAATCGTCCACCGCCAGCGCCAGGCCGCGTTCGACGATGCGCGGATGCTCGCCCATCAGGCCGTCGACCTGGAAGCGCAGGTCGACCTCGGTGATCCGTCGTGGCATCTCCTCGTCCAGCAACGAGAGCGCCACCGCCTCGTCCAGGTAGGCCGCCAGCGGCTGGAACTCGGCGTCGCCACATAGTCCGCGCAGCCAGTTGCCGGCCAGTTCCCACTGGGCGGCGGGCCGCTCGCCGAGACGCTCCAGGGTCTGCCGGTAGTCGTCCCATAGACGCGCGCCTTGCAGGCGCAGCTTGAGTCCTTCCTGCAATTGCCGGGCATATTTGCTGAAGGTGAATTCGGGACGCTCGGCGGACAATTCCCAGACCAGGTACTCGGCCGCCTCGTCGATATGCTGCGGGTCCAGCGCGATGGGCTGTTCGGCGAGCAGCGCACGCATCGCCGCGGCCACTTCGCCGCGAAGGGCGAGCAGGCCGTCGTCACGACCGAACATCTGCTGGATGCTGCGGCTGCTGCGTGCCCGCTCGGGCCAGCCGGCGACTTCCCGCTCCTCGCGCCGGCGGCTCCAGAACAGGCTGGCGAAGGCCCGCGCCGAGGGCGCGTAGCGCAGCAGTCCGGCACTCTCGCGCAACGGCAGCAGGCGAACCAGGATCGCCGCCGCATCGTGGTCGTGAATGCCTTTCTCGTAGCCCTCCTTGTAGCGCGGCGCGGCGAAATCGCGGATCGCCCGCACCAGCTCGTCCGGCTGCGCCAGCAGCGCCTGCAAGCGCTCCAGGCTGAAGCCATCGCGGCCCGCGTCGGCGGCGACGAGCACTTCGCCGGCGAGATATTCGGCGCGGTACAGCGTCTCCGATTCGGACTCCAGGTTCACCTGCCAGAACCCGCGCAACTCATCGAGCCGCGGGTCCTGCAGCGGTTCGAGGAAATCGGTGCCGGTCAGGTGCAGGTACAGCGCGCCGCCGCGCGGCATCAGGGTCAGGTCGAGTTCCTGGGTGTTGACGCTGAAGCGGTGGCGCGGGCCCAGGCGGATGACGTCGCCGCCCTCCTCGAACAGCTCGCTCTTGTCGCGCAATGCGCGGACCGCCTGGTCGCGCGCGGCCTTCAGGCGCGCCTCGACGTCGTCGGCCTTGACGCTATCCTTCAATTCGCGAAGACGTTCGGCCAGTTCGCGCAACTTGAGGATCAGCGGGTCGGCGGCGAAGAACGCGTTCAGTTCCTCCGCCTGGGTGAAGCGCGCGGTGCGTCGTTGCAGGCTGTCGAGGATTCGCCGGGCGGCGTCGAGCAGTCCCTGGGCCTTGCGCTGGCGCTCGTCGAGCAGGGTCTGCTTGTGCGCTTCGAAGGTTTCCAGCAGCTCCTCGCGCTTGGCCAGGATGTCGCCGAGGAACTGCTCATGGTCGCCGAACTGGCTTTCCAGTTCCTCCAGTTGCACCAGCAGACGCGACAGTTGCTCGTCGCAGCGCTCGGGGTCCTGGGCCTGGGCCAGGGCGTTGGTGATGCCCTGGCCGAACAGTTTGAACTGGGCGCCGAACTGGGCCACGGTCTCGCTCGAACCGAGTCCCTTGCGCCGCTGCTCGGCGCGCGCCTTGGCCTGGTTCAGGCGGGCGTAGATCTCCGAGATCGACTCGATGATCCGGGTCCGCTGGGTCGCGTCGTCGATGCGCAGCGAAGCCATCAGCGAGGACAGCATGTCGAGGTCGCCGGCCATCGCCTCCAGGGCCGCCAGCGGCTCGCCGAGCTGGGCCACGGTCTCGGCTTTCTGCGCCTCGCCATCGAGGCTCTGCAGGCGCTCCAGCAAGGGCTGCAGGGCCTGTTCGCTGGCGAGGAAGGTCGCGGTGGCGGCGGCCACCCGCTCGTGGGCCGCGAGCAGTTCGGCCTCCATGGCGTCGAGTCGCGCCACGTCGATGTAGCGGTACTCGCGGATGGTCAGCAGCAAGCCACGCTGGGCGGTGATGCCGTTGAGCCCGTCGACGAACTGCTGCACCCGGTCCCAGCCGTCGGGCAGCAAGCCGGAGAGCAGCGCCTTGTGCCGCTCCTCCGCGTCGACCATCGCCTGGGCCGACTGGCGGCGGATACTCTCGACCTTCTCGTACTCGTCGAGCACCAGCTCGGCGGTCGCCGCCACTTCGCGCAACAGCGGCGCCAAGCCGTCCAGTTGGTCGCTGCCGAGCCAGTGGTAGACGTCGAACAGGCGCTGGGTGTTCTGGCACAGCAGCGAGTAGCGCTGGATCGAAACCGCCGGAGTCTCGATCTCCCGGCACAGGTCGTAGAGGTCGGAGACGCCGCGCACCAGCTCGGCATTGCCGATCCGCCCGAGGAAACCGCTACGCGCCGGTTGGCGGGCCGCGTACTCCTCGGTGCAGAACGGCGTCTGCCAGACCTGCATCGGGTGGATGCGGGTCGGTTCCTCGCCTTCGGCGGCGAAGATCACCATGCGCCCGTCCTCCAGGCGCGCGTAGCCATGGCCGAACAGCGGATTCTGCAACTGGCGGTTGATCAGGTTGTAGGTGAGCAGTACGTTCCGCCCCTGCTCGGGATGGTAGAAAACGTACTGCACGTCCTCGCCGTTGGGCGAGCGTACCGAGCGCTTGAAGCGCATGCCTTCCATGGATTGCTCGAAGGTGCGGTACTCGCCGTTCTGCAGGTAGTAGCCGCCGGGGAAGATGATCCCGTGGTCCTCCGGCAACTGGATGCAGGCCAGGCCGATGGCGTCGATGCGCTCGACCTTGCCGGTCAGGCTGTTGAACACCAGGTAGCGCCACTGCTCTTCGCGATAGGGCAGGACCTTGAGCAGCAGCAGGCTGCCGAGGCGGGCGAATTCAACCTGCGCGTCGTCCAGCGACTGGGTCTTGTCCATCACCTCTTCGCGATAGATGCCCAGGCCGACCTCGGTGTTGTTCTCGACCTTGATGGTCAGGTCGCCACCAATGGTCTCGACGAACAGGGTGTCGAGGATGTTCAGGTGCGGGAAACGGCCCTCCACCACCATCTCGCGGGTAGCCCGCTGCCATTCGAAGTCGAACGGTGCCGGCAAGGCGATGTCGCGCTCGCCGCGGTTGTCGATGTAGCGGACTTCGCTGCCGTCGCTGGAGATCGACCAGCGGAACACGCGGATGTCGGTGATCCGCTCGCCGATCTGGAAGCTGGCCAGCAGCTTGCCGTCGCGGATCGCCAATTGCAGCAGGCGGGTGTTCTTGTAGTAGGTGTAAAGCTCGTTGAAGTCGTTGACGAAGCCCGGCGCGGCAAGAAAGCTGTCCCCCAGTGGCACAGGCTCCGCCTCGTAGCCTTCGCTGCCCTCCACCAGGCGGTAGAGGGAGAACACGTCGGCCACGCCGGTTTCCTTGCGCAGGCCGATGAACACGTTGTAGCCGAACAGCAGGCAATCGCCGACCTGGACGATATCGCGGGCGATGCAGTTGTTTTCGGTACGGATGCGGACCCGGCCGATCACATCCATCTGGCTGTCGCCGAACTCCTCCAGGCGACTGGCGTTGAGCCTTTCGGCGGTCTGCCGCAGGCGCTGGCCCTGCTCCAGCAGGCGCTTGTGCAGCACCTCGTAGGCGCCGCCCTCGGCAACGGCCTTGTCCAATACGTCCTGCGCGGGAGTTGCGGCTTGAGTGTCCGACATCCTGGTCTTCCTGGGTCTACGGCGGTCATCGATGGAAACCGGCCCGAGCGGCCTGTCCCGGGCGCAGCCAACAGGCCACGCCAGGGGCTGCGCCGCTCAGGGCGCGGGCGGAACGCCTCCGCAGTTGGCGGAGGAGGCTGCGGGTCGGCTCAGACTTCCGCCGCCGGCTCGTTCTCGTGGCCGCTCTTGCGTTCCGGCACCACCGCAGCGGCTGCGCCACGGCCGTTGAGCAGACGGGCGAGGACGTCCTGCACCACCGGGCTCTTGCCGACCACACCTTCGATGGCCTTGCCCACCGACAGCGACTTGGCGAAGGAGTTGAAGAAGTCGCCCTCGCCGCCGACGATCTCGATGTTCGCCTTGCCCAGCGCGGTGGCGAGCACCTCGGCCTGGTCCTTGGCGATGTCCTTGTTCGCGGCGATGGCCGCCATGGCCTCCTCGAAGCTCTTCTCCAGCTGCATGCGGAACTCTTCGTGCTGGCGAGCGCTGTCGCTGAGGGCATCCAGGGCGCCGAACTTCTTGCCAAGCCCCTCGGCCTCGGCATTCAGGCGCTGCAGCAGTACTTCCGCTTCCGCGCTGCCCTGGTCCTTGGTGGCCTTGGCCTTGGCCGCGCCGAGCTGCTCCTCGCCGCGCGCCTGGGCGCCGAGCTTCTCGGCCAGCACCTTGGCTTCGGCCAGGCCGTCCTTCTCCTTGGCTGCGGCCTGCGCCTCGAGCACCCGGGCGTCGGCCAGGCCGCGCTCCTCGTCGCCCCTGGCTTCGGCGATCAGTTGTTCGGCACGTACCCGCGCCGCTGCCAAGCCATCCTTTTCCTTCGCCGCAGCGGTGACTTCCAGCACCCGCGCATCGGCCAGGCCCGGTGCTGCGCGCTCGGCCTCGATGCCCTCGGCCAGACGCTTCTTCGCCTCGGCCTGCTTCGACGCCGCTTCCAGCTCGGCCTGCGCCATGGTGTTGATTTCCACCGCCTTGTGCTTGGAGCGGGCCTCGTCGGCTTCCGCCTGCTTGACCTGGCGTACCAGCTCCTGCTCGGCTTCCGCCTGGGCCTGCAGCAGGATCACCTGCTTGACCCGCTCGGCCTCGGAAACCTCGCGCACCTCCTTGATCCGCTCCTCCTCCTGGGCCACGGTCTTTTCCACCGCGACGCGCTCGCGAATCACATTGGCGATGTTCTTGCGCTGCTCTTCCAGCGCCTTTTCCTTCTCGATCTTCTGCAGCTCCACCTCACGCTCGCGGGCGACGATCTCCAGGTCCTTGGCGCGGGTGACCTTCTCCACCTCGATGACCACCGCGCGCTGGCGGTTCTGCTGCGCCACCTCGACCTCGCGCTGGTGGTTCTCGGTGCGCACGTCGATTTCCTGCTGCGCCTGGATCCGCGCCTGCTCAGCCTTCAGCCGCTCTTCTTCCTTGACCCGCGCGGTTTCCGCTTCCTCGCGGGCACGGATGGTCTCGATCTCGCGCTTCTGCCGGGCCTCGGCGTCAGCCTGCTGGCGCTCCAGGGCCAGGGCAGCCTCGCGGGTCTCGACGTTCTTCTTCTTGATCGCCAGCTCTTCGTTGCGCTCCAGTTCGTTGGTGATGACGTTCTGGGTGGCGGTCAGCTCGGTGATCTTGCGGATACCCTCGGCATCGAGGATGTTGCTCGGGTCCAGCGAGTTCTTCGCGGTCTGCTCCAGGTAGTCGATGGCGACGTCTTCCAGGACGTAGCCGTTCAGGTCGTTGCCGATCACCTCGATGATGCGGTCACGGAAGTCCTGGCGATTCTCGAACAGCTGGACGAAGTCGAACTGCTTGCCGACGGTCTTCAGCGCCTCGGAGAACTTGGCGTTGAACAGCTCGTTCACCGCCGAACGGTCGGAAGCACGGTCGACGCCGATGGCCTTGGCCACCTTGAGCACGTCGTCCTGGGTCTCGTTGACCCGCAGGTAGAAGGCAACGGTGATGTCCGCGCGCATGTTGTCACGGCAGATCAGGCCGTCCTTGCCGCGCCGGTCGACCTCCAGGGTGATCAGCGAGATGCGCATGAACTCCTTCAGGTGGATCACCGGATAGACCAGCGCACCGGTGAAATGCACCTTGGGCGTCGACGACATGTCGTTGACGATCAGCGCGGTGCCTTGCGGGACCTTGATGTAGAAGGCCTTGAACAGGGCCAGCAGGCCCACGACCAGCAGAACGACCAGGCCCACTCCCAGCAGGAGGGGCATCAGCGAAGTCATATCCATAGCAGCAGTTCTCCTTGATTCTCACCGAGCCCGGGTCAGATACCGCGGAACTCTTCCTCGGTAACGACCCGATAGGCGTGCTCCGCCTCCAGGTACTCCAGCAGCACGACGCGATCGCCGCGCTTGAAGCCTTTGTTTTCTTCCGCACGAACTTTCAGGATCAGCCCGGCGCCGCCGTCTTCCAGCAACGCCTCGCCATGTTGCAGGGTGACCCGCCCGCTGCGCACCACCGCGACCTGGCCCAGCACCGACTTGCTGCTGGTGCTTTCCAGCTTGCGGAACAGCGGCCGCAACGGCCGGCACAGCGTGGCTGCCAGCGGCGCCGCCAGGAACAGCGCGCCCACCGCCACCACGGCGCCCAACGGGTAGCGCAGCCAGCCGAGCGGCAATGCGCTGAGCAGCCATAACTGGACGAAGTAACAGAGGAACCAGGCGAAGAAGGACAGCAGGGTCAGCACCAGGGTGACCGGTACGCCGTTGAGTTTCAGCTTCGCCAGTAGCGCGGCGAGGCCTTCGGCCTGGCCGGCGCCATCGACGACCGACTCGGCGTCGAGATCGAGCACATCGATCTCGACCATGCCCAGGGCGACGATGCCCCAGTAGATGATCGCGAGGATCAGAAGAAAGCTGAACAGCACGGTCGGGAACGACAGCGCCGTCTGCAGGAAACCTTCCATTGTCGCTCTATCCCTGAAAAACGGGCCCGGACGCCTTCGCCGGGCCGCGGGCCTATCAGGCCTTGCCCTTTTCCTTCAGGCGCGCCAGCACGCCATCCACGCTGTTGCCCGAGGCCTTGATCCCGGCCGCGCGCAGCTTGGCGTCCAGCGCATCGTCCGGCGCCGCCGCGCTGGCCAGTTCGGCCGCGGCATCCATGGTCGCCGCGCGTTCGGCCTGGCGCTGCTTGATCCGCTCCAGGGAGTCCACCGCGGTCTGCAGCTTGCTCTTCGAGTTGCCGTAGCGCTGGGCAACGGCCATCTGCGCCTTCTGCACGCTCTCGGTGGCCTTGACCGTATCCACCTGTTGTTTGAGCTGGCGGATGTTGCCTTCGGCCTGGCTCACCGACTTGCGCAACTGAGCTACGCTGGCGGCGAATTCCGCGACCTGGGCACGCTCGCCCTCGAGCTGGTTCTCCAGGGTCGCGATCTTCTCCGCGACCTCCCGGGCCAGCTCCTCGTTGCCGGCCTCCAGTGCCTTGATCGCGTATTGCTCGTACTCGGCGACCTGGGCCGCGCCCTTCTCGACGCGTTCCTGGGCCAGGCGGTGGCGGGCCATGATCGAGGCCAGCGCTTCCCGCGACTTGCGCAGTTCGACGTCGGCGTCGCGGATCTCCTGGTCGAGGATGCGCAGCGCCTGGCTGTCGACGATCGCCTCGCCAACCTCGTTGGCTCCGCCGCGCAGGGCGCTCAGCAGCTTGCTCCATAC
This sequence comes from Pseudomonas sp. YA1, assembly GCF_058680555.1. Lineage (NCBI taxonomy): Bacteria > Pseudomonadati > Pseudomonadota > Gammaproteobacteria > Pseudomonadales > Pseudomonadaceae > Pseudomonas > Pseudomonas sp. YA1. The sequence goes on from NZ_JBZWBG010000002.1 coordinate 322,857, forward strand.
CGTCATGATGGTGTCCTCCCTCAGGCCCGGGCTTTCAGGTAGCCGGCGTAGACTTCCGTGGCGCGGATCACGTTGCCGGCCAGGGTTTCGATTTCGTGCAGCACGCTGGCCAGCGACGAAGTCGTGCTCAACGCGCCGAACATGCTGTAGCAGCGCTCCTCGCCCGGCAGGTTGAGCAGGCCGATGCTCGACAGCGGGAACAGTTGCCGGCTGAGCAGGACCTCTTCGTTGAAGGCGGTCGCGTCGGTAACGTCGCTTTCCGGCCAGAGCAGCGCCTCGACGATGATCTGCTCGCCCTGGGGCGCGACGAACACCGGCAGGTCGCCGTATTCGCGCATGATCACGTAGAGACTCGCTTCCGCCCCCTCGATCAGCTCGATCTGGGCCTCGCCGCTGCTGAACAGCTCGGTGCCGCTCAGGGCCTCGGCCAGCGAGCGAGCGTTCCATACCCGGGCTTCCGTCATGTCTTCCTCCTTCTCCAAATGAGCCGCTCCGGCAGCCGGGCGACGCAGCATCCGCTCGATGCCGGCGAGCGCCGCGGCGTTCTCCGGCAAGATCCAGACTTCCTTCTTCACCAGGCCCTGCTCGCGCAGGCGCTGGCGAAAGACACGCTGATAATGGGCTGATGATTTCCGTTGCATGGACTCACACTACGAGATCACATGTAAGATTTCAACAGATCACATGTAATAAAATCCAACGCACGCGCATATCTACGCCGGGCCGGCCGGAGCATGGAAAAGAAACACGGGGAGGAAAGAGAGAAAGAAATGGCACGAGGGGCCTCCCTGGCTCGGTGTCTGGCGCGCTACATCCTGTATCGACTCCCGCATTAAACCCTCTATGCAAAAGGAATTGAAGGACCGCCGGGCATATCGGGAAAAAACGGGAAACGTCTCACCCTACCGTGGCACCCGCCCGCACCGCCGGCAAATGCTCTAGGCTATGCGCACACTGCAGCCTGACGGACACCGCATGGAACATTCGCCCAAACCGCTGGCCGGCCTGAAGGTGGTCGAGCTCGGCACCCTGATCGCCGGCCCTTTCGCCTCGCGGATCTGCGCCGAGTTCGGCGCCGAAGTGATCAAGATCGAGTCGCCCGACGGCGGCGATCCACTGCGCAAGTGGCGCAAGCTCTACGAAGGCACCTCGCTGTGGTGGTTCGTTCAGGCACGCAACAAGAAATCCCTGACCCTCAATCTCAAGCACGCCGAAGGCCAGGCGATCCTGAAACGCCTGCTCGGCGATGCCGACATCCTGATCGAGAACTTCCGCCCCGGCGTACTGGAAAAGCTCGGCCTGGGCTGGGATGTCCTCCACGCGCTGAACCCGCGCCTGGTGATGGTGCGCCTGTCGGGCTTCGGCCAGACCGGCCCCTACAAGGATCAGCCGGGCTTCGGCGCGGTCGGCGAGTCGATGGGCGGACTGCGCTACATTACCGGCTTCGAGGACCGCCCGCCGGTTCGCACCGGGATTTCCATCGGCGACTCGATCGCCGCCCTGTGGGGCGTGATCGGCGCGCTGATGGCGCTGCGACACCGCGAGGTCAACGGCGGAGAGGGACAGATGGTCGACGTCGCCCTCTACGAGGCGATCTTCGCCATGATGGAAAGCATGGTTCCGGAATTCGACGTGTTCGGTTTCATCCGCGAGCGCACCGGCAACATCATGCCGGGCATCACCCCCTCCTCCATCCACACCAGCGCCGATGGCCGCCACGTACAGATCGGCGCCAACGGCGACGCGATCTTCCGCCGCTTCATGCAGGCCATCGGCCGCGACGACCTGGCCAGCGACCCGCGACTGGCCAGCAACGACGGGCGCGATGCGCGCCGCGACGAACTCTATGGGGTTATCGACCGCTGGGTCGCCTCGCAGCCCCTGGAGGAAGTGCTGGCGGTGCTGGCGCGAGCCGAAGTCCCGGCCAGCCGCATCTACTCCGCCGAAGACATGTTCCGCGATCCGCAATTCCTTGCCCGCGAGATGTTCCTCTCGGCACGCTTGCCGGACGGCAAGCCGTTCCGCATGCCTGGCATCGTGCCCAAGCTGTCCGCCACGCCAGGCTCGGCGGATTGGGTAGGCCCGGAACTGGGCGAGCATACCGATGCCCTGCTCACCGACCTGGGCTACGACAGCGAGCGCATCGCCGCCCTGCGCCGGGAAGGCGCCATCTGAACGGTACGCGGAGCCCTTCATCGGTGCTCCGCGGACAGGGCGGCCCCCTCTCCCCCTATCCAGCAAGGGAGAGGGGGTTATCCGCACGCTTCCACGAGCATGGCGCCATCCGGCAAGAGCCGCGACACCGGCGCGCGCCTTCGGCCTGACCGCCCGATGCGCAACGCGCCGTCGAACGAGACGGCGCTAGCGCGACGAATACAGCAGCACGTGATCCCGCTCGCGGAAGGTCGCCAGCACGTCTTCCTCCATCCGCCCGACCAGCACCTGCAATTCGCGGCGAATGGTCTGCACGGCATCCTCGAGATAGCTTTCGTCGTTCAACTGCACCTTGGCGATGACCCGCTGCAACAGGGTTTCCCCCTGCGGATCGACCAGCGTGACCACCCGTCCGCCATCGGGCCGGGGCTGACTGAGGGTGAAGGGATGGGGAGCGAAGGCATCGGCCAGTCGTTGCTTCAGGCTGTCCAAATCAGGTCTCCTGTTTCGACGATAAGACTCGTCAAAGACCGAAAAAACGCGAATAGGGTTCGTCGATGCAAGCATTTACCGGACTAACGGCAGCATCTGGCGAAAGGCCACGAGCCGGCGCAAATAGCCATTCGAGCTGAGCCAGGCCAACGCAACGATCAGCCCGCTATAAGGAAAGCACCGGGAAAAACTTCAACCATCCCACCCTCGCGCAACGCCTTCACCTGCTTGAAATTGCAGTATCCGGCGTGTCCGTCAGGCAGTAACAACGAGACTTCCCTCAGCGTATCGAACAGCGAGGATCTCATGACTGCCTTCGCATCCCCCCGCGGCGCCTGGCGCGCCTTCATCCTCGCGCTGGCATTCGCCGCCGGCACGGCACAGGGCTCACTGCTGTTCGGCGCCGTCGGCCTGGCCAACGATCAGTACGCGCGTCCGGTCGCCGACACCGAGATCGCCAGCACCGCCGTGCTCGCCGATTGCCGTGGCTTCGTCGGGACCATCGCCAGGATCGTCCTGCTGGACGGCTCGATCCGCTGCAACGAGGCGTTCCCCTATGGCTTCGCCAGCCCGATCAGTACCAGCGTCTACTATCCGGCGGACATCGCCGCGTCCGACGCCAAGCTTCCGGTCATCACCTTCGTCGGCGGCATACTTTCCAACGCCGGCAACTATCACGAACTGATGAAGCTATGGGCCAGCCACGGCTTCATCGTGGTGATCTCCTCCGACTTCATCAATTCCTTCCCGCTGATGCACGCCCTCGGCATCCTCGAGGTCGCGAAACTGGACAAGGACCCGACCTCGGCCCTGCATGGCAGGGCCGACTTTTCCCGGACCCTGGTCGCCGGGCACTCCGCCGGCGGCCAGGCCACGCTGCAGAGCGCCAGCCTCTCTGCACAAGCCCTGCAACTCATCGAGCCACGGTTGAAGCTGGTCGGCGCCCTGCCGATCGAGCCAGGCCCCCTGGCCATCGGTTCCACGGTAAAGACCCCGACCCTGCTGCTGACCGGACTGGCCGATGTGGTCGTGCCGCCACTCAGTTGGCCGATCCTCTGGCAGGGCCCGTTGATCCGCGACGTGCCCGCCTGGGGCGCCACGGCCACCACGGCGACCCACTTCAGCCCGCTGCGACAGATCGAGTACAACGAGTTCGCCGGCATCAGCGTCGCCTGGGCGCTGTACCAGGGAAAGAACGATGCCCAGGCCCGCGACTATTTCGTCGGGCGCTACTACAAGCTGGCCAGCGACATCCAGTTCAACGATCCGCTGAGACTGCTCCGCCCCTCGCGCAACAAACTCGCCGCCGCCCTTTGAGAAGACATGAAAAAGCCCGCCATCAAGGCGGGCTTCTTCCTTTCACGACAGGCTCAGAGCGGCTTGCCGCGATTGCCGTGCTGGCTGACGAAGGCCTGTACCTTGGCCAGCTCGTTCGGCAATACGGTGCAGCGCTCCTCGCGCTCGAACAGGTCGGCGAGGTGCGCAGGCAGCGCCGGCGCCTGGCCGATGCCGGCCTTCTCCACCGCTTCGGGGAACTTGACCGGGTGCGCAGTGCCCAGGGTCACCATCGGCACGCTCAGGCTGCGCCGGCATTCGCGGGCGGCACGCACGCCAATGGCGGTGTGCGGGTCGAGCAACTCGCCACAGGAGCGGTATACCTCGGCGATGGTCTCGCAGGTCTGCTCGTCGCTGACCGCCAGGGAGTCGAACAGCTTGCGCGCCTCGGTCCAGCGCTGGTCTTCCACCGACAGCTTGCCGCTGGCCTTGAAGGCATCCAGCAGTTCGGCGACGGCCTTGCCGTTGCGGCCGTGCAGGTCGAACAGCAGGCGTTCGAAGTTGGACGAGACCATGATATCCATCGACGGCGACAGCGAGGGATGCAGGGTGTCCTTGTCGTAGCGGTTGCCGCTCATGAAGCGGTGCAGGATGTCGTTGCGGTTGGTCGCGACGATCAGTTGGCTGACCGGCAGGCCCATGTTGCGCGCCAGGTAGCCGGCGAAGATGTCGCCGAAGTTGCCGGTCGGCACCGAGAACGCCACCGAGCGCTGCGGCGCGCCGAGCTGCAGCGCGGCATGGAAGTAGTAGACGATCTGGGCCATGATCCGCGCCCAGTTGATCGAGTTCACCGCTACCAGGCGGGTACCCTTGAGGAAGCCCTGGTCGGCGAAGCTGGCCTTGACCATCTCCTGGCAGTCGTCGAAGTTGCCTTCGATGGCGATGTTGTGGATGTTGTCGCCGAGGATGGTGGTCATCTGCCGGCGCTGCACCTCGGACACGCGGTTGTGCGGGTGCATGATGAAGATGTCGACGTTGTCGCACCGGCGGCAGCCTTCGATGGCCGCGGAGCCGGTATCGCCGGAGGTGGCCCCCATGATCACCACGCGCTCGCCGCGCTTGGCCAGCACATGGTCGAGCAGGCGGCCGAGCAGTTGCAGGGCGAAGTCCTTGAAGGCCAGGGTCGGGCCGTGGAACAGCTCCAGCACCCATTCGTTGCCATTCAACTGGCGCAGCGGCGCCACTGCGTCATGGGCGAAGACGCCGTAGGTTTCCTCGAGGATCTTCTTGAAGTCGGCATCGGCGATGCTGCCGGCGACGAACGGGCGCATCACCCGGAAGGCCAGCTCGTGGTAGGGCAGGCCGGCCCAGGAGGCAATCTCCTCGAGGGTGAAGCGCGGCAGGTTTTCCGGGACGTAGAGGCCGCCGTCGCTGGCCAGGCCGGCGAGGAGGACATCTTCGAAGTTCAGGGCAGGCGCTTGGCCGCGGGTGCTGATGTAACGCATGTTCAAAACCTTCGCTGTTGACGCGGGCCCGCGAGCGGCGCCCGGCGTTCGATCAATTCAGTTGTTCGACACGGATGCGGACCACCGGCCCGGACACGCCTTCCAGCGCTTCCAGGGCGGCGATGGCATCGTTGATGCGTTGTTCGATGACCCGGTGGGTAACCAGGATCATCGGCACCAGGCCGTCCTGTTCCTCGGCCTCCTTCTGCATGATCGATTCGATGTTGATGCCGCGCTCGGACAGGATGGTGGCCACCTGGGCCAGTACGCCCGGGTGGTCCTTGGCCTGGATGCGCAGGTAGTAGGCGCTTTCGCAGGCTTCGATCGGCAGGATCGGGTGGTCGGACAGCGCGTCCGGCTGGAACGCCAGGTGCGGTACGCGGTTCTCCGGATCGGAGGTCATGGCACGGACCACGTCGACGAGGTCGGCCACCACCGAGGAAGCGGTCGGCTCCATGCCGGCACCGGCGCCGTAGTAGAGGGTCGAGCCGACGGCGTCGCCGTTGACCATCACCGCGTTCATCACGCCGTTGACGTTGGCGATCAGGCGATCCGAGGGAATCAGGGTCGGGTGCACGCGCAGCTCGAAGCCGCTCTCGGTGCGACGCGCCACGCCCAGGTGCTTGATGCGATAACCGAGGGCGTCGGCGTAGTTGACGTCGGCGCTGGTCAGCTTCGAGATGCCTTCGGTGTAGGCCTTGTCGAACTGCAGCGGAATGCCGAAGGCGATCGAGGCGAGGATGGTCAGCTTGTGGGCGGCGTCGATGCCTTCCACGTCGAAGGTCGGGTCGGCCTCGGCATAGCCCAGGGCCTGGGCCTCGGCGAGCACGTCGGGGAAGGTACGGCCCTTCTCGCGCATTTCGCTGAGGATGAAGTTGCCGGTACCGTTGATGATCCCGGCCAGCCAGTTGATGCGGTTGGCCGACAGCCCCTCGCGGATCGCCTTGATCACCGGGATGCCGCCGGCGACAGCAGCCTCGAAGGCGACGATCACGCCCTTCTCGCGGGCCTTGGCGAAGATCTCGTTGCCGTGCACGGCGATCAGCGCCTTGTTCGCGGTGACCACGTGCTTGCCGTTCTCGATGGCCTTGAGCACCAGCTCGTGGGCCAGGGTGTAGCCGCCGATCAGCTCGACGACCACGTCGATCTCGGGATTGCACGCTACGTCGAAGATATCGGCGGTGATGGGGGTCGCACCGGTATCGCACTTCGGGTTCGGCCGGCGGGCGGCGATCTGCGCAACCTCGATACCGCGCCCGGCACGGCGGGCAATCTCCTCGGCGTTGCGTTCGAGTACATTGAAGGTACCGCCACCGACGGTCCCCAACCCACAGATGCCTACTTTGACCGGTTTCACGCTGGAACTCCCCATCTCACCTACGACGGCCGGACGCGCCGGCCTGCTATGGTTCCCCGATCGAATCGAGGTTGACGCGACCACTGTACGGGCCACGCCGCATCCTGGCGATGGATTCCGCCAGCGGGCGGCGGAAATCGCCAATGATGAAAACAAAAGAGCCGCACATTACGAAGCGGCTCTTTATTAGTCAATTGTTCGGCAGGCCCGGCGCTACTTGGCCTCCAGCGCCAGCTTGGCCAACTGCTTGGCCGGCTGGTAGCCGGGGAGCAACTGGCCGTTGGCGAGGACGATCGCCGGCGTTCCCTGCACCCCGACCATCTGGCCCATCTGGAACTGCTTGTCGACCGGGTTCTTGCACTCGGAAGACTTGATCTCCTTGCCGTTCATCATGGCGTCCATCGCCTTGGTCGGCTCCTTCGCACACCAGACCGCCTGCAGTTGCTTGTCGCCCGCCGACTGCGGCCCCTGGCGCGGGAACGCCATGTAGCGTACCTCGATCCCCTGCTCGGTCAGGTCCGGCACTTCGGCATGCAGCTTCTGGCAGTACGGGCAGGTGGTATCGGTGAACACCGTGATGTGCGCCTTGGCCTGGCCCTTGGCCGGATACACCACCATCTCGCTGGCGGGCACGCCGTTGATCGCCTTGGCGATCGCCTGGCTCTCGGCCTTCTCGGTCAGGTTGACCGGCTTGCCGTCCTTCACCTGGTAGAGGTAGCCCTGCATGACGAACTGGCCGTCGGCGCTGGCGTAGAGCACCCGGCCGCCCTTCAGCTGCACCTGGTAGAGCCCCTGCAGCGGGCTGCTGGCGATGGAGTCGATGGGCAGGTCCGGCTGCAGGGCCTGCAGGGTCTTGCGGATGTTCTGATCGGCATTGTCTGCCAGGGCCAGGGTACTCATCAGGCCGAGGGCGGCAGCAGCCAGAAAACGGGTCACGCGCATGTGTCACTCCTGTCGTGCGGTCGGCGAAGCCTACCATAGACCGCTATCCCGACGGGCCCGACGCTTGTCGCAGAACGCTACGAAAGCGCCTCTTTTCGGATAGGTACGGATTTTTCGGACAAAGCGTCAGCCTCGCGGGTGGTGGCGTGCGTGCAGATCCTGGAGGCGGGCCCGGGCGATATGGGTGTAGATCTGGGTGGTCGACAAGTCGCTGTGGCCGAGCAGCATCTGCACCACCCGCAGGTCGGCGCCGTGGTTGAGCAGATGGGTGGCGAAGGCGTGGCGCAGGGTATGCGGCGAAATCGACGTGCCGATCGCCGCCACCTGCGCGTGATGCTTGATGCGGTGCCAGAAGGTCTGGCGGGTCATCTGTTCGCCGCGCAGGCTGGGGAACAGCACGTCGCTGGGCCGCCCGCCGAGCAGGTCGCCGCGCGCCTCGCGCAGGTAGCGTTCGAGCCAGCCGATGGCTTCCTCGCCGAGCGGCACCAGGCGCTCCTTGCTGCCCTTGCCGAAGACCTTGACCACGCCCTGGCGCAGGTTGACCTGCTCCAGGGTCAGGCCGACCAGTTCGCTGACCCGCAGGCCGCAGGCATACAGCACTTCGAGCATGGTGCGATCGCGCAGGCCCAGCGGGTCGTCGACTTCCGGCGCCGCCAGCAATGCCTCGACGTCCGCTTCGGAGAGGGATTTCGGCAACGGCTTGCCCAGTTGCGGCAGGTCCACCTGCAAGGTGGGATCCTCGGCGATCAGGCCATCGCGCAGGCAATAGCGGTAGAAGCCACGCAGGCCGGAGAGGAAGCGCGCGGTCGAGCGAGCCTTGTAGCCCTGTTCCAGGCGCCAGGCCAGGTGATCGAGGATGGCGTCGCGGCCGATGCCCTCCAGGCGCAGCCCGCGGCCATCGAGCCAGGCGTTGAACTGCTGGAGGTCGTTGCGATAAGCCTCGCGGGTGTTGTCGGCAAGGCCTTTTTCCAGCCACAGGGCATCGAGGAAACGGTCGATCAGGGGATGTTCGAGGGTACTCATGGATGAAGGCTGCGAACCAAATGAAAGCGCGGCTAGTCTTTCATAGCCTGGGCGCTATCGCGAGCGTTGGCCGTCATCGCCACGTAATGGTTAGTCAGGCCGGTCGACAGGAGGTCGGCCGGCTTCCCGTGCCCGCGGGAAAAAGCGGAGCCATGTGGCTCGATGGTTCGCCCCGGCTCAGGACGAGCGGAGCGACGCTGACAAGGAATCCTCGATGGACCAGAACGCTATCCTGCTCGCCCTCGGCGGCATCGGTGCCGCCGCCCTGCTCAGTCAATGGCTGGCCTGGCGCCTGCGCCTGCCAGCCATTCTTTTCCTGCTGCTGTCCGGGATCGTCGCCGGCCCCCTGCTCGGCTGGCTCGATCCGGACGAGATGTTCGGCCCCCTGCTGTTCCCACTGGTATCCCTGGCAGTGGCGCTGATCCTCTTCGAGGGCAGCCTGACCCTGCATTTCAGCGAATGGAAGGAAATCGGCACCGTGGTGCACCGAATGGTGACCATCGGCGCGCTCTCGACCTGGGGCGTGATCGCCCTGGCCGCCCACTACCTGCTCGACTTCAGCTGGGAAATGGCCCTGCTGTTCGGCACCCTGACCCTGGTCACCGGGCCCACGGTGATCGTCCCGATGCTACGGGTGGTCCGGCCCAAGGCCGCGGTGGCGAACATCCTGCGCTGGGAAGGCATCGTCATCGATCCCATCGGCGCCCTGCTGGCGGTAGTGGTGTACAGCTTCATCATCTCCAGCGGCGAAGGCGACGGCTGGCTGCACAGCCTGCAGACCTTCGGCGGGGTGATCCTCTGCGGCAGCCTGTTCGGCATCCTCGGCGGCTGGGCGCTGGGCATCGTCCTGCGCCGCCACTGGCTGCCGGACTACCTGCACAACCTGGCGACGCTGGCCGCGGTGCTGGGCGTGTTCATCGCCTCGAACCGGGTGATGCACGAATCCGGACTGCTCGCCGTCACCCTGATGGGCATGGGCCTGGCCAACATGAAGGGCGTCGACGTACGGCAGATCCTGCACTTCAAGGAAAACCTCAGCGTCCTGCTGATTTCCGGCCTGTTCATCCTCCTGGCCGCACGCCTGGACATCAATGCCCTGCTCGGCCTGGGCCCGGCGGCGCTGCTGGTGTTGCTGCTGATCCAGTTCGTCGCCCGTCCGCTGAACGTGGCGCTGTCGACCTGGGGTTCGCCGCTGAGCTGGCGCGAGCGCGCCCTGCTCAGCTGGATCGCCCCGCGCGGGATCGTCGCCGCGGCGGTCTCGGCGATCTTCGCCATCCGCCTGGGCGCCGAAGGCCATGCCCAGGCGGCGCTGCTGGTGCCACTGACCTTCCTGGTGATCATCGGCACGGTGGTCCTGCAAAGCGCCACCGCCCGCCCCCTGGCGCGCCTGCTGAAGGTCGCCGAGCCCTCGCCCAGCGGCTACCTGATCGTCGGCGCCAATCCGGTCGGGCGCGCCATCGGCAAGGCCCTGAAGAGCCTCGGCAGCCGCGTGCTGCTGACTGATTCGAGCTGGGAAAACATCCGCGCCGCCCGCATGGACAACCTGCCCACCTATTTCGGCAACCCCACCTCGCAGCACGCCGAAGCCCACCTCGACCTGGTCGGCATCGGGCATTTGCTGGGGGTTTCTCCGGCCGGCGAGCTGAACACCCTGGCGGCCATGCGCTTCCGCCACGAGTTCGGCCATCGCCAGTTGTTCGGCCTGCCGACCAGCCAGGAAGCCAAGCGTACCGACAAGCACCGCTCCAGCGACGAACACCGTGGCCGCCCGCTTGGCCAGCGACCGCTGACCTACGCGCAGTTCGCCAGCCTGCTGTCGCGCGGCGCCGAAATCCGCACCACCCTGCTCACCGACACCTTCGGCTGGAACGACTACCAGGCGCTGCACGGCGAGTCCGCGATCCTGCTGTTCGCCCGCGATCCGAACGGCAGGATGCACGTCGCCACGCCACAGTCCACGCTGGCGCCGGGCACCGGCTGGACGCTGCTGTCGCTGATCGAGGCAGAACCGTCAGTCAGCAAGTCGCAGGCCACGGAAATCGCCGACTAGACTTCAACGAACCGACGAAAGACCGTCGTCACCCTATCCAAGGTTGGGTGACAAACGAAGCCCACGAAGAGGATGATTGCATCTAGCCATCATCCTCTTTTTTCATCAGGCCATGACCATGTCCAATCAACAACATTCCCGCCTGGGCCAGATCCTGATCAACAAGGGGCTGATTAGCGCCGCCCAACTGGACGCCGCGATCCAGGCGCAGTTGAGCAACCACAAGCGCCTGGGCGAAACCCTGATCGAGCAGGGCCTGCTGAGCGAACGGCAACTGAAGAAGGCGCTGAAGAAGCAGACCAACCTGCGCCTGGCCGCGACCCTGGTCGCCGCCCTGCTCAGTCCGTTCCAGATGGCCAGCGCCGACATCCAGCGTATGCAGCCGCCAGCGGCCATGAGCCGCCAGGAATTGCCGAAGAACCTGCGTCCGCTGACCGACGTCGAGATGAGCAACGTCAACGCCCAGGGCCTCAACGAAAGCCTCGAGGGCCTGTTCCTGAAGGCCGAGGGCGGCGACGGCCTGGCCGCGGTGAAGCAACTGGCGAAGCTGGTGATGCCGGTGCTCGACAGCCTGGAGGCGGAAACCTCGATGAGCGACGTTCGCTACGAAACCGGCAAGACGCAAAGCACGCTCAACCCCGACGGCTCGGTCAACCTGCGCCTGCCGAGCAGTATCGGCGAGGTGCGCTTCGACAATATCCGCATTGCCGGCGCGCCGCGCGAGCAGACGTTCGGCAGCGTCAGCCTGCAACAGATCGACCTGTCCCAGGCTTCCCTGAAGATCAGCCTGCGGCCCTGATCCCAACCCAGAGCCGGATCGTCCGGGGATATGGAAAAGGCACCCCTGGGTGCCTTCTTTCCGCCTGGCTCAAGCCGCCTGGCTGGCCGGGAACCCCGGCAGGACCGGAACCGGCCGCTTTTCGTCGTCGATGGCGACGAAGCTGAACAGGCCGTGTATGGCCTTCTCGCGACCGTCGGCGTACATGCTTTCCAGGTACACCTCGACCTCCACCTTGAGGCTGGTGTTGCCGACCTTGACCACCCGGCCGACCAGTTCGACGATCGAGCCCGCCGGGATCGGGTGGTTGAAGTCGATGCGATCGGTGGAGACGGTCACCAGCGGCAGGCGGCAGAAACGGGTCGCGGTGATGAACGAGACCTCGTCCATCCAGGCCAGCGCAGTTCCGCCGAACAGGGTGTTGTGGTGATTGGTGGTGGGCGGGAATACCGCCTTGGTCACACGGGTTTCGGAAAGCTCGGTGCGACGCAGGATTTCTTGCTCTCTGGGGGTCATGCCACGAATACCGGATGGAGTGGCTGCCTGGGTGCCGCGGATGTTGTACTGGTTATGCGCTGCCGTGGGCAGTAGGAAGCGCCGCCGGAAAGGCGAACGCCAGACATGAAAAAAGCAGCCCTCGGGCTGCTTTTCTCGGAGAAGAACCGGATTAGACCAGTTTTTCCTTGATGCGCGCGGCCTTGCCGGACAGGGCGCGGAGGTAGTACAGCTTGGCCTTGCGCACGTCGCCGCGACGCTTGACGCTCAGGCTGTCGACGATCGGGCTGTAGGTCTGGAAGGTACGTTCCACGCCCACGCCGTTGGAGATCTTGCGCACGGTGAAGGCGCTGTTCAGGCCACGGTTGCGCTTGGCGATGACGACGCCTTCGAAGGCCTGCAGACGCTGACGGTCGCCTTCCTTCACCTTGACCTGGACGATCACGGTGTCGCCGGGGGCGAACGCCGGGATCTCTTTGTTCATCTGTTCAGCTTCGATCTGCTGAATGATCTTGTTGGTCATGCTGTGCTCCTAAGACCGGCAATCGGCCAGCCATCGATACGTTAACTATCGTCCCGCTGACGGATGTATTCCGCCAGCAGCTTCTGCTCTTCTCCAGAAAGCGAGCGGCTATCCAGAAGATCGGCGCGTCGTTCCCAGGTCCGCCCAAGGGCCTGCTGCAAACGCCAACGCCGGATGTGTTCATGGTTGCCACTGAGCAACACTTCAGGAACACGTTTGTCCGCATACACCTCGGGTCGGGTGTAGTGCGGGCAGTCGAGCAGGCCATCCGTGAAGGAGTCCTCCTCGGCGGAATCTGCATGACCCAATGCACCGGGCAGCAACCGCGTCACTGCATCGACCAGCACCATGGCCGGCAACTCACCGCCGGACAGGACATAATCGCCGATCGACCATTCTTCATCGACGTGCTCTTCGATGAAGCGCTCGTCGATGCCTTCGTAGCGCCCGGCGATGAGGATCAACGCTTCCTCTTCGGCCAGTTCGCGTACGCCCGCCTGCGTCAGCTGGCGGCCTTGCGGCGAAAGGTAGATCACCTTCGCCTTCCTGCCCCCGGCGGCTTGCCTGGCATCCGCCAGCGCGCCCTCCAGAGGCTTGATCTTCATCACCATGCCAGGGCCACCGCCGAAGGGCCGGTCGTCCACCGTCTGGTGGCGGTCCTCGGTGTAGTCCCGTGGATTCCAGCAGGTCAGCGTGAGCAACCCCTGCTTTACCGCACGGCTGGTGATGCCATAGTCACTGATCGCGCGGAACATCTCCGGAAAGATGCTGACGACGCCCACCCACAAACGCTTGTCCATGGATGATCAGAAGTCCGCGTCCCAGTCCACCCGCATCTCGCCAGCGGCCAGGTCGATCGACAGCACGCACTGCCCGGTGTAGGGCAACAGGCGCTCGCGGTCGTCCAGGCTGCCCGCGCAGGGCTTGACCACCATGACATCGTTGGCACCGGTTTCCAGCAGATGGTCGATCACGCCGAGCAACTGCCCGCCCTGGTCGATCACCTTCAGGCCTTCCAGCTGGTGCCAGTAGTACTCACCTTCCTCGAGAGAGGGCAACTCGCTACGCGGGATGCAGATCTCGTAACCGGTGAAGGTGCGGGCCTCTTCGCGATCGTCGAGCCCCTTGAGCTTGGCGGCCAGGACCTTGCCATGCAGGCGCCCCCTGACCAGCTCGGCCTGCCGAATCTCGCCGTCGCGCCGGAGCGTCCAGCGGCGATAGTCCAGCAGGTTGTCCAACGGGTCGGTAAAGGAATACACCTTCACCTCACCGCGGATGCCGTACACCGAAACGATCTTGCCGATCACGACCAGGTCGTCGGCGGGTGTCGGCATTTCACTCATGACGGCTTAGGCGTTTGCCTTGGCAGCGTCCTTGAGCAGCTGAGCAACGCGCTCAGACGGCTGTGCACCCTGGGCGAGCCAGTAGGTTGCACGCTCCTGGTCGACGGACAGACGCACTTCGCCACCAGTCGCAACCGGGTTGAAGAAACCGATGCGCTCGACGAAGCGACCATCGCGCGCATTGCGGCTGTTGGTCACGGTCAGGTGGTAGAAGGGGCGCTTTTTGGAGCCGCCACGAGCAAGACGGATGGTTACCATGTGAACTTCGTTCCTGTAGTCGGTGCTTGCAAAATGAATGCACGCTGGGCCCACGGCCCGAAAGGCCGCATATTCTAAGGATTATCGGGGAATTTGCAAATCTCTTTTTCGGCCACCCATCGGCCGGCGCGGAGAGCGCGAGAAGCGCGCGGTCCGCCCGCCGGCCGACGGCGCGGAACCGCCGGCGTGGCCAGCGGCCGCGCGTCCGATCAAAGCTTGGGCATGCCCCCCGGGAACATGCTGCCCATGCCTCGCATCATCTTGGCCATGCCGCCCTTGGCGGTGACCTTCTTCATCATCTTCTGCATCTGCTTGTGCTGCTTGATCAGCCGGCCGACGTCCTGCACCTGGGTACCGGAGCCAAGGGCGATGCGGCGCTTGCGCGAGCCGCTGATCATTTCCGGATCGCGCCGTTCGCCGGGCGTCATCGAGTTGATGATCGCCTCCATCTGCTTGAACTGTTTCTCCGCAGCGCCCTGGGCATTGCCCATCTGCGCCAGGTTGACCCCGCCGAGCATCGGCAGCTTGTCCATGAGCCCGCCGAGGCCGCCCATGTTCTTCATCTGTTGCAACTGGTCGCGGAAGTCTTCCAGGTCGAAGCCCTTGCCCTTCTTGATCTTCTTCGCCAGCTTCTCGGCCTTGTCGCGGTCGAGGTTCTGCTCGGCCTGTTCGATCAGGCTGAGCACGTCGCCCATGCCGAGGATGCGCGAGGCCACGCGGTCGGGATGGAACGGATCGAGCGCTTCGCTCTTCTCGCCCATGCCGAGGAACTTGATCGGCTTGCCGGTGATCGCCCGCACCGACAGCGCGGCACCGCCACGCGCGTCGCCGTCGACCTTGGTCAGGACCACGCCGGTCAGCGGCAAGGCGTCATTGAAGGCCTTGGCGGTGTTGGCGGCGTCCTGCCCGGTCATGGCATCGACCACGAACAGGGTTTCCGCCGGCTTGATCGCCGCGTGCACCTGCTTGATCTCGTCCATCATGTCGGCATCGATGTGCAGGCGGCCTGCGGTATCGACGATCACCACGTCGATGAACTTCAGCCTCGCCTCGCGGATCGCCGCCTCGGCGATGGCCACCGGCTTCTGGCTGACGTCGGAAGGGAAGAAGGTTACGCCGACCTCGCCCGCCAGGGTTTCCAGCTGCTTGATCGCGGCGGGACGGTAGACGTCGGCGGAAACCACCATCACCGACTTCTTCTTGCGTTCCTTAAGGAAGCGCGCCAGCTTGCCCGCGGTGGTGGTCTTGCCCGCGCCCTGCAGGCCGGCCATCAGGATCACCGCCGGCGGCGCGACGCTCAGCGCCAGGTCCTCGTTGGCCGCCCCCATCAGTTCCTCGAGTTCGGCGCGGACGATCTTCACGAACGCCTGTCCCGGGGTCAGGCTCTTCGAGACCTCGGTGCCAACGGCGCGCTCCTTGACCTTGTTGACGAAGTCCTTGACCACCGGCAGGGCCACGTCGGCCTCGAGCAGGGCCATGCGCACTTCGCGCAGAGTGTCCTTGATGTTGTCCTCGGTCAGCTTGGCCTTGCCGGTGACATGGCGAAGCGTCTGCGAGAGGCGGTCTGTAAGGTTTTCGAACATGCGCGATCCTTCCACGGGGGTTGCGGCAAGCGGCGGATTATAACCAAGAGCGCGTCGCGGGACACGCGATGAAAGACGGAGTGTGTGTCCGGCGACGACCGGAGGCCAGCCTCAAGTCCTTGATTTGCCGATGCGTTCCGTCTTTGCCGAAGCGATTGCCGGGCCAGGAGGTCACGGCGCCCGCGGCAGGCGGTCCGCCAACCCGGCCACAGGTACGAGAGAACTGTTCGCAACGGCTTTCTCGCGACGCTCGATCTATGCCAAACTCCCTTCCTTTCGGGCCCGCGATTACAAGGACTTATGCATCCCCTGCTGCCCAGCCTCATCGCTGCTGTTCTCTATCTCGGCACCGCCGCCTACCAGGGTGCCTGTGTGTCCAAGCGCACCGCGCCGGGCAAACCCCTGCTGCTCCTGTTCGGACTCCTGGCACTGGTCGCCCACGCCTTCAGCCTCTACCAGCAATTGCTGACCCCGGCCGGCCTAGTGCTGGACTTCTTCAACGCCGCCAGCCTGATCGCCGCCGCGGTAATCCTCCTGACCCTGCTGGCGACCTTGCGGATACCGGTGGAGAACCTGCTCCTCCTTCTATTCCCGCTGGGCGCCCTCACCACCCTGCTAGCGGTACTCATCCCCCACGGCACCGTCGAGCCGATCAACGAACAACCAGGCATCCTGGCCCACATCCTGCTCTCGATCCTGGCCTACGGCCTGCTCACCATCGCGGTGTTCCAGGCGCTCTTGCTGCTGCTCCAGGATTACCGCCTCAAGCACAAGCATCCGTCCGGGCTGATCCGCAACTTCCCGCCCCTACAAACCATGGAAAGCCTGCTGTTCGGCTTCCTCTGGGGTGGCTGGTCGCTGCTTTCGCTGTCGCTGTTGTCCGGATGGCTGTTCGTCGACAACCTGTTCGCCCAGCACCTGGCGCACAAGACCATCCTGTCCTGCTTCGCCTGGGTGGTCTTCGCCGTGCTCCTCTGGGGTCGCCACCAGCTCGGCTGGCGGGGCCACAAGGCGATCCGCTGGACCCTGGCCGGTTTCTGCCTGTTGATGTTGGCGTACTTCGGCAGCAAGCTGGTGCGGGAATTCATCCTGCACATCTGATGGGCCTCCTTCATGGATGAGCTGCACCCCGGGTACCTGGTCGGCCTGCTGGTTCTCCTGGTCGCCTGCTCGGCGTTCTTTTCCTGCGTCGAGACCGCCCTGCTCAACCTCGACCGTTACCGCCTGCGCCTACAGGCCAAGCAAGGCCTGCGCGGGGCCCGGCGCAGCAGTTGGCTGCTGCTGCACGACGACCGCCTGCGCGGCACCCTGTTGTTCGGCCGCACCCTGGTCAACGTCAGCGCCGCCGCCCTGGCCAGTTGGGCCGCGCTGCGCCACTGGGGCGTCATCGGCCTGGCCGTCGCCATCCCCGGCATGACCCTGCTCCTGCTGCTGTTCGGCGCCCTGCTGCCGCGTCGCTATGGCGCCCTCCGCTCGGAACGCGTCGCCCTGCCGCTCAGCCTGCCGCTCCTGATCCTGCAGCGCCTGTGCTGGCCCCTGCTGTGGCTGCTGACCCTGCTGAGCAACGCGCTGCTGCGCCTGCTCGGCGTCGCCGCGGCGGAACAGGACGACAGCGGACGCAGCCGCGACGAAGAGGCCCTGCATCCGGCCGACAATCCCCAGGCCAGCGAGGTCAACCGGCATGACATGCTGCTCGGCCTGCTGGACCTGGAGAAGGTCACGGTCAACGACCTGATGATCCCGCGCAACGAAATCGAAGGCATCGACCTCGACGACGAACTCGAGGTCATCGTCGAGCAGTTGCGCACCACCAGCCACACCCGCCTGCCGGTCTACCGCGACGACGTCAACCAGATCGAAGGGGTCGTGCACATGCGCCAGATCGCGCGCCTGCTGACCCAGGGCCGCCTGACCAAGGAGAATCTCCGCCAGGCCTGCATGGAGCCGTATTTCGTGCCGGAAAGCACGCCGCTGTCGACCCAGCTGGTGAACTTCCAGAAGGAGAAGCGCCGTATCGGCGTGGTGGTCGACGAATATGGCGAGGTGATCGGCATCGTCACGCTGGAGGACATCCTCGAAGAGATCGTCGGCGACTTCAACGACCTCGACAGCCTCGACAACCCGGATATCCAGGCCCAGGAGGACGGCAGCTTCGTCATCGACGGCAGCGCCAACCTGCGCGAGCTGAACAAGTCGCTTGGCTGGCAATTGCCCTGCGACGGCCCGAAGACCCTCAACGGCCTGGTCACCGAAGCCCTGGAGCAGATCCCCGATTGCGCGGTGTGCCTGCGCATCGGCCCCTACTGCCTGGAAATCCAGCAGTCGGCGGAAAACCGTGTGAAAAGCGTGCGCGCCTGGCATCCCCGCGCGCTGACCCCGCTGGTCGAAAGCGACGCCAGCGTCTGATCCGGGATTGCCGAACCCGCCCCGCGGCGCTCTATAATCGACCCCAGCTTATCCAGCCCTGCCGCCGGTTCCGCCGCTACCCGCAGCCCGAGCCCCGGCCAGTCACCCGCCAGTCCCGCCTGCCCGTCCGGCCCCGATGCCGACGGTACCAGCCGGCGCACGGCGCGCAGCCCCATCCTCCCTGCGCGACCGATCTCGTCCGCCCCACCCGGGCGCCGCGCCGCCGCATCGGCGCACTGGCCATAACCATCCGGCCGCACGGAAGCACTCCGTCGTGCCCCGACTGCCAGGGACCTTCCCACCATGACCGCCGCCACCCTCGCCGCCGACGCCGCTCCGGAACCGGCCAACTCGACCACCCGGGTCGCAGTCGCCAGCTTCATCGGCACCGCCATCGAGTTCTACGATTTCTACGTCTATGCCACTGCCGCCGCCCTGGTGATCGGTCCGGTATTCTTCCCGCAGACATCCGGCACCGCGCAGATGCTCAGCGCCTTCCTCACCTTCGGCATCGCCTTCCTCGCCCGTCCGCTGGGCTCGGCGCTGTTCGGCCACTTCGGCGACCGCATCGGGCGCAAGTCGACCCTGGTCGCCTCGCTGCTGCTGATGGGGGTATCCACCACCCTGATCGGCGTCCTCCCCGGCTACGACAGCATCGGCTACTGGGCGCCGTTGCTGCTCTGCGTGCTGCGCTTCGGCCAGGGCCTCGGCCTCGGCGGCGAGTGGGGCGGCGCCGCGCTGCTGGCCACGGAGAACGCGCCGGCCGGCAAGCGCGCCTGGTTCGGCATGTTTCCCCAGCTCGGCCCGTCGATCGGCTTCCTCGCCGCCAACGGCCTGTTCCTGGCCCTGGCGATGCTGCTCAGCGAGGAGCAGTTCCGTGAGTGGGGCTGGCGGATCCCATTCCTGCTCAGCGCGGCGCTGGTCGTGGTCGGCCTCTACGTACGCCTGAAGCTGGTGGAAACCCCGGTGTTCGCCAAGGCCATGGCCAAGCACGAGAGGGTCCGCCTGCCGATCGCCGAGCTGTTCGCCCAGCACTGGCGGCCGACCCTGCTCGGCGCCCTGGCGATGGTGGTGTGTTATGCGCTGTTCTATATCTCCACGGTGTTCTCGCTGAGCTACGGGGTGGCCAGCCTCGGCTTCAGCCGCGAGGAGTTCCTTGGTCTGCTGTGCCTCGCGGTGCTCTTCATGGCCGCCGCCACGCCGCTGTCGGCCTGGCTCAGCGACCGCTTCGGACGCAAGCCGGTACTACTGCTCGGCAGCCTGGCGGCGATCGCCTCCGGCTTCGCCATGGAGCCGCTGCTCAGCCAGGGCTCGACGTTCAGCGTCGCCCTGTTCCTCTGCATCGAGCTGTTCCTGATGGGGGTCACCTTCGCCCCGATGGGCGCGCTACTGCCGGAAATATTCCCCACCCACGTGCGCTATACCGGCGCGTCGGCGGCCTACAACCTGGGCGGCATTCTCGGCGCCTCGGTGGCGCCCTATATCGCCCAGAAGCTGGTCGGCATCGGCGGCCTGGGCTGGGTCGGCGGCTACGTCTCCGCAGCGGCGCTGCTCAGCCTGCTGGCGGTGCTGTGCCTGAAGGAAACCCGCGACAACGACCTCGGCGCAGTGTCCTGAGTCTCGCTCAGGCTACCGCGACGCCGCCCTTCTCCCTCGCCGCCAACCAGTCGGCGAGGGCCCCGGCCCAGACCTGGTAGCCCAGCTGCGAAGGATGAAAGCCGTCGATGGCCAGGTAGTCCGGAAGCAGGTCCAGCGAGATCGGGCAGTAGCCGGCGCCGGTCGCGCCAGCGAGATCGCGCAGCGCCTCGTCGAGCAGCCGCCCGCGCCATCCCAGCAGGGCCCGCAGCAACCCGGGCAAGGCGGAAAAATGCCGCAGCGGCGGCACCGCGGTGCAGGTCACCTGCGCGCCGGCCGCCTGGAAGCCGTCGATCAGGGCCGCGCAGTCGGCGCGCCAGCGTTCGAGGGAGCGCAGGCTGGTGGTGTCATTGACGCCGAAGACCAGGATCACCTGGTCGAAGAAACGTCCCGCCACCTGCGGTAGCAGGCGTTCGCGCGCCTCGCCGCTGGTGATGCCGTTCTCGCCCAGCGCCTGCCAGGCCACCGGGCGGCGCAGACGCTCGCCCAGCGCCGCGGCCAGGCGGCCGGCCAGGGCGTAGTCCAGGCAACTGGCGCCGACCCCGGCCACTGTCGACTCACCGAACAACAACAAGCGCAGCGGCTCTTCGGCACCGGCCCCACCGACCAGCCCTTCGCGAGGTCCCGCCGCGGGCGCCAGGCGCAAGGCTCGGCGGCGGGTGCGGATAGCCAGCGGCACCGCCAGCGGCAGCAACGGCAGAGCCGCCGCCCACCAGGCCAGCGATGCCAGCCGGCGCATCTCAGAGTTCGACGCGAACCGCCTGGGCGGCCCGGGTCGCCTTGGCGCGAGCGGCGTCGATCGACTCGTCGCGCGCCAGGGCCACGCCCATCCGCCGCTGGCCATCCACTTCCGGCTTGCCGAACAGGCGTAGCGCCGTATCCGCCTCGCTCAGCGCGGCGCCGAGGTTGGCGAAAGCGACCTGCCGGGACTTGCCTTCCACCAGGATCACCGCCGAGGCCGACGGGCCGAGCTGGCGGATCACCGGGATCGGCAGGCCGAGGATCGCCCGCGCATGCTGCGCGAACTCGGAAAGATCCTGGGAAATCAGGGTCACCAGGCCGGTATCGTGCGGGCGCGGCGACACCTCGCTGAACCACACCTGGTCGCCCTTGACGAACAGTTCGACGCCGAACAGCCCGCGTCCGCCGAGGGCCTCGGTCACTGCCCGGGCGACCCGCTCGGACTCGGCCAGGGCCTGCGCGCTCATCGCCTGCGGCTGCCAGGACTCGTGGTAGTCGCCCTTGACCTGGCGGTGACCGATCGGCGCGCAGAAAGTGGTGCCGTCGACGTGGCGCACGGTGAGCAGGGTGATTTCGTAGTCGAAATCGATGAAGCCCTCGACGATCACCCGGCCCTTGCCGGCGCGCCCGCCTTCCTGGGCATAGTCCCAGGCCGCCTGCAGGTCGTCGGGG
This sequence comes from Pseudomonas sp. YA1, assembly GCF_058680555.1. Lineage (NCBI taxonomy): Bacteria > Pseudomonadati > Pseudomonadota > Gammaproteobacteria > Pseudomonadales > Pseudomonadaceae > Pseudomonas > Pseudomonas sp. YA1. Next base: position 344,089 of record NZ_JBZWBG010000002.1, read on the forward strand.
CCTTTCAGGACGCTCTGGCCCTTGCCCGACGAACTCATGATCGGCTTCACCACGCAGGGGTAGCCGACGCGCTCGACGCCACGGCGGTAGTCCTCGAAGGTATCGGCGAAGTGATAGGGCGAGGTCGGCAAGCCGAGTTCCTCGGCAGCCAGCCGGCGGATACCCTCGCGGTTCATGGTCAGTTGCGCGGCGCGGGCGGTGGGCACCACGGTGTAGCCTTCGGCCTCCAGCTCGACCAGGGTCGCGGTGGCGATGGCCTCGATCTCGGGCACGATGTAGTGCGGCTTCTCCTGCTCGATCACCGCGCGCAGGGCGGCGCCGTCGAGCATGCTGATCACGTGGCTGCGATGTGCCACCTGCATGGCCGGCGCGTTGCCGTAGCGATCGACGGCGATCACCTCGCAACCCAGGCGTTGCAGCTCGATGGCGACTTCCTTGCCCAGCTCGCCGGAGCCACAGAGAAGGACGCGAGTCGCGCTCGGCGACAGGGGGGTACCGATACGGGTCATGGAAGAACCTCGGAAATGAAAGAAAACGGAATCCGCTTCAGGCGGAACCGCTGACCAGCCCTTGCGCCTTGGCGCGCTCGAAACAGCGACCGAGCACCTCGCGGCGCTCGTCGTTGCTCATCAAGCCCCAGCGGGTGATCTCGGCCGCCGTGCGCTGGCAGCCGATGCAGATGTCCTGCTCGTCCAGCGCGCAGACATGCACGCAGGGCGAAGCCACCGGTCGCTCGTTCACGCCGGGTCCTCGACGAGGTCGCGGGCGTAACGGCGGGCATTGTGCACATAGTGGGCGGCGCTGGCCTCGAGCATCTTCTTCTGCGGCTCGCTCAGCTCGCGCACTACCTTGCCCGGCGAGCCCATCACCAGCGAGCCGTCGGGAATCTCCTTGCCCTCGGGAATCAACGCGTTGGCGCCGATGATGCAGTACTTGCCGATCTTCGCCCCATTGAGGATCACCGCGTTGATCCCCACCAGACTGTAGTCGCCCACGCTGCAACCATGCAGCATGGCGTTGTGGCCGACGGTGACGCCCTTGCCGAGGGTCAGCGGATAGCCCATGTCGGTGTGCATCACCGAGCCGTCCTGGACGTTGCTGTGCTCGCCGATATGGATCAGCTCGTTGTCGCCGCGCAGCACCGCGCCAAACCAGACGCTGGCGCCGGCATCCAGGCGAACCTTGCCGATCACCGCTGCGCTGGGCGCGATCCAGCTGTCGGGATGGGTTTCGACGCGGGCATCGCCCAGGCGGTATTTCATCGCGATCTCCTCATGGCCGGGGTCTGCGCCCCGTCGGTCAACTCAGTTTGATGAACGAAGCCGGCGGCGTGTGCAGGTCGATGGGGTCGTCGTACAGCAGGTTGACCAGCTCCACCACCATGATGGCCGTCAGGCCCCAGATCTTGAACTCGCCGAAGCGATAGCTGGGCACGTACCAGCTGCGGCCGAAGTAGTCGATACGGTGGGTGACCTCGCGCGGGTCGTCGCGAAAGAAACTCAGCGGCACGTTGAACACCGCGGCGATCTCGCCGTCGTTGGGCTGGTACTCGACGAAGTCGGGAATGAAGGCGACATAGGGAGTGACCTCGATGCCATGCCGCGAGACCAGGGTGCTCAGCGGCCCGACCACTTCCACCAGGCCCGGCGGCAAGGCGATCTCCTCCTCCGCCTCGCGCAGGGCGGTGCGCACCAGGTCGGCGTCTTCCGGGTCGCGCCGCCCGCCGGGGAAGGCGACCTCGCCGCCATGGGTGGACAAACCGGCGGCGCGCAGGGTCAGCACCAGCTCCGGATCGTCGCTGCGGGTGATGGGCACCAGCACGGCCGCTTGGGGGAAGCGCTGGTCGGTATCCAGTTGGCGGGGGCGGTGCGCCTCGATGCGTTGGCGCAACTCGTCGAGCGTGCAGTTCATACTGCCGGGGTTTCCGAGGTCTTGTCGTTTCCCCGAGATCATGGCACGAAAGCCCCGGCCAGCCCACCCCTCCCGCACGGGGCCTTGTCGCCTCCCGGCCAGCCGAGCAAGATAGGCCTTTCCCCGAAGAAGAACCTGGCATGAAATTCTGCAGCCTGTGCGGCGCCACGGTGGTCCAGCGCATCCCGGACGGCGACAACCGCCTGCGCTACGTCTGCGACGCCTGCCACACCGTGCACTACCAGAACCCGCGTATCGTCGCCGGCAGCCTGCCGGTGTGGGACGGCCAGGTCCTGCTCTGCCGTCGCGCCATTGCACCGCGCCTGGGCTACTGGACGCTGCCGGCCGGCTTCATGGAGAACGGCGAGACCCTCGCCCAGGCGGCGGCCCGCGAAACAGAGGAAGAAGCCAACGCGCGGATCGGCGGCCTGCAGCTCTATACCCTTTTCGACCTACCGCACATCAGCCAGGTCTACCTGTTCTTCCGCGCCGAGCTGCTCGACCTGGATTTCTCCGCCGGCGATGAAAGCCTGGAGGTGCGGCTTTTCGACGAAGCGGAGATTCCCTGGTCGGAGCTGGCTTTTCCGACCATCGGCCGTACCTTAGAATGCTACTTCAGCGACCGCCGCGAAGGCTGCTTCCCGGTGCGCAACGAAGCCATTGCACCTATGCTGGCTTCCTATAAGAAAGACTGAACGCCAAACACTCGAACACCGCCGCCGTTGCGGCTCAAGGGAATATCGGGGATTTCACTTCCATGCGCTGGTTGCTTGCTTTGCTGTGCTTGACCTTCGCCAGTCTGACCCAGGCCAATGCCGCGCCGAGCCTGGAAGGCAAGGTGGACAAGGTCCTGGTGCTCAAGTCCGAGCGAAAACTGCTGCTCCTCAACAAAGGCAACGTCCTGAAAAGCTACCGTGTCTCGCTGGGCAAGCGCCCGACCGGCCCGAAGCTGGCCGAAGGCGACAACCGCACCCCGGAAGGCTTCTACTGGATCGACTGGCGCAAGACCAGCAACAACTACAACCTCTCCATGCACATTTCCTACCCCAACGCCCGCGACGTGGCCAAGGCCCGGGAAAAGGGCCTGCCGGCCGGTGGCATGGTCATGATCCACGGCACCCCGCTGGATGACGAATACCCGGAGTGGTACTTCTCCACCCTGGACTGGACCAATGGCTGTATCGCCATGAACAACACCGACATGCGCGAAGTCTGGAGCGTGGTGAAAGACGGCACGCTGATCGAGATCCGCCCCTGACAGAACCAGGCTGATACCACTCGTCAGCCGTCAGCCACACCAGGAACGCCGCCGCGAGATTTTCCGGCGGCGTTTTCTTTTATCCGTCAAACCCTTGCATCCCTTACTCAGGCCGAGTCAATCGACGGGACGGCTGGCTGACGCGTGCGCGACGCACAACTGGCATTGACGTGGTATTCAAGTGGTATTAGTTTTCCCAGCATTACCGGGCGACAACAACACAATCCGCATCGGAACCTCTCATGAAGACAGCCCACGACCTGCTCCTGGCCCTGCGTCCCGACGAGGCGCAACCCACCCCCCTCTATCTGCAGCTGGCGCGCAATCTCGAGAGCGCGATCCATGCCGGCCAGTGGAAAGCGGAGGAGGCGCTGCCCTCCGAACGCAACCTCAGCGAAACCCTGAACATTTCCCGCGTCACCGCGCGCAAGGCCCTCGAAGTACTCTTCGAGCAGGGCCTGATCCGCCGCAACCAGGGCTCCGGCACCTTCATTACGCCGCGTCTCGAACAACCGCTGTCGCGTCTCTCCAGCTTCAGCGAGATGCTCCGCCTGAAAGGCTTCACCCCCGGCTCCACCTGGCTGGAACGCGGCATCGCCCTGCCCACCCACGACGAACTGATCCGCCTCGGCCTCTCGCCGACCGAGAAGGTCGCGCGCATGAAGCGCCTGCGCAAGGCCGACGGCACGGTGATGGCGATCGAGAACAGCACCCTGCCGGCACGCCTGCTGCCGGACCCGACAGCGGTCGGCGATTCCCTCTACGAATACCTGGACGGCATCGGTCGCCCGGTGGTCCGCGCCCTCCAGCACGTGCGCGCGATCAACGCGTCCGCGTCCGATGCCGCGCTGGTCGGCATCGCGCCGGGCACCGCGATGCTGCTGATGACCCGGATCGGCTACCTCGAGGACAACACCCCGATCGAGCTGACCGACACCTACTGCCGCAACGACTACTACGACTTCGTCGCCGAACTGCGACGCTGACCGACACGGAGCCGCCATGCTCGAAGGCAACATCCTCACCCCGCAAGGCTGGATCCTCGGCCGCCTGCACATCCAGGACGGGCGTATCCAGCGGATCGAAGGCGAGCCCTGCGATCCGGCCGGCAACGCCGATCCGTACCTGCTGCCAGGCTTCATCGACCTGCATGTGCACGGCGGCGGCGGCCGCGACATCATGGAAGGCGGCGACGCCTTCGCCACCATCGCCCGCACTCACCGGTGCTTCGGCACGACCTCGCTGCTGGCCACCACCATGACCGCACCGCGCGAGGAGATCGCCGACATCCTCAGCCAGCTCGGCGATTACTGCCGCCGCTCGCTGGAGGGCGGTTCACGGATACTCGGCGTGCACCTGGAAGGCCCCCACATCAACTCCGGCAAGCTCGGCGCGCAGCCCAACTTCGCCCATGCCGCGGTGCTCGAGGAAGTCGAGGACTACCTGCGCCGGGCGCCGATCCGGGTGATCACCATCGCCCCCGAGATCGCCGGACACCGGCCGCTGATCCGCGCCCTCGCCGAGCGCGGCGTACGCCTGCAGATCGGCCATACCCTGGGCAGCTACGAGGATGGCGTGGCCGCACTGGAGGCCGGCGCCAGCAGCTTCACCCACCTCTACAACGCGATGACCGGCCTGCACCACCGCGAACCGGGTATCGTCGGCGCGGCCCTGGCCCACGCACGCTACGCCGAGCTGATCCCCGACCTGCTGCATGTCCATCCCGGCGCCATCAGGGTGGCCTTGCGTTCGATCCCGTGCCTGTACTGCGTGACCGACTCCACCGCCGCCGCCGGCATGCCCGACGGCCAGTACAAGCTCGGCAGCCACACGGTGACCAAGTGCCTGGGCGGCGTGCGCCTGCCCGACGGCACCCTGGCCGGCAGCACCCTGACCATGGACCAGGCGCTGCGCAACCTGGTGAAGATCGGCCTGCCCCTGGCCGAAGCCTCGCAACGCCTTTCGCAATTCCCCGCCGATTACCTCGGCCTCGCCGAGCGCGGCCGCCTGGCGCCCGCAGCCTGGGCCGATGTGGTGCGCCTGGATCGCTCCCTGGAACTCGACGCCGTGATGGTGGAAGGAGAACTCGAATGACTTCGCTGATGCTCGAGGAAGCGCTCTCCGCCGCCACGGTGGCGAGCCGTCAACTGGCCGTGCTCGACGCCTGCCTGCCGGCGCTTGGCCAGCGTCTGCGGGAGGTCGATCCGAACCTGGCACTGACTGTCGCGCGCGGCAGCTCCGACCATGCCGCCAGCTACTTCGCCTACCTGGCCATGCAGCACGCCGGCTTGCCGGTGGCCTCGCTGCCCATGTCGGTGGTGACCCTGAACCGCTCGCCGCTGCGTGTCGCCGGGCAGGCCGTCTTCGCTTTCTCGCAGTCCGGGCAGAGCCCCGACCTCGTGGACAGCCTGCGCATCCTGCGCGAACGCGGCGCCCTGGGCATCGCCCTGGTGAATGCCGAGGATTCGCCGCTGGAAGCCGCCAGCGAATTCGTCGTGCCGCTCTGCGCCGGCAGCGAGCGCAGCGTCGCAGCAACCAAGAGCTTCATCGCCACGCTCAGCGCCAGCGCTCGCCTGCTCGCCCACTGGCAGCGCGACAATGCCCTGCTGGCCGCAGGCCAGGGCCTGGCGGCCGGGCTGGAGCAGGCCGCCAGGCTCGACTGGTCGCCGGCCATCGAGGTCCTGCGCGACTGCCAGCGGCTGATGGTGATCGGTCGCGGCGCCGGCTACGCCATCGCCCAGGAGGCCGCGCTGAAATTCAAGGAAACCTCGGCGATCCAGGCCGAGGCCTTCAGCAGCGCCGAGGTCCGCCATGGACCGATGGCGCTGGTCGAGGAGCGCTATCCGCTGCTGGTGTTCGCTCCCCGCGGCCCGGAGCAGGAAGGCCTGCTGGCGCTCGCCGAGGATATGCGCCAGCGCGGTGCGCAGGTATTGCTCGCCGCCCCGGACGACATCGCCGAACGCGACCTGCCGCTGCAGCGCGCCGCGCATCCGGCGCTCGATCCGATCCTGGCGATCCAGAGTTTCTACGTCATGGCCGCCGGCCTGGCCGAAGCCCGCGGCATGGACCCGGACCAGCCACGGCACCTGAGCAAAGTCACCCGAACCCACTGAGCCTGAGCGCGCGCCCATGAACAACAAGAATCTCGCCCTCAAAGCGCCCCTGAGCGGCCCCGTGATGCCGCTCAACCGAGTACCCGACCCGGTGTTTTCCAGCGGCACCCTGGGTGAAGGCATCGCCATCGACCCGCTCAACGATTGCCTGCACGCGCCCTGCGCCGGGCTGGTCAGCCACTTGGCGCGAACCCGCCACGCGCTCAGCCTGCGCGCCGACAACGGTGCCGAGCTGCTGCTGCACGTCGGCCTCGACACCGTACAGCTGCAAGGCGAAGGCTTCGAGGCGCTGGTCGAGGAAGGTGCGCGGGTGATCGAGGGCCAGCCGCTGCTGCGCTTCGACCTGGACCGCGTCGCCCGCGGCAGCCGCAGTCTGATCACGGTGATGATCCTGACCAACGGCGACGGCTTCCAGGTACGCCCGCTGACCACCAACCCGGTGGAGGTCGGCGCGCCGCTCCTGCAACTGAGTCCGGAGAAGGCCGAGCAACGTCCGGCCAATCCCGCGCCTGGCGAAGGCTCCGCGCAGCGCCAGGTCCGCGGGCGGGCGCGGGTCGCCCATCATGGCGGTCTGCACGCACGCCCGGCAGCGCTGCTACGCAAGACCGCGCAGGGCTTTTCCAGCCAGGCCGAACTGCACTTCGCCGGGCAGGTGGCCAGCGTCGACAGCCTGGTCGGCATCATGGGCCTGGGGGTCGCCGAACAGGACGAGGTAGAGGTGATCTGTCGCGGCGAAGACAGCGAGGCGGCCCTCGGCGCCCTGCTCGCGGCCCTCGCCAGCGCCACCGCGGGGGCTCCGAAGGATGCCCCGCGCGCCATCGCCCCGGGCGAGCCGGCGCGACCTGCGGCTGTCGCCGGTACCCTGGCCGGCGTCTGCGCTTCGCCCGGCCTGGCCAGCGGTCCCCTGGCGCGGCTCGGCGCCATCAGCCTGCCGGCGGATGACGGCCGGCATCGTCCCGAGGAACAGCACCTCGCCCTGGACCAGGCCCTGCAACGGGTGCGCGACGACGTACAGGGGAGCCTGCAGCAGGCCAGGCTCGGCGGCGACGAGAACGAAGCGGCGATCTTTTCCGCGCATCTCGCGCTGCTGGAAGACCCGGGTCTGCTGGACGCCGCCGACATGCTGATCGACCAGGGCGTCGGCGCCGCCCACGCCTGGCACCGGGCGATCCAGGCCCAGTGCGAGATTCTCCAGGCGCTGGGCAACCTGCTGCTGGCCGAGCGCGCCAACGACCTGCGCGACCTGGAAAAACGCGTGCTGCGGGTACTGCTCGGCGACACCGCGCCATTGCGGGTGCCTGCTGGCGCCATCGTCGCCGCCCGGGAGATCACCCCCTCCGACCTCGCGCCGCTGGTGGATGCCGGCGCGGCTGGCCTGTGCATGGCCGAAGGCGGCGCCACCTCCCACGTGGCCATCCTCGCCCGCAGCAAGGGCCTGCCGTGCCTGGTGGCGCTCGGCGCCGGGCTGCTGGAGCTGGAGGAAGGCCGGCAGGTGGTGCTGGACGCCGGCCAGGGCCGGCTGGAACTCAGCCCAGACGCTCGACGCCTGGAGCAGGTCGCCTTGCAAGTGGCGCAGCGCGAGGAACAACGCCGCCGCCAGCAGGCCGATGCGCAGCGCGAGGCGCTCACCCGCGACGGCCGGCGCATCGAGATCGGCGCCAACGTCGCCTCGCCGCGCGAGGCCGCCGAAGCCTTCGCCAACGGCGCCGACGGGGTCGGCCTGCTACGCACCGAGTTTCTCTTTCTCGAGCGCCGCGCCGCGCCCGACGAAGAGGAGCAGCGCAACGCCTACCAGGAGGTCCTGGACGCCATGGGCCAGCGCAAGGTGATCATCCGCACCATCGATGTCGGCGGCGACAAGCACCTCGACTACCTGCCGCTGCCGGTGGAAGAAAACCCTGCGCTGGGCCTGCGCGGCATCCGTCTCGGCCAGGCGCGCCCGGAACTGCTCGACCAGCAGTTGCGCGCGCTGCTGAGGGTCGAACCGCTGGAACGCTGCCGGATACTGCTGCCGATGGTCAGCGAGGTCGACGAACTGCGCGCCATCCGTGGCCGCCTCGGCGAGCTGGCCACGCAATTGGGGATCGAGCGCCTGCCCGAACTCGGGGTGATGATCGAGGTGCCCTCCGCCGCCCTGCTCGCCGATCAACTGGCCGAACACGCCGACTTCCTCTCCATCGGCACCAACGACCTGTCGCAGTACGCCCTGGCCATGGACCGTTGCCACGCCGGCCTGGCCGACCGCATCGACGCCCTCCACCCGGCGCTGCTGCGGCTGATCGCCCAGACCTGCGCCGGAGCAGCCCGTCACGGCCGCTGGGTCGGCGTCTGCGGTGCACTGGCCTCGGACCCGCTGGCGACACCGGTACTGGTCGGCCTCGGGGTCGAGGAATTGTCCGTCGGTCCGAACCTGGTCGGCGAGATCAAGACCCGGGTGCGCCAGCTCGACGCCGCCGAATGCCGCCGCCACGCCCAGGCGCTGCTGGACCTGGGCAGCGCCCGGGCGGTGCGCGACGCCTGCCTGCAACACTGGCCGCTGGCCTGACAAGAACAATCGGAGACCACCGCCATGCCCCCGTTCCTGATCGAAAGCCTGCAACGCCTGGGCCGCGCCCTGATGCTGCCGATCGCGATCCTGCCGATCGCCGGCCTGCTGCTGCGCCTGGGCGACGTCGACCTGCTCGACATTCCGCTGGTCCACGACGCCGGCAAGGCGATCTTCGCCAACCTGGCGCTGATCTTCGCCATCGGCATCGCCGTCGGTTTCGCTCGCGACAACAACGGCACCGCCGGCCTGGCCGGCGCCATCGGCTACCTGGTGATGATCTCGGTGCTCAAGGTGATCGATCCGGGCATCGACATGGGCGTGCTCTCCGGCATCATCAGCGGCCTGGTGGCTGGCGCCCTGTATAACCGCTTCAAGGACGTGAAGCTGCCGGAATACCTGGCGTTTTTCGGCGGCCGCCGCTTCGTGCCGATCGCCACCGGGATCAGCGCGGTCTGCCTGGGCCTGCTGTTCGGGGTGATCTGGCCACCGCTGCAACAGGGTATCAACGGCCTCGGCCAACTCATGCTGGAAAGCGGCAGCTTCGGCGCCTTCGCCTTCGGCGTGCTGAACCGCCTGCTGATCGTCACCGGGTTGCACCACATCCTCAACAACCTGGTGTGGTTCGTCTTCGGCAGCTTCACCGACCCGGAAACCGGGCGCGTCGTCACCGGCGACCTGGCGCGCTATTTCGCCGGCGACCCGAAGGGCGGCCAGTTCATGGCCGGGATGTTCCCGGTGATGATGTTCGGCCTGCCCGCCGCCTGCCTGGCGATGTACCGCAACGCCCGTCCGGAGCGGCGCAAGCTGATCGGCGGACTGCTCCTGTCGATGGCCTTGACCGCCTTCCTCACCGGCGTCACCGAGCCGGTGGAGTTCGCCTTCATGTTCCTCGCGCCGCTGCTCTACCTGCTGCATGCGCTGCTCACCGGCCTGTCCATGGCCCTCACCGACCTGCTCGACATCCGCCTCGGCTTCACCTTCTCCGGTGGCGCCATCGACCTCGCCCTGGGCTGGGGCCGTTCCACCCACGGCTGGATGCTCTGGCCGCTGGGCCTGCTCTATGCCGGCATCTATTACCTGGTGTTCGACTTCTGCATCCGCCGCTTCAACCTGAAGACCCCGGGCCGCGAAGACGACGCGAGCAGCGAATCGGGCGACAACACCGAAGCCGAGCGCGCCCCGGCATTCATCCGCGCCCTGGGTGGCGCAGCCAACCTCGAAGTGGTGGACGCCTGCACCACGCGCCTGCGTCTGCGCCTGGTCGACCGCGACAAGGCCTCGGACGCCCAACTCAAGGCCCTCGGTGCGATGGCCGTGGTACGTCCGGGCAAGGCCGGCAGCCTGCAGGTGGTGGTCGGCCCACAGGCCGACAGCATCGCCGACGAGATCCGCCGCGCCCTGCCCTTCGATACGCAACCGGGCGAAGCCGTACCGCCGCTGGGCAGTCCGAACACAGCCGAAGAGGTGGTGTCGATGCAGGCCACCGTCGACGCCGCCGAAGCCCAGGCCTGGCTCGGCGCCCTCGGCGGCGCCGGCAACCTGCGCGAGGTACGGGACGTCGCACTGACCCGCCTGCGGGTCAGCGTGGCGGACGAACGCAAGCTGGCCACCGAGCAACTGCGTCGTCTCGGCGGACAGGGCGTCAGTTCCCTCGCCGGCGGCATCTGCCATATCCTGGTGGGCCCCCGCGCCGCGGCCTTGAGCCAGGCCCTGCAACCGCTGCTGCGGCGCTGACGGCAGGAGGGCTGGACCTCGGCCAATCGGCGGATAACCGCCAAGCGGTTATCCGCCCTACGCCACAGCTCCCACGCTCGGGTTCGATAATCGCGAGACGGTTGTTCGCGCCACGCCACAGCCCCGGGTCGGGCTCTCCCCGTGAGGCGGATAACGAAAAGGGCGGCCACTGGCCGCCCTTCTTGCTTGTCCGAGGAAAACTCAGAAGACCATGTCGGTCAGGCGCCAGACCTCGTAGGCCGGGGTCTCATAGGGATGCGCCGCCTTCAGCGCCTTGACGCTGGCGTGGATGAGCTCGTCGGCCACCACCAGCTCCACTTTCCACTCCGCCACGTGCTCGACCTGGCCGACCTGGCCCAGGTAGGGTTGGCTACCGTCCAGGGGCCGGAACTGGCCCTGGCCAAGGGACTGCCAGCAGCAACTGTCGTACGCCCCGATGCGCCCGCCACCCGCGGCGAACACCGCTTGCTTGACGACATCCAGATGGCTCTCAGGCACATAGAAACACAGCTTGTACATCGTTTTCTCCGCACGAATCGAATGCTGCACGAGGCGGTCGGTGGTTGTGCGACTGCCGACGCCAAATAATGGCACTTTGCCTTGACATGATGAATATTTGACGCTGTCTTTACGACAGATAAGCGCAACATTTGTTCGCCCGTCACAACACCTTCGTGCGGGCGTTCACAGATTTACGTTCACCCGCGGAAACGCCGCCACCTGGCCTTCAGCCCGGAGGCGGAAGGCGCATGGCTACCGTCGCAATACGGCAGGTCGGCAGAGCGCCCGCAGCGGCACAACAGCAACAGGCGCTCGCGGGTCGCGTGGAGCGTCAGACCGTTGCGGCAGTCGGCGGGACAGTCGGGAAGCGAAGCCGAAGCCCCGCAGGTACAGAGCCGCAAGGTGTCGCCGGGAGAGACCCGGCGAACCTCGGGAAGAAGGTCGGGCGACGAGCTGGAGTCCGCATCGCCCGCCATGCCGGATCAGTCCACCCAGACCCGGGCGTTGCGGAACATGCGCAGCCAGCCGCCGTCTTCCTGCCAGTCGTCCGGGCGCCAGGAATTCTGCACGGCGCGGAACACCCGCTCGGGGTGCGGCATCATGATGGTGACCCGGCCGTCGCGGCTGCTCAGCCCGGTGATGCCGCGCGGCGACCCGTTGGGGTTGGCCGGGTAGGCTTCGGTGACCTTGCCGTGGTTGTCGACGAAACGCAGCGACACGCAGCCGGAAAGGTCGGCCTCGAGCAACGCTTCCTCCGACTCGAACTCCGCATGGCCTTCGCCATGGGCGATGGCGATCGGCAGGCGCGAACCGGCCATGCCCTGCAGGAAGATCGACGACGACTCCTGCACCTGGACCATCGCCACCCGCGCCTCGAACTGCTCGGAACGGTTGCGCACGAAGTGCGGCCAGAACTCGGTGCCGGGAATCAGCTCGTGCAGGTTGGACATCATCTGGCAGCCGTTGCAGACGCCGAGGGCGAAGCTGTCCTTGCGCGCGAAGAAGGCCTGGAAGCCGTCGCGGGCGCGGGCGTTGAAGAGGATCGACTTGGCCCAGCCCTCGCCGGCGCCGAGCACGTCGCCGTAGGAGAAGCCACCGCAGGCCACCAGGCCCTTGAAGGCGTCCAGGTCGACCCGCCCGGCGAGGATGTCGCTCATGTGCACGTCGATCGCGGCGAAGCCGGCGCGGTCGAACGCCGCGGCCATCTCCACCTGGCCGTTGACGCCCTGCTCGCGGAGGATCGCCACTTTCGGCCGCACGCCCTTCTTGATGTAGGGCGCGGCGATGTCGTCGTTGACGTCGTAGCTGAGCTTGATCGACAGCCCGGGGTTGTCTTCGTCCAGCAGCGCGTCGAACTCCTGCTCGGCGCAGTCGGCGTTGTCGCGCAGACGCTGGATCTGGTAGCTGGTCTCGCTCCAGATGCGTTGCAGGATGCGGCGCTGGGCGCTGTAGACGGTCTCGCCGTTGTAGTTCAGGTTGATCTCGTAGCCGTTGACCGGCTGGCCGATCACCGCCACGCAGTCGTCGAGACCGGCGGCGCTGAACTGCGCGAGGACTTCCGGAGTGGCGCCCTCGCGAACTTGGATCACCGCGCCCAGTTCCTCGCTGAACAACACGGCCGCCAACTCTTCGCGGCTATCGGCCAGGGCATCGAGGTTCAGCTCGACGCCGCAGTGACCGGCGAAGGCCATCTCCAGCACGCTGGTGATCAGGCCGCCGTCGGAACGGTCGTGGTAGGCGAGGATATGGCCGTCGGCATTGAGCCCCTGGATCACCGCGAAGAAGGCTTTCAGGTCCTCGGCGTCGTCGACGTCCGGCACGGCGCGGCCGAGCTTGCCGTGGACCTGGGCCAGGATCGAGCCGCCGAGACGGTTCTTGCCGCGACCGAGATCGATCAGGATCAGGTCGGTCTCGCCCTTGTCCAGGCGCAGTTGCGGGGTCAGGCTCTGGCGCACGTCGGCGACCGGGGCGAAGCCGGTGACGATCAGCGAGACCGGAGAAGTGACGCTCTTGTCCTCGCCATTGTCCTGCCAGCGGGTCTTCATGGACATCGAGTCCTTGCCCACCGGGATGGTGATGCCCAGTTCCGGGCACAGTTCCATGCCCACGGCCTTGACCGTGTCATACAGGCGCGCGTCCTCGCCGGGGTGGCCGGCGGCGGCCATCCAGTTGGCGGAAAGCTTGATGTCGGACAGCTTGCCGATACGCGCGGCAGCCAGGTTGGTGACCGTCTCGCCGATGGCCATGCGTCCGGAAGCCGGGGCGTCCAGCAGCGCCAGCGGGGTACGTTCGCCCATCGCCATGGCCTCGCCGGTGTAGACGTCGAAGCTGGTGGCGGTGACGGCGCAGTCGGCCACCGGCACCTGCCAGGGCCCGACCATCTGGTCGCGGGCCACCAGCCCGGTGATGGTGCGGTCGCCGATGGTGATCAGGAAGCTCTTGCTGGCCACGGCGGGATGGCGCAGGACGCGCTCGACGCTTTCCTGCAGCTCCAGCCCGGCGGCGTCGAAATCGTCGCCCAGCTCGGCCTCGCGGGTGACCGCGCGGTGCATGCGCGGCGCCTTGCCGAGCAGGACTTCCAGCGGCATGTCTACCGGCTTGTTGTCGAAATGGCTGTCGGCGACGGTCAGCTGGCGCTGCTCGATGGCCTCGCCGACCACCGCGAACGGGCAGCGCTCGCGCTCGCAGATGGCCTTGAAGGTCTCGAAGTCGGCGGCATCCACCGACAGCACGTAGCGCTCCTGCGACTCGTTGCACCAGATTTCCAGCGGGCTCATGCCCGGCTCGTCGTTGGGCACCGCACGCAGCTCGAAGCGACCGCCGCGGCCGCCGTCGTTGATCAGTTCCGGCAGGGCGTTGGACAGGCCGCCGGCACCGACGTCATGGATGAAGCTGATCGGGTTGCGCTCGCCGAGCTGCCAGCAGCGGTCGATCACTTCCTGGCAACGTCGCTCCATTTCCGGGTTGTCGCGCTGCACCGAGGCGAAGTCGAGGTCGGCGGAGCTGGCGCCGGTGGCCATCGAAGAGGCGGCGCCGCCGCCCAGGCCGATCAGCATGGCCGGGCCGCCAAGGACGATGAGCTTGGCGCCGACGCTGATCTCGCCCTTCTGCACGTGTTCGTCGCGAATGTTGCCCATGCCGCCGGCGAGCATGATCGGCTTGTGGTAGCCGCGCACTTCCTCGCCGTGAGGGGTAGCGATCTTCTGCTCGAAGGTACGGAAGTAGCCGGTCAGCGCCGGACGGCCGAACTCGTTGTTGAACGCGGCGCCGCCCAGCGGGCCCTCGACCATGATGTCCAGCGCGGTGACGATGCGCTCGGGCTTGCCGTAGGGCACTTCCCAGGGCTGTTCGAAACCGGGGATCTGCAGGTTGGACACGGTGAAGCCGGTCAGGCCGGCCTTCGGCTTGGCGCCGCGGCCGGTGGCGCCCTCGTCGCGGATCTCGCCGCCGGAACCGGTGGAGGCACCGGGGAACGGCGCGATGGCGGTCGGGTGGTTGTGGGTCTCCACCTTCATCAGGATCTGCACCGGCTCGCGGCTGGCGGCGTATTCGCGGGTCTGCGGATCGGGGAAGAAACGCCCGGCGACATGGCCGACGATGACCGCGGCGTTGTCCTTGTATGCGGACAGCACGCCTTCACGGTTCATCTCGTAGGTGTTCTTGATCATGCCGAACAGGCTCTTGTCCTGGGCCTGCCCGTCGATGTCCCAGCTGGCATTGAAGATCTTGTGCCGGCAATGCTCGGAGTTGGCCTGGGCGAACATCATCAGCTCGACGTCGTGCGGGTTGCGCCCCAGTTCGCCGAAGCTCTTCAGCAGGTAGTCGATCTCGTCCTCGGCCAGGGCCAGGCCCAACTCGACGTTGGCCTTCTCCAGCGCTGCGCGACCGCCGCCAAGCACGTCGACGGCGGTGAGCGGGCGGGGCTGCGCATGGCTGAACAGCTCGGCGGCGCCTTCCAGGCGGTCCAGCACCAGTTGGGTCATGCGGTCATGCAGGCGGGCGGCGACCTGTTGGGCATCGCTCTCGGAAAGTTCGCCCTGCACATAGTAGGCAATGCCGCGCTCCAGCCGGTCGATCTTCGCCAGGCCGCAGTTGCGGGCGATGTCGGAGGCCTTGCTCGACCACGGCGAGATGGTGCCGAAGCGCGGCACCACCAGGAACAGCCGGCCGCTGGGCTCCTGCACCGGCACGCTCGGGCCGTATTTCAGCAGCCGCGCCAGCACCTGCTCCTCGTCGGCGGTGAGCGCGCCGGTGACGTCGGCGAAATGCGCGAACTCAGCGTACAGCCCGGTAACGGCAGGTACGTGCTGGGTCAGTTGCTCGAGCAGTTTGCCGTGGCGGAAAGCGGAAAGGGCGGGAGCGCCGCGCAGGATCAGCATTGTCGGAACAGCCTCTGGAGACGGGAAGGTGTGGGGGCCGGCCGGGCCGGCCCGCAGAGGCCGTGCATTCTACCGTAAAGCACCGTCCGGCGGCACCCGCGCCGATGGCTATCGCATAGCCCTCCATCGGATCCGCGGCGGCCCGCTTCGAAGTACTTCGAGAACGGCGCCGCAGCGCTCTGCGACGGGGCAAGGGAAACGGCGGACGAACGGTATCCCGGCGATAGCAGAGAAGGTCCCGGCTGTCGAGATATGGCGCCGTCTCGCCTTTGCGTATACTGCGCCGATGTTTGCCCTGACCGCGTACCGCTTACGTTGCGCCGCCTGGCTGTTGGCGACCGGCATCTTTCTGCTGCTTGCGGGCTGTAGCGAGGCGAAAGCCCCTACCGCCCTGGAGCGCGTGCAGAAGGAGGGCGTACTGCGCGTGATCACCCGCAACAGCCCGGCCACCTACTTCCAGGACCGCAACGGCGAAACCGGCTTCGAATACGAACTGGCCAAGCGCTTCGCCGAGCGTCTCGGCGTCGAGCTGAAGATCGAGACCGCCGACAACCTCGACGACCTCTATGCCCAGCTTTCCCGCGAGGGCGGCCCGGCGCTCGCCGCGGCCGGCCTGACCCCGGGACGCGAAGACGACGCCAGCGTGCGCTACTCGCACACCTACCTCGACGTCACCCCGCAGATCATCTACCGCAACGGCCAGCAGCGCCCGACCCGCCCGGAAGACCTGGTCGGCAAGCGCATCATGGTGCTCAAGGGCAGCAGCCACGCGGAGCAGCTCGCCGAGCTGAAGAAGCAGTATCCCGAACTGAAGTACGAAGAATCCGATGCTGTCGAAGTGGTCGACCTGTTACGCATGGTCGACGTCGGCGACATCGACCTGACCCTGGTCGACTCCAACGAACTGGCGATGAACCAGGTGTACTTCCCCAACGTCCGCGTCGCCTTCGACTTCGGCGAAGCCCGCGGGCTGGCCTGGGCCTTGCCGGGGGGCGACGACGACAGCCTGATGAACGAGGTCAACGCGTTCCTCGACCAGGCCAAGAAGGAAGGCCTGCTGCAACGCCTGAAGGACCGTTACTACGGGCATGTCGACGTACTCGGCTACGTCGGCGCCTACACCTTCGCCCAGCACCTGCAGCAACGCCTGCCGCGCTACGAAAGCCACTTCAAGCAGAGCGGCAAGCAGCTGGATACCGACTGGCGCCTGCTCGCCGCCATCGGCTACCAGGAATCGCTGTGGCAGCCCGGCGCCACCTCCAAGACCGGCGTGCGCGGCCTGATGATGCTGACCAACCGCACCGCCCAGGCGATGGGCGTGTCCAACCGGCTCGACCCGAAGCAGAGCATCCAGGGCGGCAGTAAGTATTTCGTGCAGATCCGCAGCGAACTGCCCGAGAGCATCAAGGAACCGGACCGCAGCTGGTTCGCCCTGGCCGCCTACAACATCGGCGGCGCGCACCTGGAAGACGCGCGCAAGATGGCCGAGAAGGAAGGCCTCAACCCGAACAAGTGGCTGGACGTGAAGAAGATGCTGCCGCGCCTGGCGCAGAAGCAGTGGTACGCCAAGACCCGCTACGGCTATGCGCGCGGCGGCGAGACCGTGCACTTCGTACAGAACGTGCGGCGCTACTACGACATCCTCACCTGGGTGACCCAGCCGCAGATGGAAGGCAGCCAGATCGCCGAGAGCGGGTTGCACCTGCCCGGCGTGAACAAGACGCGCCCGGAAGAAGACAGCGGCGACGAGAAACTCTAGCCGCCCCCTCCCCTCAGGATTCTCCGTCGCTTGCCAGCCAGGCGGCGTGCTCGCGCACATCGGTCGGCCAGCCGGCGATCCGCTCGGCGAAGCCCTCGCGATCCCCGGCGAACAGCGCCCGCGTCGCCTCCTCGAAGCCCGGCAGGTCGCCGGCCATCGCATTCATGAAATGGTAGGCGCGCTCCTGCGCCTGCCGCGCACGCCCGGACTGGCTGCGGCGCGCCTCCTCGACCAGCTTGCGCAGCGCCACCGAGGCGCCCCCGGGCTGCGCGGCGAGCCATTCCCAGTGGCGCGGCAACAAGGTCACCTCGCGCGCCACCACGCCCAGCTTCGGCCGCCCGCGCCCGCGCGGCGCGGCCTCCTCCGCCGGTTGCCGCTCGCCTGCGCCGACCAGGCGCGCCAGCAGGTCCTCGCTGGAACCGCGGATATCGAGATCGACGGAGCGCCCAGTGGCATTGTCGAACACCAGCAGCGGCCCGGCAGCACCGCCGGCGACCGCTTGCTTCAAGGCCAGCGCAACCTCCGGCAGCGCCGCCGTCAGCAGCCGGCGCGTGCCATCGAAGCAGGTGAAGGATCGGATGTATGGATCATTGGCCATGACAGGCTCCCATGGATGGAATGCCCGAATAATACCCGGATATAAATAGAGCGACAATATTATCCGGATAAAATAAATCCCATGAAAAAGGCCGCCCAATGGCGGCCTCTTCCGGCAGCGATGACCTACCAGCCGGCCGGCAGCAGGTTCATGGCGCTGCAAATGGCGTAGGCGGCGCTGGCCAGGTAGATCGTCACGATCACCGCCTGGATCGCCGGATGGGCGATCCAGCCGCATTTCCAGGCCGGCTCGAAGTCGCCGTTCCTGCGCGCCGAGCGCAGCATCAGGATTGGCATGATCGAGAGAATCACTCCGCTGAAGGCCCCGGCGAAGTACAGCGCGTTGACGAAGCCGACCAGCCCGCTGTAGGCCAGGACGAACGGCGGCAGCGCGACGATCGCCAGCACCAGCAGGCGGGTCTTCGGCCGGTTCTCCGGACCGAGCTTGTGGAACTTGTCGAAGATGTTGGTCAGGAAGCTACCGCCCAGGCCCCAGTAGGACGTCAGCATGGCGCACAGGGCGAAGGTGTTGGCGGTGAAGAAGGCCCATTCGCCGAGCGCCTTGCCCCAGGCCAGGGTGGCGACTTCGGACTGGTTCTCCAGGCCGGTCAGGGCGATCACCGAGAGCGGCACGATGCTGAGCAGGACGAAGGTGGTCAGCATCCCGGTGATCACCGCCTTCGGCAGGCGCTCCGGAGCGTGGCTGAAACCACGGGCCATCTCCGGGACGATGTACTGGGCGGAGAAGCAGAACACCGCGATGTTGAATACCGGGACCATGTAGATCCAGTCGCCTTCGAGCAGGCGAGCGAACTCGGTATTGTCGTTGAGCAGGGTGGCCGCCACCAGGATCAGGATCATGCTGACCATGCCGATGCTGATGAACTTCTCGCCCTTGCCGATGGCGCTCAGTCCCAGATACAGCACGCCGGCGGCCGGAATGAAGAACAGCACGCTGCCCAGGGCCGGGCTGATGCCGAAGAAGGCGCTGAGGATCTTGCCGCTGCCGCTCATGTAGGCGATCAGCGCGCCGATGCTGTTGACCGCCACGGACAGGAAGATCGCCCAGGCGCCGAAGGAGCCGACATAGCGCTGGGCAAGGCCGCTCAACTGGTTGTGGGTGCGCGTGCGCAGGGCGGTTTCCGAGACGTAGAGCATGGAAATGGTGGTGAACAGGCCGGCCACCGCCAGCCAGAGCAGCAATGGCATGAAGCCGGCCTTGCGGCTGGCGTAGGCCATGGACAGCACGCCTGCGCCGATGTTGGTTCCGACGATCATCGCCACCGCCTCGAGGAACGTCAGGCGCTTGACCTCCAGTCCCGAGGAATCGACGGCTTCCGCCCCGGCGTGATCCTGATACTGCTGGACCCGGGTATCACTCATGACAACAACTCCCTGCATTTCGAATTGGCATTGTGCGGGAGGCGGCCAGGACCGCCGTACCGATGGCCTTCTTCGAGGACAATGCAGGGCCGGGAATCGCGGACGCCTCCGGACCGGCCGCGCTTTTCGGCTGCGCGGTCCGGCGGGGGTATCCGCAGGCGGGCTCGCTCTCACCTGAAGCCATTGCCTGCGGGCCGCTTGCTCAAGCGGCCGTGCAAAATATCACACAATTCGACGAAGGAAGCGCGCGGCGACTACGACTTTACGCCTATGCCGATCGTCCGAAATATCCGGATAAATAATTGATGCAGATGGCTTTTGAAGGAGAGAGAGGCGCCATGGCGTGCTTTAACGTTTCAGCCGGAGCGTTCGAAAAGAGAAACATCCGTCAGTCTTCGCGAGGCTTCTTCGCCGCTTCGCGCCGCGCGCGGAAGAACGCCGAGAGCGCCTGGCTGCATTCTTCCGCCAGCACGCCGCCCTCGACCATGACCCTATGGTTGAGATGCTCCTGCTCGAAGAATCGCCCACGGCTTTCCACTGCGCCCGACTTGGGCTCGACCGTGCCGTACACCAGGCGCTGGATGCGTGCGTGCACCAGCAGTCCGGAACACATGCTGCAGGGTTCCAGGGTCACATACAGGGTGCTGCCTGGCAGCCGGTAGTTGCCCGCCTCCGCCGCTGCCATGCGGATCGCCAGCATTTCGGCGTGGGCACTGGGATCGTGGCTGCTGATCGGCCGGTTGAAGCCCCGCCCGATGATCTCGCCCTCGCGCACCAGGACCGCGCCCACCGGCACTTCGCCGAGGGCCGCGGCCTTTTCCGCCTCTGCCAGGGCCTCGCGCATGAAATGCGGGTCCCGGCTGCGATCGATGATCGGACGCACGCCTTTTACCGTCGGGTAGCCCTTGCCGTTGCTGATCAGCTTAGTCACCCGCACCAGGCCTCGCCGACCGCGATGGTCCCCATCAGGCCGGTCTCCATATGGTCGATGACATGGCAGTGGAACATCCACAGGCCCGGATTGTCCGCCACCAGCGCGACGCGAGCGGTCTCGTTCTTGCCCAGCAGGTAGGTGTCGGTGAAGTACGGGATGATCTCCCGGCGATCCGAATCCAGCACCTTGAAGGCCATTCCATGCAGGTGGATCGGGTGCTGGTACTGCGCCATGTTGCGCAGCTCGAAGATGTAGCTCTGGCCTTCCTTGAGCTTGGCCAGCGGCGGCGCGTTGTGCTTGTGCTCCTCGCCGCCTTCCCAGGCCTTGCCGTTGATCTGCCAGAACGACGGATAGGGATTCTTGCCGCTGGTATCGGACATCGCCCCGACCCACTCGAAACGGAAACCGATCTTCTCGGCATTGGCCAGGTCCGGTTCGCTCACCGGATTCGCCGGCAACGGCTTCGGCCAGTCGCCGGCAGGAGCCTCGGCGCTGGCCACGCTGCGGATCGTCGCCAGGCGTACCGGCCCGTCGCGCAGGGACAGCTCGGTGCCCGCTTCCGGCACCTTCAGCGCCAGCTCCAGGCGCATCCCGGGGCCGATCCAGTACTGCCCCTCGAATCCGCGCGGTTCCACCGGATGGCCATCGATGGCATAGATCCTCGCCTCGCCGTTGGGCAGGTTGAGACGGTAGGTGACGGTGTTGTCGACGTTCAGCAGGCGCACCCGGACGATCTGCCCGGCCGGCAGGTCGATGGTCGGCACATGCTTGCCGTTGATCGTCGAATAGCGCCCGCGGGTGCCTTCGCGCGCGGCCTGGCGCGGCACGCTGAAGGGGGTGAAGGCGCCCTGCTCGTCCACGTGCCAGGTCTTCAGGCAGAGAACCTTCTCGTGGCGGAACCCGGTGGGTTCGCGCTCCTCGATGATCAGCGGGCCGACCAGTCCGCGGCCGAGCTGCTCGCTGCTCATCAGGTGCGGGTGGTACCAGTAGCTGCCGGCGTCCTGGGTCTTGAACTGGTAGATGAAGCTCTCGCCCGGCTGCACCGGCGGCTGGGAAATGTACGGTACGCCGTCCATCTCGATCGGCAGGCGGATGCCGTGCCAGTGGATGGTGGTCGGCTCGTCCAGCCTGTTGGTGAAGCGCACCCGCAGCCACTCGCCCTGCTTCGCCCGCAACTCCACGCCGGGGCACTGGCCGCCATAGGCCAGCGCCGGACTGCTGAAGCCCGGGACGATCTCCAGATCCAGCGGCGCGGCGATCAGTTCGTAGTCGTACTCCTGCGCCACCTGCGGACGCGCCAGCCAGAGGCGCGCGCCGCCGGCGCCGAGGCCGACCACCGCCAGCCCGGCGAGGCCGCCGAGCACTTGTCTACGGGTAAATGTCATGGAGCCTTCACCTTCGCGGGTACTGCGGCTGGGAAATGATAGATTTTCTCATTTCCACGCCCGCAAGGCGAGTTCTCGCTCGGAACAAATACACTCCCGCTGACCTGCAGCAAGCAAAAGAGCTCCCCAGCGCCAGCGGCGGATCGCTGGTCGCGGACTGCGCTCAGGCTACCTTCACGATGCGCTTGCCGAAGTTCTCGCCATTCAACAGGCCAACCAGAGCCGCCGGCAGGCTTTCCAGCCCGTAGAGCACATCCTCGTATACCTTGATCTGCCCGGAGTCGACCCATGCCTTGAGATCGGAGAGCGCCCGCTCTCTGCTCTCGAGAAAGTCGCCAAGAAGGAATCCGCGCAACGTCAGGCGCTTGATGATGAGTAGCCCGGGGATCCCGGCAGGACCGGCGGCGGGTCGGTCCAGGTCGTATTGCGAAATCGCGCCGCAACAGGCGACCCGTCCATGCTCCGCCATGTTCGGCAGGCAGGCATCGAGGATTGCACCGCCAGTGTTGTCGAAATACACGTCGATCCCGTCCGGACAGGTCCGCCGCAAGTCATCGGCCAGCGTCCCCGTCTTGTAGTCGAGTGCCGCGTCGAAACCCAGTTCACGAACCAGCCAGGCGCATTTGCTGGCGCCTCCCGCAATGCCGACGGTACGGCAGCCCCTGATCCTGGCGATCTGCCCGACGATAGAGCCGACGGCACCGGCGGCGGCAGACACTGCCAGCGTTTCGCCCTGCACCGGCCTGGCGCATTCGAGAAGGCCGAAATAGGCCGTCAGGCCTGCTACGCCGTAGACGCTGAGCAGATGCGTGAGGGGCTCCAGGCGCGGCAGCCTGATGAGCCCGGCCGCCGGCACGACCGCGAAAGTCTGCCAGCCGGTCTCGGCACAGACCAGGTCGCCGGGCTGGAACGACGCCGAGCGCGATTCCACCACCTCGGCCAGCCCCAACCCCGCCATCACCTCCCCGGCCACGAGGCCGGGCGATAGGTCGCGCCTTGCATCCAGGCCCGGCTGGCGGCGTCCAGCGGTATGTACAGGACACGGAGCAACAGCTCACCGTCGGCCGGAACCGGACAACGCACCTCGCGCCCCTGAAAATGCCGGACAGCGAGCGCAGTCCGGGGAAGCTCGCTCAGAACGATCTGACGGTTGATCATCGCTTCTCTCCCGCCGCGAGAGCGACACTGCCGCTGGCCTCACCGCCGAAAGCGGGAGGCATGTGAAACTGTCTGTCGTGCATGCTGTTCTCCGAGTCGATGGCAACCTGATGCAATCTCATTGTGAGAGAACATCTCCGGACTTAGAATGCAAAAAACTCCTATCTTCTATCGCGATCGTCCAGTATCAATGGATCCTCTCTCCGAAGTCCTTTCCCTGGTCAACAGCCAGGACTCCTCCTTCGGCGCCCTGAAGACCGGCGGCGATTGGGCACTCCGCTTTCCGGCACCGGAAGGTGTGAAGTTCAACGTGGTAGTCCGTGGCGCTTGCCTGCTGGCCACCGACGGCATGGAAGAGCCGATCCGACTGGAAGCGGGCGACTGCTTTCTGGTGTCCTGCCGCAGTCCGCTGCTGGTCGGCAGCGATCTATCCCTTCCCGCCGCCGACGCCACGCTGCTCTACCGAGATGCCCCTGACGGCGTCGCGCACTATGGGGAAAGCGAGGATTGTTTCCTGATCGGCGGTCGCTTCGCCTTTGGCGAAGAAGCCAACCTGCTGTTCGACGGGCTGCCTCCGGTGACCGTCGTGAAAAGCGATTCGGACCAGGCATCCGTACTGAGCTGGGCGCTGCACCGACTGGCCCATGAGTTTTCCTGCCCGTCACCCGGTAGCGCGCTGATCGCTCGCCACCTGGGCCACATCATGCTGGCGCAGGTGCTGCGGCTCTATCTCGCCGGCGAGGGCAGCGACACGCCCAGTTGGCTGCTGGCGTTGTCCGATCCGCGCATAGGCGCGGCGATCCGGGCGATCCACGCCGAGCCAGCCAAAGTCTGGACGGTCGAGCGCCTGGCCGACGTAGCGGGTACCTCGCGCTCCACGCTGGCCCTGCGTTTCAAGCAAACCGCGGGACTGGCGCCGCTGGAATATGTGTCGCACTGGCGAATGCAATTGGCCGCTCGCGCCCTGCGCGACAGCAAAGCGACGATTTCCTCGATCGCGCAAACCCTGGGCTACGGCTCGGACAGCGCCTTCAGCAACGCCTTCAAACGCATCATGAAATGCTCGCCCAGAGACTATCGCAGCCGGCAGGCCAGCAGGGCATAGCGCTCGGCGAACCGCCCATGCGGCAGGTTCCCCGAGCGGTCGAGCGCATGGTCAAACGACCGACGGAGCTTGCCGCGGTATCTTTCCCGCCCGAAGGATGATCCCGATGGCCAGGACCACGCACGCGCCGAAGGCATAACGCAGGCCGAACGCTTCGGAGAGAAAGCCGATCAGCGGCGGGCCGATCAACGTGCCCAGGAATCCGATCGTCAGAACGGCTGCGATAGCCGAACTCGGCGCCATGCTCGAGGAGCGGGCGGCGGCCCCCGCCACCAGCGGAATGACGGTACAGATGCCGAGACCGACAAGGCAGAAGCCAATGATCGACGCCGGCAGGCTCGGATAGGCAATCGTCGTGACCATGCCGATCAAGGCGAGCCCCCCGCTCCACTGCAAGGTGCTGCGCGTACCGAAACGGTCGGCGACCCGGTTCAGCAGAAGCCGGCCGACAGTCATGGCGCCCATGAATACCATGAAGCCGACTCCGACCAGTTGCCGCTCGGCCGATACCACGTCCTGGAAATAGACGACGCTCCAGTCGTACATGATGCCTTCGCAGGCCATCGAGAAAAAAACGATCAGCCCGTAGTTGAAAAGCCTCCTGTCCGGCATCGCGAAGGCCCGCCCGACCCGCTCCGCGCCAGGCTGGTCGTGGAGAAAGCGCCAGCAGGCCAGGGCGGCCAGGAAGGCGATCACCGATATCACGCCGAAATGCGTGGACAAGGCAAAGTCCTGCCCGATCATCAACGCCCCGAACCCGGCGCCGACGAATCCCGCCAACCCCCATATACCGTGGAAGAACGGCAACTCGGTCTTTCCGCTGAGCGCCTCCGACAGGCTTGCCTGGGTATTGTTCGACACATTGACCGCGCTATAGGAGAACCCCGATACGAACAACAGGGCAGCAAGCTGGTAGACGCTAGAAGCCAAGGGAACCAAGGACAGCAGAACGGCGTTCGTGAGAATCGCCGTTACTCCAACGTTTCTGCTGCCGAGCTTCGCGATCATCCAGCCGGATACCGGCAACGAAAGCACCACCCCGGCCGACATGGCGAAAAGCGCACTGCCGAACACCCCGTCGGAAAGCTGGAGTCCGTCTTTTATCGTGGCCATCCGGGAGCTGAGGCTCCCGAAACACAGTCCGAGCATGAAGAACATGCCGGAGATGGCAATACCTTTCCCTACGCTGCTGGAGGTCATTCGATCGATCCCGGTGCTTGTTTGATGGACAGCGAAAGCGCGGTATCCGCGGCGTCTTCCGTGTGCTCGACTAGGACGCGAATGCGTCGATCCCGGTGAGCGTCGCCGAAAGCCTCCAGAGGCGGCGGGCCTGCTCCGGATCGATCGCATGTTCGCGTACGCCGGCCAGGGTGCGCGAGTCGTCCGGCGCGACGCCTGCGATGTCGCAATCCTCGCAGTAGAGCCCGCCCATCCCCGCCAACAGCGGAGAGGTCGCAGCCCATAGCTGGGTGGCAGCCCCCTGCTGCGGGGTCTTGAGCGTATCGGGGCTGGCCGGATTGCCGGCTTCGTCCATCCAGCCCAGGGCGATCATCTCCGCCCGTGGAACATGGCGTTGCAACGGTGTGGCGATGCTGCCCGGATGCACTGCGAAGGCACGCACACCCCTCTCGCGACCCAGCGCATCCAACTGGATGGCGAACAGGGCGTTGGCAGTCTTCGACTGCGCATAAGCCAGCCACTTGTCGTAGCCCCGTTCGAACTGCACGTCGTCCCAGCGGATCGCCGAGTAGTGGTGCCCGGCGGAGGACACGGCGACCACTCGCGCGTCGTCCGCGAGCGACGGCCACAAGAGGTTCACCAGGGCGTAGTGGCCAAGGTGATTGGTCGCGAACTGCGCCTCCCAGCCCGGGCCTACGCGGGTCTCAGGACAGGCCATCACACCGGCGTTGTTGATGACGATATCGGCACGACGGCGCGAGGCGGAGAAGGCCTCGGCGAACCGACGCACGCTGGCCAACTCGACCAGGTCGAGCGCCTGCACCTCGACTTCGTCGAGCCCGAGCAGCGCCTCCCTTGCCACATCCGGTCTGCGCGCCGTAACGATGACCCGCGCGCCCGCGTCGGCCAGCGCCTTCGTGGTTTCCAGGCCAAGACCGGAGTAGCCGCCGGTCACGATGGCGGTCTTTCCGGAGAGGTCTCGCCCCGCCATCACCTCGCTGGCCTGCGTTTTCGCTCCGAATCCCGAATTGATGGGGGTTTGCCTGATAGTCATGAGAATTCTCCTCGCATGCGGAAGCGGCCAGGCGGATAGCGCTGGCTCTTGGGACGAGGGTCATTATCAAAGTGGAAAACCGGACTCTGAATGCAGCGGAATCCAGTTTTCTGTCGAGATCGTCCGATCCCGTAAGCAGCTGTTTCATCACCGCTGCAAGAAAAGCATGGGACGGCGCAAAATTTGCTGTACGTTGGCGAACTCGCCAACAGCAGCTGAAGCAGGAAAAATTGATATCAACCCCAGGGCCTACTAACTAGGCAGCTGTACTAAAACTGGGGGCAGGTCACTCCACCGAATACTTCCGGGAAGGCATGGAACACAACGACGGAAAGCACCGCCACTGCGCGCAAGCCATCAATATCAGAGCAATACTTTGGTGGATAACCGTTCGACATGAGCCTGACTTGTACTTGCTTGTTGAAGCCGCTCCCTCGCTTGCTCAGGAAGAGGTAAAACCACAGAAGCTTTCGCCGCCGAGCGAAGAAAATCGATGGCTAACATGACAAATTCGCCGGCCTGCCAAGACGCATACATAGAAGACGGCGACCTGTCGGCCACCCTGCCCCCATGTGCGTCTCTACGACTAGTAGTCGCTCCGCCCAGTTCGTGGGTAACTTGCTAGCGACGCGGAAATGGCTCAGCCCTTGCTGAGCAGCCTGGCCACCAAACGGCGATACCCCGCCAGAAGCGAAAATCTGTCCTGGTAGAAATCGAGGATCATGGTTTGCCCATGAATGTCGATGGTATGCGGACCGCGTGCGTCCTGGAACGCCAGGTTTGCTACACGCTTCTCCGAATAATGCTCTGGATCGAGCACCTCGATTTCGTTTATGGCCAGACTGCTTCCATAACCATAGGAGTTGTTCTGACCGAACCGGTAAAGCTTTCCTCCCTCCTTGAAGATACGCCCGCCCATTCGTGCGGAGCCGGGATTCATCACCACAGGGTTACAGGGATGGGAAGTGTAGGGTCCTTCCAGGCTCTCGCCGACATAAAGATAAAGGTTGTCCGAACCTGATACCGTCTGGCCGCAGAACAGGTAGTACCTGCCCCCGTGTTCGAAAAGCGTGCCATCCAGAATCCGCTCACCCTCCATTCCCTGGAATAGCTTCTTGCTCTCCAGAGCGAAAGGAGGAGGTAGAAGACAGGGAGCGGAATGAGAGGCGACTTCCGGTATCAGATATTCGACACCAGACGCCTCGAACGAATAGGGATAGGAAAAATGATTCCCCTTCAAGATCACACGTGAAAAGTCAAGACTCTGGGCCTTCAATTCAATGATTTCACCCAGACCGTTGCTAGCATTCAAGGCTTCGAGACGTATCAGCTTACCGTCCGCACTAAAGAAAGGATCGGCGTAGAAAGTATACCCCTTCTCCACCTTCGGAATCTTTCCCGCTGAGACGGACAATTCTTGCAACGAAGGAATATCGTTGTAAGGAAGCGCAACGACATTCCATTTTTTTTCGAAAAGCGCCCCGTACGATAGCCGGGCAAGCCCCCGGAAGATGGTCTTGCAGAAAAATTTGAAGACGGTGAAATTGCTGGGCAGACGGTAGTTTTTGCCCAGCTTTTCTAATACCACCTGCTCTCCGCGAGAGTAATTGACAAGCGCCTTGCGAAGCAGCACGACCGAATTCATATAAAAGTTTCTTGAGGTTTTCTTGTAGGAGTGGTGATGAACCTTGGAGTACCCTCGCACCAAAACCTCGCCGGCGTCCAGTTTGTTGGAGAGTTTCTGGACTATGATCCCGACGCTGTCTGCATTTTCATAGATCTCATAAAAGCCCGCGGGCCGCCCCCTGTAGTACTCTGGATCGCCATGGTGGTAGGAAAGAATGTCCAGCCTCTGCAATCCTCCATCGATGCGGAGCAGAGACATGCCAAACTTGATGACCAGCTTTATACCCTTATCCAGAATTCGGGCGCAGACATCTTCCGGGATGCGCTGCCAGGCCCCTTCGTAATCAGAATCGAAATGAATGACTTCTGAGCCACGAGAGTCTAACTGCACTCGACGAGTCATATCATTCTTCAGGGAAAGAATATTGAGAAAATAATACCCGCAATGCTTGATGACACTTTTCTTGGTCGCGCTATTACGACAACTGAGAACCAATTGAATATCAAGATATTCAGAAGAATCTTCAATCGCCCGTTTTTGCCACTCACTCAATGAAAGATCATCAACAATCAACGCGGCCTTTATTTTCATCCCGAAACTCGCCTCTGAAACAATGAAACCCCAAAAATGCTGCAAAATTTCGACAGCCCCGAGAAACCGACACTTTTCACTGAAAAGCTGCCATGACAATAAGCAAAGCATCATTAAAGCGAAGCAGTATATCTCATGATCGACGGGCCGGTTCAACCGTAAAACGGCCGTTAAACAGTTGCCGGACCACCAGCCAACGCCATACAGACATCATTTGGCGGAGCCACAAGGCTTTCGGCGGAGCCATAAAAGACAACGGCCTTACGGCCGTTGTCTTTCGGATAAATCACCAGGGAAGAAGTGGCTTCACTCCCACTCGATAGTCGCCGGCGGCTTGCTCGACACGTCGTAGGTGACCCGGGAGATACCGGCGATCTCGTTGATGATGCGGTTCGAGACCTTCTCCAGCAGTTCATAGGGCAGGTGCGCCCAGCGCGCGGTCATGAAGTCGATGGTCTCCACCGCGCGCAGGGCGACGACCCAGGCGTAGCGACGGCCGTCGCCGACCACGCCGACCGATTTCACCGGCTGGAACACCACGAACGCCTGGCTGGTCTTGTGGTACCAGTCGAAGGCGCGCAGTTCCTCGATGAAGATGTGGTCGGCCTGGCGCAGCAGGTCGGCGTACTCCTTCTTCACCTCGCCGAGGATGCGCACGCCCAGGCCCGGGCCGGGGAACGGGTGGCGGTAGACCATGTCGTAGGGCAGGCCCAGCTCCAGGCCGATCTTGCGCACTTCGTCCTTGAACAGTTCGCGCAGCGGCTCGACCAGTTCGAACTGCATGTCCTCCGGCAGGCCGCCGACGTTGTGGTGCGACTTGATCACGTGGGCCTTGCCGGTCTTGGCGCCGGCCGACTCGATCACGTCGGGGTAGATGGTGCCCTGGGCGAGGAACTTCACGTCCTGCAGCTTGGTGGCTTCTTCGTCGAAGACTTCGATGAAGGTGCGGCCGATGATCTTGCGCTTCTCTTCCGGGTCGGCGACGCCGGCCAGGCGACCGAGGAACTTGTCCTCGGCGTTGGCGCGGATCACCTTCACGCCCATGTTCTCGGCGAACATGGCCATCACCTGGTCGCCTTCGTGCAGGCGCAGCAGGCCGTTGTCGACGAACACGCAGGTCAGTTGGTCGCCGATGGCCTTGTGCAGCAGCGCAGCGACCACCGAGGAGTCCACGCCACCGGAGAGGCCGAGCAGGACCTTGGAGGAACCGACCTGGGCGCGCACGGTAGCGATGGCGTCGTCGACGATGTTCGACGGGGTCCACAGCGCGGCACAACCGCAGATGTCGAGGACGAAGCGCGAGAGAATGCGCAGGCCCTGCTTGGTGTGGGTGACTTCCGGGTGGAATTGCACGCCGTAGTAGGCGCGGGCATCGTCGGCCATGGCGGCGATCGGGCAGCTCGGGGTGCTGGCCAGGATGTGGAAGCCGGCCGGCATCTCGGTGACCTTGTCGCCGTGGCTCATCCACACGTCGAGGCCGAGCACGCCGTCGTCGTCCACGTGGTCCTCGATGCCGTCCAGCAGGCGCGCCTTGCCGACCACGTCGACGCGGGCGTAGCCGAACTCGCGCAGGTCGGAGCCCTGCACCTTGCCGCCCATCTGCTCGGCCATGGTCTGCATGCCGTAGCAGATGCCGAACAGCGGCACCTTCAGGTCGAACACCGCCTGCGGTGCGCGCGGGCTGTCGGCTTCGTGTACCGACTCGGGACCGCCGGCGAGGATGATGCCGCGCGGCGCGAAGGCGATGATCGCCTCGTTGCTCATGTCGAAGGGATGGATTTCGCAATACACGCCGATCTCGCGCACGCGGCGGGCGATCAGTTGGGTGTACTGGGAGCCGAAATCGAGGATCAGGATACGGTGGGCGTGAATGTCTTGGGACATGGCCATCTCTCGCTACGGAATTCGAAAACGACACGGGGCTGAATCGAACAGCCCCGTGCAGCACTCATTTCAATCAGCCTCAACCAACCCGGTAGTTGGGGGCTTCCTTGGTGATCTGGACGTCGTGGACATGGGACTCGGCCATGCCCGCGCCGGTGATCCGGACGAACTGCGGCTGCGTGCGCATCTGCTGGATGTCGGCGCTGCCGGTGTAGCCCATGGCGGCGCGCAGGCCGCCCATCAGCTGGTGGACGATGGCGGACAGGGCGCCCTTGTACGGCACGCGACCCTCGATGCCTTCCGGCACCAGCTTCTCGGCGCCGGCGGAGGCGTCCTGGAAGTAGCGGTCGGACGAGCCCTGGGAGCCGGACATGGCGCCCAGCGAACCCATGCCGCGGTAGGACTTGTAGGAACGGCCCTGGAACAGCTCGATCTCGCCCGGCGCTTCCTCGGTACCGGCGAACATCGAGCCCATCATCACGCAGTAGGCGCCGGCGACCATGGCCTTGGCCAGGTCGCCGGAGAAGCGGATGCCGCCGTCGGCGATCAGCGGTACACCGGTGCCTTCGAGGGCGGCGGCGACGTTGGCGATGGCGGAGATCTGCGGCACGCCGACACCGGCGACGATCCGGGTGGTGCAGATCGAGCCCGGACCGATGCCGACCTTGACCGCGTCGGCGCCAGCCTCGGCGAGGGCCTTGGCGGCCTCGGCGGTGGCGATGTTGCCGCCGATCACCTGGACGTCCGGGAAGGTCTGCTTGACCCAGCGCACGCGCTCGATCACGCCTTTGGAGTGGCCGTGGGCGGTGTCCACCACCACCACGTCGACCCCGGCGGCGACCAGCGCGGCAACGCGCTCGCCGGTATCGGCGCCGGTGCCGACAGCGGCGCCGACGCGCAGGCGGCCCTGCTCGTCCTTGGACGCCAGCGGGTAGGTCTTGGCTTTCTCGATGTCACGGAAGGTCACCAGGCCACGCAGGTAGAAGTTCTCGTCGACTACCAGCATCTTCTCGATGCGGTTCTCGTAGAGCTTGGCCTTCATCTCTTCCAGCGGGGTGCCTTCGCGGGCTGTGACCAGCTTGTCCTTCGGGGTCATGATCGCGGCGACGGTATCACCGGCGTTCGGCTTCACCCGCAGGTCGCGCCCGGTGACGATACCGACCAGCTCGCCCTGCTCCACCACCGGGAAGCCGGAGAAGCCGTACTCGCGGGCCATCTGCAGCAGTTCGATGATCTTGGTCGAGGGGGTCACGGTGACCGGGTCGCGGACGATGGCCGTCTCGTGCTTCTTGACCTTGCGGACTTCCGCGGCCTGCTGCTCGATGCCCATGTTCTTGTGGATGATGCCGATGCCGCCTTCCTGGGCCATGGCGATGGCCAGGCGGGCTTCGGTCACGGTATCCATCGCGGCGGATACCAGCGGGATGTTCAGTTCGATGCCGCGGGTCAGGCGAGTTTTCAAACTCACGTCCTTGGGCAGGACTTCGGAATAACCGGGGATCAGAAGGACGTCGTCGAAAGTCAGGGCTTCTTGACTGATTCGCAGCATGGCGGGCGCTCCCAGACGGGAAAAATGGAAGCGCGACATTATACCCAGCCACGCGCTTCCGCTCAACGCAGTTGATCGCCGAAAACGGCGAATGGGCAAATATCTTGCAAGGCGCCCGCCAGGCCCCGTTCCGCCTGTCCTATCCCGCATTTGCAGGATGGCAGCGCGGCGGCGGATGGCCGGATACTGCGTACGTCACCCAGCGACCGCCCAGGCGGCGGGACGCCGATTCCAAGAACTATAAAAGTGGGACGGGGGAGAGAATGAAAGGGAGCACTGACCCGCATTCGTCATCCGCAGCCTTGCTCGCGGCGTTCGGCGCCGCCGTGCTGGACATCAACCGGCTGGCGCGCGACAAGACCCTGGAGCGTTTCCATCGCACCGCGCTGGAACGTCTGCAGCAACTGGTGCCGTTCCAGCGTGCCTGGTGGGGCCGCGCGGCGCTGATCGACGGCGTGCCGGTGGAGCACAGCGCACACCTGTTCAACCTCGAAGAGCACTATGTCGAGGACTGGAAATCGATCAGCCACGACGACATCACCGTCGGCCTGGTACACGCCCGCCCGGGCACCGCCGTGGCCGTCGACATGCAGGCCACCGCCGGGCTGCGCTGGCTTGGCGCGCGTCACGACATCGGTGAGCTGCTCTGCGTGATCCACGTCGATCCGATCACCCGCCTCAGCGACCATGTCGCCCTCTATCGCACGCCTGGCGGCCCGCCCTTCGCGGACCAGGAGAAGCTGCTCCTCGGGCAACTCTCGGCGCACCTGGCCGCGGCCGTCTCGGCCAACCAGATCCGTACCCTGGTGGCCCTGCGCGAATCCCTCGAACGCCAGGCTCTGGCCATGGCGGTATGCGACCGCTACGGCGTGCTGCATTGCGCCGAACGCGGCTTCGTCGACCTGCTGCTCGGCGCCTGGCCGGGCTGGACCGGTCCGCAGTTGCCGGAGGAAACCAGCCCGCAGGGCTATCGCGATGCGCGCCTGGTGATCGACTCGCGGCAGGTCGGCGACCTCTACCTGCTCACCGCGCGGCAACCGAGCGCGATCGAACAGTTGAGCAATCGCGAAGGCGACGTCGCCCTGCTGTTCAGCGAAGGCAAGACCTACAAGCAGATCGCCCGCGACCTCGGCCTGGCGCCGAACACCGTGCGCCATCACATACGCACCATCTATTCCAAGCTCGGCGTCAACGACAAGGCGAGCATCGCCCACCTGCTGCACCAGTTCCCGCCTGGCTGACAGCCCTCCACCCCTGCCATCACCGCTTCGACCGCCCCGCCAAGGGCGGCATGGGCGCCCTTTCGCCTGCGAAAAGGCGCAACCACC
This sequence comes from Pseudomonas sp. YA1, assembly GCF_058680555.1. Lineage (NCBI taxonomy): Bacteria > Pseudomonadati > Pseudomonadota > Gammaproteobacteria > Pseudomonadales > Pseudomonadaceae > Pseudomonas > Pseudomonas sp. YA1. The sequence continues at coordinate 377,066 of NZ_JBZWBG010000002.1, forward strand.
ACCGGCGCGACGAACGCCGGGCACACAACGACCGGGGAGACCGACACATGACCCACCGCACCGCCTCGATGGCCGCACCGACCGCCAGCGCCCTCGCGCTGCTCGGCATCCCGCTCCTGCTGGGCGCCGAGGCCGGCGCCGCCGACCTCAACGCCCGCGACTTCTTCGGCGCCCCGGCGGGCACCACGCTCGGCGTGCTCTACCTGCCGGCGACCCGCGCCCATGAGTTCCACGGGCCGGCCGATCGCAACGGCAAGGCCGAACTCAAGACCAACGCGGTGGCCTACCGCCAGGTGTTCTTCAGCGACATCTGCGGCACTCTCTGCACGCCGCAGTTCATCATTCCGTTCGTCGACATCGATGCGCGCCTGCCCGGCAGCGCCGGGCATACCGGCGAGACCGGTTTCGGCGATCCCCAGGTCGGCGGCACCCTGTTCTTCATCAACGACCCGGAACGGCGCCGCTACAGCGGCCTGCTGACCCTGATCACCCTGCCGCTGGGCGAGTACCACGCGAAGAACCCCGATGTCTCGCCCGGCACCAACCGCTGGGGCGCCACCTTCGTCTACAACTACACCCAGGGCATCGGCCGCGACTGGGTGCTGGAAGCCAACCTGGAAGCGCAGTTCTACGCGAAGAACGACGACTACTTCGGCAGCGACCTGGAACAGAAACCGCTCTATCGCCTGCAGGCCTTCGCCTCCTACGACTTCAGCCAGAGCACCTACGGCGCCCTCAAGCTGGTGCACGCCGATGGCGGCGAACTGAAGCTGCAGGGCCATACCCTCGACGACACCCACCAGCGCTACACCCAACTCGGCTTCGAGCTAGGCCACTGGCTGGACCGGCGCAACAGCCTGATGTTCGGTCTCTCGCGCAACGTCGCCACCGACAATGCGTTCCATGGCAGCCAGGCCCTGTTGCGCCTGGTCCATGTGTTCTGAGGAGGCGCAGCCATGAACGCTTCCGACAAGACCCTCGCCAGCGCCTCTCCGGCGTCCGGCAACCTCGCGCTGCTCGCGGCCATCGTGGTGTTCGCCGCGATCACCCCGACCATCCTGATGACCGCCCCCGCCGTCGCCGCGCAACTGGCGGCCCAGTGGCAACTGAGCCCGGCGCGGGTCGGCGACCTGTTCTCGGTGGAGCTGGGCGCCATGAGCCTGGCGACGCTGCCGGCCTTCCATTGGCTGAAACGCGTCGATTGGCGCCACGCGGCGCTGCTCGCCGGCCTGCTGTTCATCGCCGCCAACCTGGCCTCGGCGCTGGCCGGCAGCTACCCGCTGCTGCTCGCCCTGCGTTTCTGCAGCGCCCTCGCCGGCGGCTCGCTGATGATCCTCTGCCTGTCCAGCGCCGCCAGCACCGCCACCCCGAGCCGGGTCTACGGGCTCTGGGTGATGGGCCAACTGGTGGTCGGCGCCGTCGGCCTGGCACTGCTGCCGGCGCTGTTCGAACGCTTCGGCCTGGCCGCCTGCTACCTGTTGCTGGCCGGCCTGATGGGCCTCGCCCTGCCGTTGTCGCGGGCCTTCCCCAGTGGCAGCCCGCCAGCGGAAGCCCGCGCCAGTACCGGCGCGGTTCACTCGCGACTGCGGGTCGGGCTGGGTATCCTCGCCGTGCTCACCTTCTATATCAGCCTCAGCGGCGTCTGGACCTTCATCGGCGCCATCGCCGAAGGCGCGGGGATCGGTGCCGGCGCCAGCGGCGAGGTACTCGCCGTCGCCACCCTGATGGGCATCGCCGGGGCGGCCTGCGCCTCCTTCATCGGCAACCGCCTGCCGCGCGACCTGATGCTGCTCGGCGGCTACCTGGCGATGGCCGCGGCGATCCTCCTGCTGATCGGCCAGCCGCCGCTGGCTCGCTTCGCCCTGGCCGCGCTGCTGTTCAAGTTCACCTGGACCTTCGCCCTGCCGTTCATCCTCGCCTGCCTCGCCGACCTGGACCGCTCCGGCCGCCTGATGAACGCCTCCAACCTCGTCATCGGCGGCGGGCTGGCCATCGGCCCGGCGCTGGCCGGACGACTCATCGAAGGCAGCGGCGGTTTCCTCCCGCTGCTGCCGATCGCCGCCGGCCTGGCCGCCCTCTCGCTGCTGCTGGCCCTGGCCTGCCGGCCACGCTGAAACCCTTTCCCGAACCACGGATACCCGCCATGACCCGACGTACCGCTTTCTTCTTCGACGAACTCTGCCTCTGGCACGCCGCCGGCCCGCACGCGCTAACCCTGCCGGTCGGCGGCTGGGTGCAACCGCCTGCCGCCGCCGGACACGCCGAATCACCGGAAACCAAGCGCCGGCTGAAAAGCCTGCTCGACGTGTCCGGCCTGACCGCCCGCCTGCAACTGCGCAGCGCACCGCCGGCGAGCGACGAGGACCTGCTGCGCGTGCATCCGGCGCACTATCTGGAACGCTTCAAGGCGTTGAGCGACGCCGGCGGCGGCAGCCTCGGCCAGGACGCGCCGATCGGCCCGGGCAGCTACGAGATCGCCCGGCTCTCCGCCGGCCTGGCCATCGCCGCGCTGGACGCGGTGCTCGCCGGCGAGGCGGACAACGCCTACTCGCTGTCGCGGCCGCCGGGTCACCACTGCCTGCCGGACCAGGCGATGGGCTTCTGCTTCTTCGCCAACATCGCCGTGGCCATCGAGGCGGCCAAGGCTCGCCACGGCGTCGAGCGGGTCGCAGTGCTGGACTGGGACGTACACCACGGCAACGGCACCCAGGCGATCTACTACCGGCGCGACGACGTGTTGAGCATTTCCCTGCATCAGGACGGCTGCTTCCCGCCTGGCTACGGTGGCGCCGAAGACATCGGCGAGGATCGCGGTCGTGGCTTCAATCTCAACGTGCCGCTGCTTCCCGGCGGCGGTCACGACGCCTACATGCAGGCCATGCAACGCATCGTGTTGCCGGCGCTGGAGCGCTTCCGCCCGCAATTGATCGTGGTCGCCAGTGGTTTCGACGCCAACGCGGTGGACCCGCTGGCACGCATGCAACTGCACAGCGACAGCTTCCGGGCGATGACCGCGATGGTCCGCGACGCGGCCGAGCGGCATGCCGACGGACGCCTGGTGGTGGTCCACGAAGGCGGCTACTCGGAAGCCTACGTGCCGTTCTGCGGGCTGGCGGTGATCGAAGAACTCAGCGGCGTGCGCAGCGCGGTGCGCGACCCGCTGCGCGACTTCATCGAGTTGCAGCAGCCCAACGCGGCGTTCCGCGACTTCCAGCGCCAGCGCCTCGAAGAGCTGGCCGCACAGTTCGGCCTGTGCCCGACGCAGCCGCTTCAGGCGGCCAGGTAGCGCCCGACCAGCGCCAGGCCGCTGCACAGCACCAGCCAGGTGACCAGGCGAACGAAGGCTTCACGCGACAGACGCAGGGTCACCCGACGGCCGATCCACAGGCCCAGCGCCATGCCCGGCAGCAGGCAGGCGGCGAGCAGCCAGGGCTCGCGCGCGGCATACAGCCCGGCGAGCAGGAACAGCCCCAGGCGGACGAAGGTGCTACAGCCGATCAACGCGCTCTGGGTAGCGCGCATCTGCTCCTTGCTCGCCAGGCGTCCGTTCAGGTACAGCGCATAGAGGAAGCCGCCGCTGCCGAACAACGCGCCGAACAGCCCGCCGAAGACACCGAAGGGCAACGCCCAGGTCGCCCGCCAGCGCAGCTGGCCGCGTGGCTGGAGGAACAGCGCGTAGAACGCATAGAGACTGACGAACACGCCGAGGGCCAGCATCAGCAGCTCCGCGCGTAGCGCCAGAAGTCCGTACGCCCCGAGCGCACAGCCCAGCAGCATGCAGGGCAGCAGACGCTTGAGTTCAGTGACGGCGATCTGCCGCCGCGCCGGCAGCCAGTTGCCGAACGACGCGCTGAAATCCAGCAGGACCAGCAGCGGAATGATCTGCGACAGCGGCAGCACCCTGGCCAGCAACGGGCCGGCGACCAGCGCGGTACCGAAGCCGGCGATGCCGAACACCACATAGGCGAGGACGATGGCCAGTTCGACCAGCAGCCATTGCCATAGGCTGAACGGCAGGGCGGCGAACAGGACTGACGGATCGAGCGAGGACATGGCGGCTCCCGGAACGACGACCTGCGCACTCTAGCGAGCGCAACGGGGCGCCAGCCAATACAATCCGAGTCCTGTAGCCATCTCGAAAAGGCATGGAAAGTCTTCCGATGATCTCTTTGCGGCAACTCCATTATTTCGTCGAAATCGTCGAGTCCGGCGGCTTCAGCCGTGCCGCCGAACGCCTGTTCGTCGCCCAGTCGGCGCTCAGCCGGCAGGTGCGCGAACTGGAGGACAGCATCGGCACCCCACTGCTCCGCCGCGGTCCGCGCCAGGTCGAGCTGACGCCGGCCGGTCGCGCCTTCCTGCCACGCGCGCAGCGCCTGCTCGGCGACCTGGAGGCCGCCCGGCGCCTGGCTCGCGAGGTCGGTGAAGGCGGCCATGGCCTGCTGCGCCTGGGGCACTCCAGCTCGGTGCCGCTGGTGGGCGGCCTGCAAGCGGCGCTGCGCGGCTACCTCGCGGCGCAGAGCGGCGTCCGCCTGGAACTGACCCAGCAATCCTCCGAGCAGCAACTCGCCGATCTCGCCGAAGGACGCCTGGACCTTGGCCTGCTGCGCCTGCCGGTGCTGCGCCAGCATCCCCGGCTGCACCTGCGCGCCCTGTACCGCGAGCCGTTGCTCCTGGCTCTCGCCGCCGACCATCCGCTGGCCCGCCGTGAAGCCCCCGTGGCCCTGGCCGCCCTGGCCGGAGAAACCTTCGTCTCCATTCCCCACCTGCAACGCGGCGGCCTCAGCTATCGCGCCGCCGAACTCTGCCTCGGCGCCGGTTTCTACCCACGCCCGGCGCGCGCGCTGTCGCGCAAGACCAGCCAGTTGCAACTGATCGAGGCCGGCTTCGGCGTCGCCCTGGTGCCCGCCTCGATGCGCGCCATCGCACCGCCCGCCGTGCGCTTCATGTCTCTGGCCGAGGCCGAGGCATACAGCGAGGTGGCGCTGGCCTGGCGACGCGACGATAGCCCCCTGGTGGAAGGCTTCGTCGAATATTTCCTGGAGAATCTGCCGAACGAAGCCAAGGATTGATCGCACATCCCGGTGCGCCGCCTTATCATGCCGCCCATGCGTAACGATCCCTTCCAACGGCTCGGCCTCGATCGCGAGGTGCTGACCGTCAGCCAACTGAACCAGCGCGCCCGCCTGCTGCTGGAAGACGTGTTCCCGCAGGTCTGGGTCGAAGGCGAGCTGTCCAACCTCGCCCGGCCGGCCTCCGGCCATGTCTACTTCACCCTCAAGGACAGCAACGCGCAGATCCGCTGCGCGCTGTTCCGGCAGAACGCCCTGCGCGTACGCCAGGCCTTGCGCGACGGGCTGGCGGTAAAGGTGCGCGGAAAGATCTCGCTGTTCGAGGGACGCGGCGACTACCAGTTGATCGCCGATACCGTCGAGCCGGCCGGCGACGGCGCCCTGCGCCTGGCCTTCGAGGCATTGAAGGAAAAACTCGCCGGCGAAGGCCTGTTCGCCAGCGAACGCAAGCGTCCGCTGCCCGCCCATCCGCGCCGCATCGGTATCGTCAGTTCGCCCAGCGGGGCGGTGATCCGCGACATCATCAGCGTGTTTCGCCGCCGCGCACCGCAGGTCGAGCTGACCCTGGTGCCCACCGCAGTGCAGGGCCGCGAGGCCGTCGCGCAGATCGTCCGCGCGCTGCAACTGGCAGACCGGCAGGGCTTCGACGCGCTGATCCTGGCCCGTGGCGGCGGTTCCCTGGAAGACCTCTGGTGCTTCAACGAAGAAGCGGTGGCGCGCGCCGTGGCGGCCTGCGCCACGCCGATCGTCAGCGCGGTCGGCCACGAGACCGACGTATCGATCAGCGACTTCGTCGCCGACGTGCGCGCGCCGACGCCTTCGGCCGCCGCCGAACTGCTGGCGCCCAACGCCGGCGACCTGCAGCAGCGTCTCGACGGCCTGCGCCGGCGCCTGGTGCTGCGCATGCGCGACCAGTTGCTGCGCGAACGCCTGCGCCTGGAAGGCGTCGCCCGCCGCCTGCGCCATCCCGGCGAACGCCTGCGCCAGCAGGCACAGCGCCTGGACGACCTGGACATGCGCCTGCGCCGTGCCTTCGAGCGCCAGCTGGCGGTCCGCCACGAACGCCTGGCCCGCCTGGAGACGCGTCTCGCCGCACAGCATCCGGGCCGCACCCTGGCACTGCTCCGGCAGAAGCTCGACAGCCTCGCCGCGCGCCTGCCGCGCGCCGCCCGCGAGGTACTGAGGGATCGTCGTCAGCGCCTCGAAGGACTGGCGCAGACGCTCAACGTGGTCAGCCCGCTGGCGACCCTGGGCCGCGGCTACAGCATCCTCCTCGACGAGCGTGGCCGGGCGATCCGCGATGCCGGCCAGACCCAGCCGGGACAGCGCTTGAAGGCGCGCCTCGCGGAAGGCGAACTGGAGGTGCGGGTCGAGGACAACCACCGGACGCCGGTGACCCTGTCGCTGCTGGACTGAGCCGCGATGATCCGCCTCAGCCAACGGGCCCTGGCCTACCTCAACGAGGTGATCCACCACGGTTCTCTTCGCCGCGCCGCCCAGCACCTGAACATCGACCCCTCGGCCATCAGCCGGCAGCTCGCCAGCCTGGAGGAACATCTTGGCGTGCGCCTCCTGCAACGCACCCCGCAGGGCGTGGCGCCTACCGAGGCCGGCGAGCTGCTGGTGGCGCACTACCGCCAGCAACGGGCCAACGAAGAGGGCGTGCTGTCGCGTCTGTCGGCCCTGCAGGGGCTGCGCCAGGGCAAGGTGCGCCTGGCGGTCGGCGAGGGCTTCATCGCCGACCTGATCTCCCAGCCATTGCAGAGCTTCATCCTGCGCTACCCCGGCATCGAGCTGGAGGTCCGCATGGCCGGGGCCAACGAAGGCGTGGCGCTGGTCAAGGAAGACGCCGTCGACCTGGCCCTGGTCTACGCCCCGGTCGAGGACGGCGAGCTGGACGTGCACGTCGACACCCGCCAGCCCCTCGACCTGATCATCCCCGCCAACCATGCCCTCGCCGGACACCGCGGTGCGGTGCCGATGCACGCGCTGCGCAACGAGTCGCTGGCGTTGATCCACAACAGCACCGGCATGGGCCAGTTGGCGGTGATCGCCGCCCAACTGGAGCGCATCGAGCTAAGGCCGAAGCTGCGCACCAACTCGGTGGCGGTGCTGACCAATTTCGTCAAGTCCGGCATCGGCGTGGCCTTCATGCCGGAGTTGACGGTCAGCCACGAGATCGAGGCCGGGCATATCCGTTGCCTGCCGCTGGCCCACCCGGCGCTGCGCGACGCCCGCGCACGGATCGTCAGCCACAAGGGCCGCGAGCTGACCGTGGCGGCGATCGCCTGCCTGGAACACCTGCGCCGTGGCATGCGCTTCTTCAGTGGCGACGCGCCCGGGCTCTCGCAGCGCTGAGGCGTTGTCTTTTTCGCATCACGTCCGGACTTGAATAGTCAACGAGACAACGGCTAGCGTTGCTTCGCTTTCGTGCGAGCACCCGGCCCCGCGCCCCGACAAGAAGTGCCGCCGATCCCCCGACCGTTCGGACTGCCATAAGGAAAACAACATGCACACGAATCCGCGCCGCGGCCTCGCCCGCCGCTTCGCCGCCGGACTGCTGGCCGCCGCCCTGGGCCTGGGTGGCAGCCTCGCCCAGGCCGCCACCACCCTCAACCTGAGCTATAACGGCGCCGCCGACAGCGAGAAGAACCTGGTGCACCTGTTCGCCAGCAACCTCAAGCGCCTGGCCGAGGAAAAGAGCGGCGGCGAGCTGCAGTTCAAGCTCTACCCCAACAGCATGCTCGGCGAAGAGGAGCAGCGCATGGAACAGGTGATGACCGGCCCCGGCCTGAACATCGCCTCGTTCGCCGGGATCGCCCCGCTGTTCCCGGAGATCTACGTCAGCGCCACGCCCTTCATGTTCAAGGACGCCGCCGCGGCCCATGCCTTCTTCGACAGCGGCAGCTACTGGAAGGCCGCCCGCGAGGCCTTCCGCGAGCGCACCGGCACCGAGCTGCTGGCGGTGGTCGAGGAAGGCGGCTTCCTCAACTTCACCAACGGCAAGAAGCCGATCCACAGCCCGGCGGACTTCCAGGGCCTGCGCTTCCGCGCCATGGATCCCAGCCAGGTGGCGCTCTACGAAGCCTTCGGCGCCTCCGGCACGCCGATCCCCTGGACCGAGCTGTACATGGGCCTGCGCACCGGCGTCGCCGACGGCCAGATGAACCCGACCTCCTACATCATCCTCGGCAGCCTCTACCAGGTGCAGAAGTACCTGACCCTGGCCAACATCCAGTACTCCGACCAGTTCCTGGTGGCCAACGGCGAGCTGCTCGCCGGCCTCCCGGCGAAGGCGCGCCAGGCCCTGCTCGACGCCGCCGCCGAAGCCACCCGGCTGAACCGCGAGGCGGTCGCCGCCCAGCAGGAGCACGACCTGGCGTTCCTCAAGGAAAAGGGCATGCAGATCATCCAGCCGTCCGCCGATGACCTCGCCGCCTTCCGCGAGAAAGGCCAGCCGTCCTACCTGGCCTGGCTGAAGACCCAGGACATCGAGCCGCGCTGGACCGAGATGGCCTTCCGCGACGCCGGTCTCGCCACCGCCCCCTGACCTTCGCGCGTTGCCCCCCGACGGCCGCTGCCGTCGGCCGGGCGCGCCTGTCCGACTTCCGGAGTACCTCCCATGCCGTCATTGCTCAAGGGCATGCGCGCCGCGTTGCTGAATCTCGCCACGCTGCTGTTGCTGCTCGACCTGGTCCTGCTCATCTACGGCGTGTTCGCCCGCTACCTGCTCGGCAGCTCGCCGATCTGGATGGACGAACTGGCCCGCTACCTCATCATCGGCGCAGTAATGCTGGCGCTCGGCGCGGTATGGATGGAAGGCGGGCACATGCGCGTCAACCTGCTGGAACAACGCCTGCCGCCGCGCCTGGCGCAGGCCCTCAGGCTCTACCAGTGGCTGCTGGCGCTGGCCTTCTTCGCCTTCGCCGCCTGGGTCAGCACCCGCTACGCGCTGAACGCCGGGCGCTTCCGCAGCCTCGGCCTGGGCGTCAGCCGCACCTGGCCGTTGCTCAGCCTGCCGCTCGGCTTCGGCCTGCTGACCCTCATGCTGTTGCTCCAGGGGCCCTGGCCGCGGCAGCCGGCCAGCACCACCGTCGAGGGAGGGTCGCAGGCATGATGGCCATCGCCATGATCGCAGCCTTCGTGGTCAACCTCCTGCTCGGCCTGCCGCTGTTCCTCTGCCTGCTGCTCACCGCGCTGGTGGGGTTCCTCTTCGTCGACCCGGCGCTGTTCGCCAACACCCTGCCGCAGCGCTTCTTCGGCGGCATGGACATCTTCTCGCTGATGGCGATCCCGCTGTTCGTGCTGGCCGGCAACCTGATGAACCATTCCGGCATGACCCCGCGCCTGATGCGCCTGGCCAACGCCCTGGTCGGCCACTTCCGCGGCGGCCTCGGCCACGTCAACGTGGTCGCCGGGGTGTTCTTCGCCGGGGTCAACGGGTCCGCCGCGGCCGACGCTTCGGCACTCAGCACCCTGCTGGTGCCGGCCATGGAAAAGGAAGGCTACTCGCGGCGCTTCGCCGCCGGGCTGACCGCGGGCAGTTCGCTGATCGGTCCGATCATCCCGCCGAGCATCTTCATGATCCTCTACTCCTCGCTGACCAACACCTCGGTGGGCGAGCTGTTCCTCGCCGGGGTGATTCCCGGCCTGCTGCTGGCCGCCGCCTTCATGCTGCTGAACGCGGTGTACGCCTACCGCAACGGGCTGCAGGCGCGCCATGCGGCACCGGCCTGGGGCGAGATCCTGGCGGCGCTGTCCGGCGCCCTGACCGCGCTGATCGCGCCGGTGATCATCGTCGCCGGAATCGTCCTGGGACTGGTCACGCCCACCGAGTCGGGCGCCCTGATCGCCCTCTACGTGGCGCTGGTCGGCCTGCTCCAGCGCCAACTGAGCCTGGTCGGGCTGTGGAACTCGCTGCGCGAGACGGTACGCCTGACCGCCAGCATCTACGTGATCATCGCCGCCGCCTCGGTGGTCAACTGGTTGCTCAACTACGCCCAGGTCGCCAGCGAGTTCGCCCAGTTGCTGGAGCCGTTCGGCCACTCGCCAACCCTGATGCTGTTCATCATCAGCGCGGTGATCTTCGTCTGCGGCATGCTCATGGAGGAGGTCTCGGTACTGATGCTGCTGACGCCGATAGTCGCTCCGGTGGCGCTGGCCGCCGGCGTGGATCCGGTGCACCTGGGGCTGATCTTCACCCTGAACATCACCATCGCCCTGATCACCCCGCCAATGGGCGCCTGCCTGTTCATCGTGGCGACCATCAGCCGCCTCGATATCCTGGAAATGTTCAAGGGTATCTGGCCGTTCATCCTGCTGGCCCTGGGGGTACTCTCGCTGCTGATCCTGTTCCCCTCCCTGACCCTGTGGCTGCCACGCCTGCTCAATTGACACCATGACCGACTTCACCCAAGCCATCCCCGTTCTCCCGGAGCCCGACTGGCACGCCGTGGCCGGCATCCCCATCGTCGATGCCGGCACGCCGCTGGAAGCACTCGGACTGAGCCGCGAGTTCAGCGTCTGGCCGGCCTACCACAAGCTCGGCATTCCTCACGCGATCCCGGAGTGCCACGCTCGCGGCGAGGTCTTCGAGCGTCTCCTGCGGGTCGCCGCCGCCCTCCCCGGCGGCGTGCGCCTGGTGGTGCTGGACGCCTGGCGGCCGTTCGCCGTGCAGCAGTATCTCTACGACAGCCTGTCCAGCGCCCTGGCCGCGCACTACCCACGGGCCGGCGAAGCCGAGCTGGAACGGCTCACCCGCCAGTTCGTCTCGCCGCCGAGCAGCAGCCGCGAGGCGCCCAGCCCGCATCTCACCGGCGGCGCGGTGGACGTCACCCTGTGCGACGCCCAGGGCCGCTGGCTGGACATGGGCAGCGCCTTCGACGAAGCCGTGCCGGCCTCCTACACCGCCTACTTCGAACGCCTGGCGGAGCCCGACGCGCGCCAGCTACGCGTCCGCGATCATCGTCGCCTGCTCTATCACGCGATGCTCGACGCCGGTTTCAGCAACCTGCCCAGCGAATGGTGGCACTACGATTTCGGCGACCAGCTCTGGGCCTGGCACACCGGCGCGACGCAGGCGCTGTTCGGCCCGGTGCAGTTGCAGGCGATGGACGCGCTCTGGCGCCAGCAGTTGCAGAAGCGCCCTCCGGCGGACTAGGAGGCGAAGGCGCGCCGGTAGCCCAGCGGCGGCAGGCCGAACGCGGCGGAGAACTGCTGGCGCAACGACACCGCCGAACCGAAGCCGGCCAGCCCGGCGATCGCCTGCACCGAATGCTCGGTGGTTTCCAGCAGGCGCTGGGCCAGGGCCAGGCGTTCGGCCTGCAGCCACTGGTTGACGGTGGTGCCGGTGAGCTGGCGGAAATGCCGGGTGAAGGTCCGCCGGCTCATCAGCACCCGCTGTGCCAGGCTGTCCAGGCTGTGCGCCTGGTCGAGGTTCTGCCGCAGCCAAACCAGCAGCTCGCCGAGACGGCCGTCCTGGGCGCTGTCCGGCAGCGGCTGCTCGATGAACTGGGCCTGGCCGCCCTGCCGATGCGGCGCCACCACCAGGCGCCGGGCCAGGTGATTGGTAGTCTGCGCACCGAGCCGCTGGCGGACCAGGTGCAGGCAGCAGTCGATGCCGGCGACGGTGCCTGCCGAGGTCAGCAGGCCGTCGTCCTCGATGTACAGCACGTCGGGCTCCACCCGCACCGCAGGGAAGCGCCCAGCGAAATCCTCCGCCCACATCCAGTGGGTGGTGGCGCGGCGACCGTCGAGCAACCCGGCCTCGGCCAGCACGAAGGCCCCCAGGCACAAGCCCACCAGTTGCGCACCGCGTGCACGGGCCGCGATCAACGCCTCCAGCAGCGCTTGTGGCGGACGCTCGTGTGGATCGCGCCAGCTCGGCACGATCACGGTCTGCGCCTCGGCCAGCGCTTCCAGCCCGGCCTCGGCCTCGATGGTGAACCCCACCGTGGTTCGCAGCCGGCCCGGCTCGGCGGCGCAGACACGCAGGTCGAAGGCCTGCGCGCAAGGGTCGTAGCACTCCTGGCCGAACACCAGGCAGGGCACCGACAGGTGGAACGGACTGATGCGGTCGAAGGCCACCACGGCCACGGACTGGCGGGACATGCGCACCTCGGTGGGTATGAGCGGGTTGGCCCGATTCTAGCGAAAGTTGTCTCTCAGGCCACTCACTCGCTACGCCGCACCGGGACCAGAATCCGCCTCACCCACTCAGGAGGAAACGCCATGTCCACACGTCAACCCAAACGCGCCTTGCTGGTCATCGACGTACAGAACGAATACGTCAGCGGCAACCTGCGTATCGAATTTCCCGCCATCCAATCGTCGCTGGAACGTATCGGCGCCGCCATGGATGCCGCCTACGCGGCGGGCATCCCGATCGTCGTGGTGCAGCACCTGGCGCCGGCGGACTCGCCGTTGTTCGCGCGCGGCAGCCGGCAGGCCGAGCTGCACGAGGTGGTCGCCTCGCGGCCCTACCAGCACAAGGTGGAAAAGCAACTGGCCAGTTCCTTCGTCGGTACCGGGCTGGCCGACTGGCTGCGCGAGCGCGACATCGACACCCTCGCCGTGGTCGGCTACATGACCCAGCACTGCGACGACTCGACCATCCGCCAGGCGATCCACGAAGGCTGGCAGGTGGAATACCTGCACGACGCCAGCGGCTCGGTGCCCTACCGCAACCGCGCCGGCCAGGCCAGCGCGGAAGAGATCCACCGGATCTTCGGCATCGTCCTGCAGTCCTCCTTCGCCGCCGTGCTCAGCACCGAGGAATGGCTGGAAAGCCTCGCCGGCCGGCACGTTCCGGAACGCGACAACATCTACGACTCCAACCAGCGGGCCCTGGCCAACCGCTGAAACGGCGCCGCCCCGTACGCGGGGCGGCGAGCGCTCAACCGACCAGCGAGCCGCGCGCCGGCAACGGCTTCCAGCCCGGGAACTCGCGCAGCCGCGGGTCGGGCACCGCGCAATAGGCGAATGTCCAGTTCGGCGCCGGCAGGTCCAGGCGCTCCAGCGGCACGCGCGTGCCGGCGCCGGCCTGCGGCGCCTTCCAGTCCTGGGTGATGTGCGCACCGCCCTGGCTGGCCAGGAGGATGCCGCGGTTGGCGCTGGTGTCGTCCACCGTCCAACGCGCGGCGGAGGCGTCCATCAGCACCTCCAGGTGCTCGTCGGTCACCTTGGCGCCGAACGGCGACTGCAACAGCCAGCAGTACAGGCGCAGGTGCATCGCCCAGTTCCAGGCGGCCTTCTGCTCGGCCGCCCATTGCAGGAAACCGCGGAGGATGGTCAGGCCATCCGGCGGATCGATCTTCAGCAGTTCCGGGCAAAGGTCGTAGAGATGGTGCCAGGCGCTGCTCAGGCGCTTGTTGAGCTGGTCCGGACGCAGGGTGGAGTTCTTCGGCGGCAGGCTGGGAGCCACCACCAGGCCGGTCTGCGCCGGCAAGGGATATCTGTTGCTGTTCATGCTCTGAACCTCGCACGCAAAGGCGGGGCGCCGGGCGCCCCTGCTCGACACGGCGCTCAGTGGCCGTGCTGCTCGTGCCCGCCCTGTTCGGCCGGCGCCTTGGACTCGACGACGATTTCCACCGGCACGTCGCCGGCCTTGCGGAAATGCAGCGTCAGCAGGAAGCGCTCGCCGGCTACCAGTGGCTGCTTCAGGCCCATCAGCATCAGGTGGTAGCCGCCGGGAGCGAAGCGCAGGTCCTTGCCTGGTGCGACGTCGACGCTGTCGACTTTCTGCATGCTCATCATGCCGTTCTTGTGCACATGCTCGTGCACCTCGGCGGAAGCCGCGCGCGGCGTGTCGGCGCCAAGCAGGGTGTCGTTTTCCTTGCCATGGTTCTGCACCACGAAGTAGGCCGCGCCGTTCGGCGAGGTCGGCGGCAGGGCCAGCGCCCAGGGATGCTCGATGTGCAGTTGGCCGGCGCTGTACTCGTGGGCCTGGGCGAAAGCGGAAACGGCCAGCAGGGCCGCGGCAGCGAAGAAGGATGTGCGCATGGTGACTCTCCAGTAGCGTATGACCGGTCTTTTTCCGTCGGACCGGCGATTCCATGGGGGAAGCTAGGGTATTGCGCCGCGACCTGCCCCGACCCGAAGGTCCAGGTTGTCGAAGGCGCGGGGGAGGAGTCAGGCGACAGGAGAAGCGCGCGGATTGGCGAGGCGCCAGTAGCGCAGGGGAGGCAGGTCGGTGGCGGAGAAAGCGTTACGGGCCGGGCTGGCCAGCGGCGCCAGCGGCAATGCCGGCCAGGAGGCGACAAGTCCGGGCGTGCCGGCGGCGCCGGCGCAGCAGCAGAGGTGCGGGGTCAGGCTTTCGTGGTCGTCGGGAAGATCGATGTCCTTGAGCGCGGCGCTCAGCTTCAGGCGCAGCAGCGAGTCGGACGAAGTGCTGCAGAAGCCGCCGAGCAGCAACGAGGCGCGCTCCTGCGTCGTCAGCGCCTGCGAAAGCGGCACCACGAACAGGTTCATCAGCACGGCCAGGCTGGCCAGCCAGGCCACGGGGCGCCGTGACAGGGGCATCGTCGGTTCTCCGGAGAATGGGCCCTTTATGCCTGAGCGCGGGGCAAAAGTAAAAACGCCGGGCGCGACAGAGTGCCGCAGGTGAAAACGTTTGCAACCCTTGCGGGCTTTCCCCCGCCGCGCTCTTCCGCCAGCATAGACGGCTTTGACGCCCGACGAGTCGAGAAGCCGATGCCCCGCACCCTAGCCTTCGTTTCCACGCTGTTGCTCGCCGCTTTCTGCGCCCTGCCCGCCCAGGCCGACAGCTTCATCATGCGCCTGCTGAACAAGCCGGTGCCCGGCGGGGTGGCGGTGGTCGACCTCGGCGAGGAAGGCCCGCCGCCGCGGGCCTTCTACCAGGGCAAGCCGGTGCTGGTGGTGCGCGAGGAAGGCCGCCGCTGGATCGCCGTGGTCGGCATCCCGCTGAGCACCAAGCCCGGCCCGCAGAAGCTGGAAGTGCGGGCGGCGACCGGCAACCACGAGGAACGCTTCAGCGTCGGCAGCAAGCACTACCGCGAGCAGCGCATCACCCTGAAGAACAAGCGCCAGGTCAATCCGCTGCCGGAAGACCTCAAGCGCATCGAGCGCGAACTCGCCGAGCAGACCGCCGCCTACCGCCGCTTCAGTCCCGGCCTGCCCAGCAACCTGATGCTCGACAAGCCGGTCGACGGTCCGCTCTCCAGCCCCTTCGGCCTGCGCCGCTTCTTCAACGGCGAAGAGCGCAACCCGCATTCCGGTCTAGACTTCGCGGTACCGGCCGGTACGCCGATCAAGGCGCCGGCGGCCGGCAAGGTGATCCTCATCGGCGACTACTTCTTCAATGGCAAGACGGTGTTCGTCGACCATGGCCAGGGCTTCATCAGCATGTTCTGCCACCTGTCGAAGATCGACGTGAAGCTCGGCCAGCAGGTGCCGCGCGGCGGCGTACTCGGCAAGGTCGGCGCCACCGGCAGGGCCACCGGACCGCACATGCACTGGAACGTCAGCCTGAACGACGCGCGGGTCGACCCGGCGATCTTCATCGGTGCCTTCCAGCCCTGAGAAGTGAGCAACGCGGCGCCGGCTGAGGTCAGAAGGAACAGGGGCCGCGTCGATGCGCCCCTTTCATGACCAAGGGAGACACCGCATGACTCACCCGCTTCGCCTGCTCTGGCTGTGCTCGGCACTGTTCGTGGTCCTCGGCCTGGGCTTCGTCTTCTTCCCCGGCCCGCTCGCCTCCCTGCTCACCAGCGGCGAACCGCTCACCCCCGCCGCCCTCACCGACCTGCGCGCCAGCTACGGCGGCACCAGCTTCGGCATCGGCCTGCTGCTCGGCTATGCCGCCCTGCGCCCCCGCTACCTGGTGCTCGGCCTGCTCGCCGCCCTGGCGGTGATCGCCAGCGGCGGCGCGGCGCGTCTCTACGGTGTGCTGATCGACGCCTCGCCGGCGCTAACCACCTTCCTCTGGCTCGGCGCCGAGGCGCTGCTCTGCATGCTGTTGCTGGCGGCACTCTGGAAGACCCGCCAGCTCGACCTCGACTGAGCGCCGGGCAGCAGGTCTCAGGCCAGGACCCGGCGAACCGCCGGCAGCCGCGACAGCACCAGCCAGTCCAGCGCCCAGACCAGCAGGAGCGAGGCCCCCACCAACGGGAAGGCCACGCCCAGCGCCAGCATGATGGCGATGCCGGTCTTCCAGCGCGGCAGCTCGTGGCGCAGCGGCGGCACGCCAAGGCGTCCGGCCGGCTTGCGCTTCCACCAGATCCACAGGCCGCTCGCCGAGCTGAGCAGGATCGCCAGGCAGACCGCGAGCATCAGCAACTGGTTGCCCAGGCCGAAGAGCTTGCCTTCGTGCAGCACGACACCCATCTGCACGCTCCTCGCCACCGCGTTGTAGTCCTGCCAACGCACGTCGGCGAGAACCTTGCCGCTGTACTGGTCGATGTGCAGGGTGGCGTCGTGGCGCGGATCGTCGGGGAACACGGAAATCGTGTAGACCCCCTCCATCCCGCTCGGCAGGGCGATCCCGTAACCCGCCGCCACGCCGCGCTCGCGAGCGATATCCACCACCCTTTGCAGAGGGATGCCCGCCGGCATCGGCATGTCCACCGGCATCGCGTGCCCGGCCTGGGCGGAGTGCCCGCGATGCTCGGCATGGGCGTCGGCCGCCGGCGGCTGCGAGCGCGGCAGCGGAGTGTTCTCCAGCGGCCAGGGCACCTGCTGGCGCGACGCGCTGTTGAGGCTACCGGCCTGCATGTCGGAGGTCGGCACATCGTTCCACATCGCCGCCGGGAAGCGGTTCCAGACATCGGCGAACTGCTTGCCCCAGTAGCCGGTCCAGGTCATCCCGCTGAGCAGCATGAACAACAACAGCAGGCTGCCCCAGAAACCGGCGACCACATGTAAATCGCGCCACAGCGGTCGTCCGCGCAGGTGCAGGCGCGGCCAGAACAGCGCGCTCGCCGCCCGCCCGCGCGGCCACCACAGGTAGAGACCGGAGACCACCAGGACGATGCCCCAGCCGGCGGCCAGCTCGATCAGCCGGTCGCCGACGGTCCCGACCATCAGCTCGCCATGCAGTGCCCGGGCCACCGCCTGGAGATTCAGTTGCGCATCCTGGCGGCCGAGTTCGCGTCCGCTGTAGGGATCGACGAAGAGGTTCCATTGCCTGCCCTCTTCGCCAATCACGAATTGCGCGCTGCGCCCCGCCTCGCTCGGCGGCAGGTACTGGCTGACGGCGGCCTGCGGGTGCGCCTGGCGCACCCCGGCGAGCAACTGGTCCGCGCTGCGCATCTGCGCACCGGCCTCGACCCGCAGCAGTTGCGGATAGAGCAGCGCATCCAGTTGCGGCTTGAACAGGTAGACGATTCCGGTCAGCGCCAGCAGGATCATGAAGGGCGCGACGAACAGGCCAGCGTAGAAATGCCAGCGCCAGGCCAGCGCGTAGAAGTCACGGCCGTTCTTTTCGTTCGATTGCATGGATCACCTCATCGGAGCGCACGTAGGCAAGGCGGGCCCCGCTGGACGGGGCCTCGTTGAAGGTTCAGAAGCTGAAGTCGACCTTGGTCCAGAAGGTCCGGCCCGGCTCTGGAACCGTTTCGTTGGCGGAGAAACCGAAGCCGGCGTCGCCGGCCTTGTTCAGGTGCTCGGTGTAATCCTTGTCGAACAGGTTATCGACACCGGCGCTCAGCTTGACGTTGCGAGTCACCCGGTAGGCGCCGTTGAGCGAGAAGACGCCGAAGCCGGCGCTCTTGTCGAAGTCCTTGCCGACCACGTTGCCCTGGTCCCTGGCGATGCGATTCTGCGGCGCGACCACCCGCCACAGGCTGCCGGCACTCCAGTCACCTTCCTCGTAGGTCAGGCCGAAGCGCGCTTCCAGCGGCGGGATCTGCGGCAGCGCGCGGTCGTCCGAGCTGTTCTTGCCCCAGGCATAGGCCAGGCTGGCGTCGGTCTTCCAGTTGCCGGTGAGCTGGTAGGAAGCGCCCAGCTCGCCGCCCATGATCCGCGCGTCGACGTTGGTCGCCTGGGTCGAGGAGCCCATCATGCCCTCGCGATAGCTGAACAGGATGAAGTCCTGGACCACCCCGACGTAGCCGGAGGCCCAGGCCTGCAGCTTGTCGCCGTTGTACTGGAGGCCGAAGTCGAGCTGGGTGGTCTTTTCCGGCTTGATCTTGTCGAAGGCGTTGACCGACCCGTTCGGCCCGCGCTTGGGCGAGAACAGCTCCCAGTAGTCGGGGAAGCGCTCGGCATGGCCGAGGCCGGCGTAGAGGGTGGTCGGCGAGTCGGCGAGGTCGTGCTCGTAGCGCACGAAGCCGCTGGGCAGGGTATCGGCGCGGGTGTCGTTGGCCGTCGGGTTGGCCATGGCGTGGCCCATGTGCCCGGACTTCAGGGTCTGCCGGTAGTCCTTGACCGAGGCGCGGTCCAGGCGCAACCCGCCGATCAGCCGGTCGCGCTCGGCGGCGAACCAGGTCAGTTCGCCGAACGCCCCGTAGTTGTGGAACACCGCGTCCTTGCTCCAGGGGAACTGGTCGGCGTCGGTGTAGTAGTCGGTCATCATGTCGTACTTGGAGCCGCGCGCGCGGTGCTCGTTGCGCATGGCGTCGACCCCGGTGACCAGCTTGAAGTCGTCCCAGCGCCAGGTGGCCGCCAGGCGACCGCCGAGGGTGCGTCGGTCCACCTGGGACGCCATCGGCATGGGCATCATGCTGGACGGGTCGGGAGTGCGCAGGCGGAAGTTGTCCATGATGTGGTCGGCGTAGTTGTAGTAGACCTGTGCCTCGACCTTCTCCAGCACATCGCTGACGTTCGATTTGACGAAGCGCAGGCCCAGGCTTTCGCGCTTGAACTGCGAGCCATCCATGCCGCGCCCGGCGTAACGTGCCTCGCCGTCGCCCTTGCCGGCGGTGAGTTCGATCAGGGTGTCCTCGTCGGGGGTCCAGCCGACCGCGACGTCGCCGTTCCACTTCTTCCAGCGCGACGGCACGGTATTCCCGGCGCCGTCCTCGTAATCGTCGGACTGCGCGTGGTTGCCGGTGAAGCGCAGGTAGCCGAGCCGGTTGCCGGCGGCAGCGTCCAGCACCTTGTCGAAGCGGCCATTGGAGCCGGCCAGCAGGCTGGCGTTGACCCGCGAGCCGAGTTCGCCGAAGCGCTCCGGCTCACGCTCGAAGAGGATCGTCCCGGCCGACGCGCCCGGCCCCCAGAGCACCGTCTGCGGGCCCTTGATCACGGTGAGCTTGTCGTAGGTTTCCGGCGAGATGTAGGAGGTCGGCGCGTCCATCCGGTTCGGACAGGCACCGAGCATCATGCCGCCGTTGGTGAGGATGTTCAGGCGCGAACCGAACATCCCGCGCAGCACCGGGTCGCCGTTGCTGCCGCCGTTGCGGATCACCGCGAAGCCGGGAATGGTCTTCAGGTAGTCGGCCCCATCGCTGGCCGGCACCGGTTGGCGCGGCTCCTTGGGATTGGTGACGATGGTCAGCGGCGAACTCTGGGCGACTCCGGTGACCACTCTCGGCGCCAGCTCCACGGCGTGATCCTGGTGCTGGGAGTGCTCCTCGGCCAGGAGCGCCGACGGAGACAGGGCCAGGCCGCACAGTGCGGCGAAGGCTCCCGCCCAGCGGCGGCGTTGTGCGAGACGGGCAGGGTCGAAGCTGAAAGCGGCGGTCGGGCAGGCGTTGCCGGCCGCTCGTTGTTGAGTAGACATACGTTTTTCCATGATCTATGTGACTTCCGCCCCGCCCCCACGGCGAGCAGGCACCCGGCCAGGCTCGCGTCACCGGCGCGGCGAAGACGCGCCGGTGCCCCCAGGAAGCGGCGGCTATCGGATTGAAAGAGGTCAGCCGATCAGGAACGGCGGCGCACGGGTACGGGCGCCGGGAAACACCGGCGAGGCGACGAACGCCTCGTTCAGGAAAGCGACGGCGGGCGCCGTCGCGAAGGGAACGGAGAACAGCGCCAGGCAGGCGTCTTCGGTGAGCGGCGGGCTGTGGAACAACAGGCTGCAATAACCGCACTTCTCCCAGAGCACGTCGCTGGCCAGGCGATTGCCTTCCTCGCCGCCCATCCCCGGCATGCCGGCATGGACGACGGAGCGCTGGGCATCGGAACAGCCGGCATGGGCCATGTCGCCATGGTCCATGTGCTCGTGGGACATGCCTTCGTGGCCCATCCCCACGCCCATCGGCATCGGGTGGTCCATCGGCATCGACTGGGAGATCAACGGCCCGACGAAGATCATCAGCATGGCGAACAGAGCCAGCCATGCACCGATGCCTTGTCGTTTCAGAGTGGTCGCCACCTGCGACTCCCGCCGTCTTGAATGAAGACCACCGCGTAGCGGGCCGGATGGCCGCTCGCGCCGGGTCATGCCGAAAAGAAGAATGCGCCTGTCGTTATACGCCCCAGGCACGGGGAACGAAATGATCGCACAAGGGCGGCTGGCTCTTCTGCGGCATGGGGCCGCAGAATTTTCCGTTGCGGAGAGCGTGCCGGCGGCGCAATCGAGGACAAGCTTTCACCGCCGGGAAAGAATAAAAACCCACAAAAGCCGCACAAATAGGAAATTCTACTAATTTTCCTTTAATGCTTGCCATTCAAATGCAGTCTCACTAGTGTGGTACGCATGAAAACACCACACACCCTCATCCTGCTCCGCCAACACGCCTGCCTGTGCCTGGTCAGCCCGCGACTGCGTGGCTGAGCGACGCTTCTCTTCATCTCGTCACTGCGTTCGCCTGGCCCCGCCGGCCCAGGAACCGACTCCAAAGGATTAGCCCCATGAGCATGTTGAAAGACCCTTCGCAGAAATACCGCCCATTCCCGGCCATCAATCTGCCCGACCGCACCTGGCCGTCGAAGACCATCACCGAGGTGCCGATCTGGTGCAGTTCCGACCTGCGCGACGGCAACCAGTCGCTGATCGAACCGATGGACGCGGCGAAGAAGATGCGATTCTTCAAGACCTTGGTGCAGGTCGGCCTGAAGCAGATCGAAGTGGCCTTCCCGTCGGCTTCCGATACCGACTTCAACTTCGTCCGCGAGTTGATCGAAGGCAACCACATCCCGGACGACGTCACCATCCAGGTGCTGACCCAGGCCCGCGAAGACCTGATCACCCGCACCTTCGAATCCCTGCGCGGGGCGAAGAAGGCCATCGTCCACGTCTACAACGCCACCGCCCCGTCGTTCCGCCGCATCGTCTTCAACCAGGACAAGCAGGGCGTCGTGGACATCGCCACCAACGCCGCGAAACTGATCAAGAAGCTGGCCGCCGAGCAACCGGATACCCAGTGGTCGTTCCAGTACTCGCCGGAAATCTTCAGCTCTACCGAGCTGGAGTTCTCGGTGGAGGTCTGCAACGCGGTGATCGACGTCTGGCAACCGACCCCGGACAACAAGATCATCCTCAACCTGCCGGCCACCGTGGAGTGCGCCACGCCGAACGTCTACGCCGACCAGATCGAATGGTTCGGCCGCCACGTCGACAAGCGTGACAGCGTGATCATCAGCCTGCACACCCACAACGACCGTGGCACCGGCGTGGCCGCCACCGAGCTGGGCCTGATGGCCGGCGCCGACCGCGTCGAAGGTTGCCTGTTCGGCAACGGCGAGCGTACCGGCAACGTCGACCTGGTGACCCTGGCCTTGAACATGTACACCCAGGGCCTGCATCCGCAACTGGACTTCTCCGACATCGACGCGGTGCGCAAGGTGGTCGAAGAGTGCAACCAGTTGCCGGTCCACCCGCGCCATCCATATGTCGGCGACCTGGTCCATACCGCTTTCTCCGGCTCGCACCAGGATGCCATTCGCAAGGGCTTCGCCCAGCAGAAGGAAGACGCGATCTGGGAAGTGCCATACCTGCCGATCGATCCGGCCGACATCGGCCGCGACTACGAAGCGGTGATCCGGGTCAACAGCCAGTCCGGCAAGGGCGGCATCACCTTCCTGCTCGAACAGGAGTACGGCATCAGCCTGCCGCGGCGCATGCAGATCGAGTTCAGCCAGGTAGTGCAAGGCGAGACCGACCGTCTCGGCCTGGAAATGACCGCACAACAGATCTACTCGCTGCTGGAAAACGAATACCTCAAGGCGACCTCGCCCTACGTCCTCGCCAGCCATCGCCTGCAGGAAGAGAACGGCACCAGCGCCGTCGACCTGGAAGTCTCCTTCGACGGCGAGAAGCAGCACTGGCGCGGGATCGGCAAGGGACCGCTGGAAGCCTTGGTGGCCGCCCTGCCGGTCAAGGCGGAAATCATGGACTACCATGAGCACGCCATCGGCGCCGGCGCCAATGCCAAGGCCGCGGCCTATATCGAGATCCGCCTGGAGGGCCAGCGCCCGCTGCACGGCATCGGCATCGACGAGAACATCACCACCGCCAGCTTCCGCGCCCTGTTCAGCGCGCTGAACCGCGCGGTGACCCAGGCCGAGGCCAAGGCGGCCTGACCGGCACGGAAGGAAAAAAGGGAGCCAGGCGGCTCCCTTTTTTCATGGGCATCTTTCAGCTGAGTCGCTTCACTCATCCTCGCCGCTGGCGCTGACCGCTCCCAGGCAACGGAGCTGGTACGCCCCCTCCCCTGTGGTCAGGCGCCAGGACTCGCCATCGGCCTGGGGCTCGGCTTCCATCACCGCGTTGTAGGAAAAACGCCACTCGCGACGGGTGCGTCCATCCAGGCTTTCCACCGCCAGCACCCAGTCTTCGCTGGCGAACGGCTGGTCGGCTTCCGCCGCCAGGTCCGCCTGGTCCAGCAGGTTCTCGTTGAGTTCGAAGCGCCAGGCGTGCAGACCGTCGATCTCGAGCATGTCGGCGGTTTCCAGTTCATCGAGCAGGTAGCGTTGTGTAGTCATGGCCAGTCATCGCGGATAAAGAACTCATGATAAGGCAAAGCGCGGGCTGCCCCTCACACCACCAGCATCACCACCGGGATCGCTACCGACAGGACCACCAACATGAACAGCAGGCCGATCCCCGCCGCCCGCCAGTTGGAAATGAACGCTCCGCCCGCTGCCTTGTGGCTGTCCAGGGCCGGACCGAAGGCTGATTTGGCGTAGTAGACCATGCCGAATATCTGCGCCACCGTGAAGCCGATCGAGGGGATGTTCTCCGGCAGTATCGCGCCCAGGACCGGCAGCAGGACGAACAGACCGAGGCCGACCAGCCAGGTTTTCCCGACTTCCTGCGCCCGTCCCAGGCGACGGAGATTCACCGCCGCGAGGAAGGCGCCGGCCAGGGGCGTGCCGATGAAGGTACCCAGACCGATCGCGGAAAGCCTGTACAACGGCTCGACATGGGTGGCGTCAGGCTCGTCCAGGCGGGCCTCCGGCGGGCGGAACGGATTCTCGGTGTCGCTGTTCATGCGTGTGCTCCCTGCGGATCTTTACTGAAGCTTTACCAGGGCCGGCATTGGAAAATCCCGGCAACCGGCAGAGTCTATAGGACGCCGCGCGCCGGCTGAACATTCCGCGCCCGCCGGGAGTCACAGCAAGACGTGCGAACGAAAGCGCCCACACAGGACCGCACTCAGGAGGGATGACGCATGACCACACGCAAACTCGGCAACTCCGGCCTGGAGATACCGGCACTGGTATTTGGCGGCAACGTCTTCGGCTGGACTGCCGACGAAAGCACCTCCTTCAGGCTGCTGGACGCCCTGCTCGACGCCGGCCTGAACTGCATCGACACCGCCGACGTCTATTCGCGCTGGGTTCCCGGGCACCAGGGCGGCGAGTCGGAAACCCTCATCGGCAAGTGGCTGAAACGCAACGGCAAACGCGACCGCGTGGTGATCGCCAGCAAGGTCGGGATGGACATGGGCAATGGCCACAAAGGCCTCTCCGCCGCCTATATCGAGCAGGCCCTGGAGCGCTCGCTACGACGCCTGCAGACCGACTACCTGGACCTCTACCAGTCGCACACCGACGATCCCCACACCGACCTGGAGGAAACCCTTTCCACCTATGGCGAACTGATCAAGAAAGGCAAGGTGCGGGTCATCGGCGCCTCCAACTACGACGCCCGGCGCCTCCTCGAGGCACGCCAGGTCAGCGCCCGGCTCCACCTGCCGAGCTACCAGAGCCTGCAACCCGAATACAACCTGTACGATCGCGCCGACTACGAGACCAACCTGGAGCCGACAGTGGAAGAACTCGGTATCGGGGTGATCAGCTACTACTCGCTGGCCAGCGGCTTCCTCAGCGGCAAGTACCGCAGCCAGGCCGACACCGCCGGGCGAGCCCGGGGGGAGAAGGTGAAGGGTTATCTCAACGAGCGCGGCGTGGCCATCCTCGCGGCGCTCGACGAAGTGGCCGAGCAGTACAACGCCAACCCGACCCAGGTCGCCCTGGCCTGGCTCATCGCTCGCCCGACGGTGACCGCGCCGATCGCCAGCGCCACCAGCCTGGAACAGCTCGACGACCTGATCGCCGCCACCCACCTGAAGCTCGACGAACAGGCGATCCACCGCCTGGACAGCGCCAGCGCCTATTGACCGACCTGCCGTCGAGGGCGGCCTCGCCCCGTTGCGTAGAGCGGATAACCGTATCGCGGCTATCCGCCCCGCATCGACGGGAAAGCCTTAGCTGAAGCGCGCCAGCAGCGAACCGATGTCCAGGTCGCCCTGCGGCGCCTGGCCGTCCGGCGTCAGCTTGTTGACCAGTTCCGGCAGCAGGCTGCTCAGGTGTTCGGCCGCCTCGCCCTGGCTGACTCCGGCGGAGTCCGCCAGTTGCTGCAACTGACCGTCGCCGAAGGCGCGGGAAATGTCCGCCGCCGACACCGACTGGTTCGGCCCAGCGCCGATCCAGGAATTCAGGGCATCGCCCAGGCCTGCGTTCTGGAGCATCTGGAACAACCCGCCGAGTCCGCCCAGGGAGCCGGCCTCCACGCCCGGCGCCGCCTGCCCGGCACCGCCCGCGGCGCCACCGAGCAGATCGCCGAGGACGCCACCCAGCCCGCCGCTCGCAGCCCCGCCGCCGGCGCCACCAAGGATGCTGCCCAGCGAACCGAGCAGACCACCGCCATCGCCACCGCCCTGTGCCGCACCGCCCTGGCGCGACATCAGCATGGTCACCAGCCCGATCAACAGGGCCACTTTCGGATCGCGAGCACCTCCCTGTCCTTCAGAGCCACCCAGCGCCGAACCGAGAATCGAATCGAGCAGTCCCATTGGTCTTCCTCCTGATCTGATGCCCACGGCGCGGCGCCGCGGGATACGGGTAACTCCATTCCCGGCACTGCGCCATCATGCGCAGCGCCGGGTCATGGCCTCGGACATCGACCGGAAGCGGACGTTCCGGCACTCAAGGATGGATTTCGAAGCGATCCGCGTCCATGTAGGCCGGGAAACGCTGGCGATAGGCCGCCAGTGCCGCCGCGTCCAGCCGGACGCGGAACACGCCGTCGGCGTCCGCCGCGTTGAACAGGCTGTCGCCCTGGAAGTCCAGGACCTGGCTATCCCCAGCGTAGCGCAAGGCGTTGCCGTCTTCGCCGATACGGTTCACCGCCACCACGTAGCAAAGGTTCTCGATCGCCCGCGCCGGCAGCAGGCGGTTCCAGTGCTGTCGACGAGGCGCGGGCCAGTTGGCGGTGTAGAGCAACAGGTCAGTGTCGTGCGGGTCGCGGCTCCACACCGGGAAACGCAGGTCGTAGCAGATCAACGGGCGCACCCGCCAGCCCTTGAGTTCGAACAGTTCCTGGCGTTCGCCGGGACTGTAGTGCTCGTGTTCGCCGGCCATGCGGAACAGATGGCGCTTGTCGTAGTGCAGCATCTCGCCGTCCGGACGCGCCCAGAGCAGGCGGTTGCGATGGCTGCCGTCGGCGAGCTGGACGATCAGGCTGCCGGTGACCACCGCACCAAGGCGCCGGGCCTGCTCCAGCAGCCAGGCATGGGTCGGCCCCAGCTCGGGCTCGGCCTGCTCGGCCGAAGCCATGCTGAAACCCGTGGTGAACATCTCCGGGAGGACCACCAGGTCGGCGCCGGCGGCGCTCTCCAGCAGGGCGGCGAAATGCTCGCGGTTGGCCTGGGCGTCGTGCCAGGCCAGGGAGGATTGGACCAGGGCGATGTCCAGGTCCGGCAGAACCGTCAGATCGCGCATAGCTTTTCCGCTGCCTGACGCAGCGTCTCCTCGCGTTTGGCGTAACAGAACCGGACCAGCCGCATGGCGTCCGGCGCCTTTTCATAAAACACCGAAACCGGGATCGCCGCCACTCCGTGTTCGCGGGTCAGCCACTCGGCCATGGCCACGTCGTCCAGGTCCGGACGGACGGCCGAATAGTCCACGCACTGGAAGTAGGTGCCCGGCGCACGGGTGAAACGGAAGCGAGAGTCCAGCAGCAGGTCGCAGAACAGGTCGCGCTTGGCCTGGTAGAAACCGGGCAATTGCCGCAAATGTTCGGGATGGCCGGCCATGTAGTCCGCCAATGCCCATTGCAGCGGCGTGACGCCACAGAAGTTGACGTACTGGTGGACCTTGCGCAGCTCCGCGCTGAGCATCGGCGGCGCGACCACGTAGCCGGTCTTCCAGCCGGTGACGTGGTAGGTCTTGCCGAACGAGCTGACCACGAAGGAGCGCGGATACAACTCGTCGTGGGACAGCACGCTGGTATGGGCGACACCGTCGAACACCAGGTGCTCGTAAACCTCGTCGCTGATCAGGTAGATATCCCGGTCGCGAATCAGCGCGGCCAGGCGGTCCAGTTCCTCGCGGTTGATCAGCGCGCCGCTGGGGTTGTGCGGGGTATTGATGATGACCAGCCGGGTACGCGGCCCGATGGCCTCGGCCATGCGCTGCCAGTCGATGGAGAAGTCCGGCAGCGCCAGCGGCACGTGCACGCAACGCCCGCCGGCGAGTTGCACGGAGGGTTCGTAGCTGTCGTAGGACGGGTCGAGTACCACCACTTCGTCGCCCGGATGGACCAGCGCCTGGATCGCGCTGAAGATCGCCTCGGTCGCCCCCGGCGTGATGGTCACCTCGCTGTCGGCGCTCACCCGGCGTCCATAGAACTGCTCGATCTTCTTCGCCACCTGCTCGCGCAGGGCCGGCAAGCCGGTCATCGGCGCGTACTGGTTGTGCCCGGCGGCGATATGCCGGCCTACCGCCTCGCGCAGCTCCGGCGGACCGTCGAAATCGGGAAAGCCCTGGGAGAGGTTGATCGCGCCACACTCGGCGGCCAGTTGCGACATGCGGGTGAAGATGGTGGTGCCGACATTCGGCAGCTTGCTCTGAATCATCGGGACTTCCTGCAGAGACTCGCCGGACGACAGCCCGGCCAGACGGGTGGCAGGGCAGGATAGCCGATCCGGGAGCGACGCTGCAGGGGCACGCCTTAGAAAAAACCGTGGCCGCTTCAGGTCAGAGGGGAATATGCGCCAGGCCATGGCGCAGGACGAACAACCGCCTCGCGATCATTCGTCGCCACGACAGGGCATCGGCGGTCAACGCCGGCGGCCTGGCTCTACAGCCGCGGCCAATGAAAAAGGCCCGACAGGGATACCCGCCGGGCCTTTCGACGAAGGAAACGCCACCCTCAGCGGCGCTTGTCCTTCTTCTTCTTCTCGGCTTTCTTGTGGTGCGACATCAGCCGGCGCTTCTTGTTGACCTGGCGCGCGGTCAGCGAGTTCTTCTTGCCCTCGTAGGGGTTCTCGCCGCCCTTGTACTCGATGCGGATCGGCGTACCGACCAACTTCAATACCCGCCGGTAGGTCTTCTCCAGGTAGCGGGTATAGGCCTTCGGCACCGCGTCCACCTGGTTGCCGTGGATCACGATCAGCGGCGGGTTGGCGCCGCCCAGGTGGGCGTAGCGCAGCTTGATCCGGCGACCGTTGACCATCGGCGGCTGGTGCACCTGCACGGCGTCCTCGAGGATGCTGGTCAGGCGGCTGGTCGGCCAGCGGGTCACCGCCGAACGGAAGGACTCCTGGACCGACTTGTAGAGATGGCCGACGCCGGTGCCATGCAGGGCCGAAATGAAATGGATGTCGGCGAAGTCGACGAACAGCAGGCGCCGCTCCAGTTCGGTCTTCACGTAGTCACGCTCGGCCGCCTCCATGCCATCCCACTTGTTCAGGGCGATGACCAGGGCACGGCCGGTCTCGAGGACGAAGCCGAGCAGGTTGAGGTCGTGCTCGACCACCCCTTCGCGGGCGTCCATGACGAAGATCACCACGTTGGCGTCCTGGATCGCCTGGAGGGTCTTCACCACCGAGAACTTTTCCACCGCCTCGAAGATCTTGCCGCGACGCCGCACGCCAGCGGTGTCGATCAGGGTGTACTTCTCCTCGTTGCGCTCGAACGGGATGTAGATGCTGTCGCGGGTGGTGCCGGCCTGGTCGTAGACGATCACCCGCTCTTCGCCGAGCATGCGGTTGACCAGGGTCGACTTGCCCACGTTGGGCCGGCCGATGATGGCGATCTTGATCCCGTCCTTCTCGCTGGGACCGGGAATCCGGGTCGGTTCCTCGCCTTCGGCGACCTCTTCGCTCGCCGGCTCGCCCTCGCCTTCTTCCTCCGCGTTGTCCTTGGGGAAGATCCCCAGGGCTTCCTGCAGCATATGGTTGATGCCGCGACCGTGGGCGGCGGCGATCGGCAGCGCATCGCCCAGGCCCAGCGGGCTGAACTCGGCGCGAGCGAGATCGGGATCGATGGTGTCGACCTTGTTGGCGATCAGGAAGCTGCGCTTGTTCCGCTTGCGCAGGTGCTCGGCGATCATCTGGTCGGCGGCGGTCATGCCGGCGCGCGAATCGACCAGGAACAGGACGGCATCCGCCTCCTCGATGGCCTGCAACGATTGCTCGGCCATTTTCGCATCGATGCCTTCCTCATCGCCGGAGATGCCTCCGGTATCGATGACGATATAGGTGCGGCCCTGCCAGCGCGCCTCGCCGTACTGGCGATCGCGGGTCAGGCCTGCGTACTCCGCCACGATGGCGTCGCGCGACTTGGTCAGGCGGTTGAACAGAGTGGACTTGCCGACGTTCGGGCGACCCACCAGGGCAATAACGGGAACCATGCGGCTCTCCACGAGAATTCAGAAAACACAAAGGCCGCTGACGTCGGACGGCAGCGGCCGGACACTTGAAACCCAGTCTAGCGGATGGTGTAGGCGACGAGCTTGCCACCGTTGCCGAACACGTACATCCAGCTCCCGACCACCAGCGGACGAACCCGCACGCCATCGCTGTCGACCCGCTCGCGACCGACGAAGCGACCGTCCACCTGGCTCAGCAGGTGCACGTAGCCTTCCAGGTCGCCGACCACCACGTTGCTGGAGAATACCGCCGGAGCCGACAGTTGGCGACGCGCCAGGGCGTCGTTGTTCCACAGCGAAGAGGCGCCGCGCGAATCCAGGCCTTCCACCGAACCGCTGGCCTGGCTGACGTAGATATTGCCGAAGCCTTCGGCGACGCCGACGTAGCTCGACGCTTCGCGCTGCCAGAGCAGGCGGCCGCTGTTCACGTCCAGCGCCGCGGCACGGCCCTGGTAGCTGACCACGTAGAGGGTGTCGCCGGACAGCAGGAGGCCGCCGTCGATGTCCACCACGCGATCCAGTTCGGAACGCCCCTGGGGAATCGCTACCCGCTGCTCCCAGATCGGCAGGCCGCGCTGTACGTCGACCGCCACCACCTTGCCGCTGGCCAGGCCAGCCAGGGCCATGTTGCCGGCGATCAGCGGCGCGCCGGTGCCGCGCAGGGTCAGCACCGGCACGGTGCTTTCGTAGATCCAGCGCTGGTCGCCGCTGGCCGCATCGAGGCCGATCAGCTTGTCGTCCTGGGTCTGCACCACCACCACGTCGCCGTTGGTGGCCGGCGCCGACAGCACTTCGCTGTTGACTCGCTTGGTCCACTTCTTCTTGCCGGTGGCTTCGTCGAGGGCGATCACGTCACCGCGCAGGGTACCCACCAGCACCAGGCCGTAGCCAACGCCGACACCGCCGGAAACCGGACGTTCCAGGTCCTTCTTCCAGAGCACGTCGCCGGTCTCGCGCTGGATCGCCATCACCCGCCCTTCGGCGGACGCGGCGTAGATGGTGGAACCATCGACGGCCGGTTCGAGCAGGTTGTACAGGTCGCCCTGGCCATCACCGACCGAGCGGCTCCACTGCTTGCTCAACACGACTTCCTCTTTGAAGTCGGTCAGTTCGGCGGGTGGGAGTTCCTTCTTGCTGTTGCTGCTGCAACCCACGACCGCCAGGGCCAGGGCGAGCAGCGCCGCGTGTTTCCATTGCACCATCTCAGGCCTCTCCCTTGGACAGGTCGTCGAGCTTGATCTGCAGGGCATCGCCGGCACCGTCTTCGGGCAGCGACTGCTTGGCTTTCTCGTAGGCCGCGCGTGCCTCGTCGGTGCGCTTGAGCTGCACCAGCAGGTCGCCCTTGAGCTCCTCGCGGGTAGAGACGTAGGCCTTGTCGGCGTCGCCATCGAGCAGCTTCAGGCCTTCCTCGACCTTGCCCTGGGCCGCCAGGACCCGGGCCAGGCGCTGCCGCGCCAGTTCGCCGAGGGTGGCGTCGGCCGGCTTGTCCATGACCGCCTTCAACTCGGCAACGGCGTCATCCAGCTTGCCGCTGTCGACCGCGACCTTGGCCACGAACAGGCTGCCGTACTGGGCATAATGGGTGCCGCCGAACTCGCTCTTCAGCTTGCCGGCCAGCTCCGCCACCTTCGCCGGATCCGGCTGGCCGGCCGGATTCAGCGCGGTTTCGATCAGTTGCTGGTAGACGATCGAGGCGCCCTGCGCCTGGTTGGTCTGGTACTTCTGCCAGGCCTGCCAGCCGAATACCACTGCCAGCGCGAGGATGCCGCCGGTGACCAGGGGCTTGCCGTTGCGCTGCCACCAGTCCTTGATCTGCGCCAGGTCTTCGTCTTCGGTACGCGATGTCACCCCAATCACTCCTATTCTTTATGTTCTCAAGCCTGTGCCAGACAGGCTGCCAGGTGCTCGGGCAGAGCATCCCAGGCAATGCTTTGTTGCTCGCCCTCGTCACGCAGGGGCTTGAAACCTACCACGCGATTGGCCACCTCGTCCTCCCCGAGGATCAGGGCAAAGCGCGCGCCGCTCTTGTCGGCCTTCTTGAACTGGCTCTTGAAGCTACCGGCGCCGGCGTTGACCAGCAGGCGTATGCCGGGAATGGCGCTGCGCAACTGTTCGGCCAGGGTCAGGGCGGCCAGCTCGGCCGGTTCTCCGAAGGCGCAGACGTAGAGGTCGGCCGGACGGTTCAGTTCGGCGGGGATCACCCCCAAGGTCTCCAGCAGCAGCACCAGGCGTTCCACGCCCATGGCGAAACCGACACCCGGGGTCGGCTTGCCGCCGAACTGGCTGACCAGCCCGTCGTAGCGGCCACCGCCGCAAACGGTGCCCTGGGCGCCAAGCTTGTCGGTGACCCACTCGAAAGCCGTGCGGCAGTAATAGTCCAGGCCGCGCACCAGCTTCTGGTTGATTTCATAGCGCAGTCCGACAGCATCCAGGCGGGCCTTGAGACCCTCGAAGTGGGCGATCGATTCTTCGTCGAGATAGTCGTGCAGGGTCGGCGCGCCGACCAGCAACGCCTGGGTGCTCTCCACCTTGCTGTCGAGGATTCGCAGCGGATTGGTGGTCATGCGCCGCTGGCTGTCTTCGTCGAGTTGCTCGAAGCGCTCCTGCAGATAGGCCACCAGGGCCTCGCGATAGCGTGCGCGGGCCTCGCTGGAGCCGAGGGTGTTGAGCTGCAGGGTCACCGCGTCGGCCATGCCGAGCTTCTGCCACAGGCGCCAGGTGAGGATGATCAACTCGGCGTCGATGTCCGGACCGGGCAGGTTGAAGACTTCCACGCCGATCTGGTGGAACTGCCGGTAGCGACCTTTCTGCGGTTTCTCGTAACGGAACATCGGCCCGGTGTACCAGAGCTTCTGCACCTGGCCACCGCCGCTCAGGCCGTGCTCCAGCACGGCGCGCACGCAACCGGCGGTACCTTCCGGACGCATGGTCAGGGATTCGCCGTTGCGGTCGAGGAAGGTGTACATCTCCTTGTCGACCACGTCGGTGCCTTCGCCGATGCCGCGGGCGAAGAGTTCGGTGAACTCGAGGATGGGCAGGCGGATCTCGCTGTAGCCGTAACCGTCCAGCAGGCCGGCGAAGGTGCGTTCCAGATAGCGCCAGGCCGGAGTCTGTTCCGGCAGGATGTCGTTCATGCCACGAATGGCTTGCAGGGACTTGCTCACGTAGGGTCCTTAAACGGGTCAGCCGCGGGCGATCAGGCTCGCATCGGCCTCGGCCTTCTCGGCCGCCTTCTGGCGGATCAGCCGTTCCAGCTCGTCCACCAGGTTGTCGTTGGTCAGTTTCTGCGACGGCTTGCCGTCGATATACACCAGGTTCGGAGTGCCGCCGGTGAGGCCGACATGGGCCTCCTTGGCTTCGCCCGGACCGTTGACGACGCAACCGATCACGGCCACGTCCATCGGCACCAGCAGGTCCTCCAGGCGCCCTTCCAGCTCGTTCATGGTCTTCACCACGTCGAAGTTCTGCCGCGAACAGCTCGGGCAGGCGATGAAGTTGATGCCACGGGAGCGCAGGTGCAGGGACTTGAGGATGTCGAAACCGACCTTGATCTCCTCGACCGGATCGGCAGCCAGGGAAATCCGGATGGTGTCGCCGATTCCCTCGGCCAGGAGCATGCCCAGCCCCACCGCCGACTTCACCGTGCCGGAGCGCAGGCCGCCGGCCTCGGTGATGCCCAGGTGCAGGGGCTGCTCGATCTGCCTGGCCAGCAGGCGATAGGCGGCGACGGCCATGAAGACGTCGGAGGCCTTGACGCTGACCTTGAAGTTCTGGAAGTCCAGCTTGTCGAGATGATCGACGTGTCGCATGGCCGATTCGAGCAGGGCTTCCGGGGTCGGTTCGCCGTATTTCTTCTGCAGGTCCTTTTCCAGCGAACCGGCATTGACGCCGATACGGATCGGGATGTTGCGCTCGCGCGCGGCGTCGACCACGGCCTTGACCCGGTCCTCGCGACCGATGTTGCCCGGATTGATGCGCAGGCAGTCCACTCCCAGCTCGGCGACGCGCAGGGCGATGCGATAGTCGAAGTGGATGTCGGCGACCAGCGGCACGTTGACCTGCTGCTTGATCTTGCCGAATGCCTCGGCGGCGTCCATGTCGGGGACGGAAACCCGCACGATGTCCGCGCCGGCATCTTCCAGGCGGCGGATCTGCGCGACGGTGGCAGCGACGTCGCAGGTCTCGGTGTTGGTCATGCTCTGCACGGCGATCGGCGCATCGCCGCCCACCGGAACGTTGCCGACCCAGATTTTCCGAGACTTGCGGCGAATGATCGGAGAAGCGCTATGAATGCTCATTGTCCTACCTTCAGACGGGCCGTTTCGCCGCGGACGAAGGGGGTCACGTCCACCGGCTGGCCGTTGTAGCTGACCTGGGCGCCGCGAGCGAAACCGAGGCGCAGCTCCAGCGGGGCCTTGCCGGCCAACTCCAGGCTGTCGCCCTTGCGCTTCAGCGCGCTGACCAGGACCTTGCCGTTGGCGTCGGTGACCTGGGTCCAGCAATCGGCGACGAACTGTACCTTGACCACCCCCTGGCCCTCGCCGGCCACCACGGGCGCGGCGGCAGGTTCGCTCGGCGCTGGCGGGGCGGCCGGGCTGGCCGTCGCCGGAACGGCTGGAGCAGTACCGGGAGCGGGAGCCGTGCCGGCAGGCGCAGCGGTAACGGGCTGCTGGGGCGCGGCGGGGGTGCCCTGGGCCGGAGCGGCGGGAGCCTGCGTACCCTCGCTCGCCGCCGGCGGCGAACCCTCGGCCTGGGCGGCGACTTCCGGAGCAACCTCGGCGGGCGCTTGCTCGCCCTCCTTCTGCGCTTCGATCACCGCCTGGTCTTCAGGCTCGTCCAGGGTATGGATCTCGGTAGTGCCGTCGGCGCTTTCCACTTCGACATGCTCGAGGCTCAGGCCGGCGGTCTCCGGCGTGCGCGCGGAATGTTCCTGCCACCAGAAGTAGCCGAAGCCGATCAGCAGGGCGAGCAGCAACAGGCTGACGATGCGCAGCACGTTGCGCGACAGGCGCACCGGCTCGGCGACCCGTCCCAGACTCTGTACGGTGCTGCCGCTGGCATTGGTGCCGGTGAAATGGTCGAAGCTGTTGACCAGCTCGGCCTGGTCGAGGCCCATGAGCTTGGCGTAGGCGCGGATGTAGCCGCGCGAGAAGGTGTGCCCCGGCAGCTTGTCGAACGCGCCGTTTTCCAGCTGACGCAGCGAATTCTCGGTCAGGTTCAGTTGCCCGGCCACCTGCGACAACGACAAGCCCTTCTGCTCGCGCGCCTGGCGCAGGGTTTCCCCGGGGTTCTGACGGGAAGCGGTGGCTACGACTTCGGGCTGCGGCGCTTTCATCATTTTTCCGCCTGGAATTCCTGATATTCGGGAGAGCCTGGGTACAGGCGTTTCAACTGCAGGCCATAGCTGGCGGCCGTGTCGCGGTCCTCGAAGACCTTCGCGAGACGAATGCCCAGCAACAGGCTGCGGGCGTTCTGCCCGCCGCCCTGGGCAAAGAGATCATAGTACTGGCGAGCCGGCACGTACTCGCGCTCCTTGTAGAGCAGGTCGGCCATCTCCAGCGCGACGCTGGGCTGGTTACGGTTCAGACGCAGGGATTTCTCGAAGTACTCCTTGGCCTGGGCCGGTTTCTTCATTTGCAGCGAAACCAGGCCGAGGTTCTCGAAGACCCGCGAGCGCTCGGGATAGAGGGTGTCCTGGCTGGCCTCCAGGAGACGCTGGTAGGCCTCCTCGTAGCGCTTCTGCTCGTAGAGGAAACCGCCGTAGTTGTTCAGTACCCGGGCATTGCGGCTATCGCTGGCGAGCGCCTTGCGGTACTCCTCGTCGGCCAGCTTGGGCTCCATCTCGGTCTGGAATACCACCGCCAGCGCGGCATGCGCGTCGGCGCTGGAAGGGTCGATCTCGAGGGCCTTGCGCAGCGGCACCTTGGCCTGCTCGGTGTTCCCCCGCTGGAGATAGCCGAGGCCGAGCTGGATATAGGCATCGCGCGCCTCGTCACGGCCCTTGTCGGTTTTCAGGGGATTCTGATCTCCGCTCGTCACGCAGCCTGTCAGCCCAACTGCCAACAGGAACACCAGCGCGGCGCGTACAGTCATCGGAACCCTCCTCTCACTCAATTTCGATTCGCCGCCGACTCGGACTCGGCCAGTTGGCGCACGGCAATATAACGTTCGCTCCGGCGGGTACGATCCATGACCTGGCCGACCAGCTGGCCACAGGCCGCGTCGATGTCGTCGCCGCGGGTGGTACGCACGGTCACGTTGAAACCGCCCTTGTGCAACATGTCCTGGAAACGCCGGATGGCATTGTTGCTCGGGCGCTCGTAGCCGGAGTGCGGGAATGGATTAAACGGAATCAGGTTGATCTTGCAAGGCGTGTCTTTCAGCAATGCGATCATCTGCTCAGCATGCTCGGGCTGATCGTTGACATCCTTGAGCAGGGTGTACTCGACGGTCAGCACGCGCTTCTCGCCGAGCCGGGAAATATACCGGCGGCAGGCATCCAGCAGCATGCCCAGCGGATACTTCTTGTTGATCGGCACCAGCTTGTTGCGCAACTCGTCGTTCGGTGCGTGCAGCGACAGGGCCAGGGACACGTCGATCACCTCGCCGAGCTTGTCGATCATCGGCACCACGCCGGAGGTGGACAGGGTCACCTTGCGCTTGGAAATACCGTAGCCGAGGTCGTCCATCATGATGTTCATGGCGGCGACCACGTTGTCGAAGTTCAGCAGCGGCTCGCCCATGCCCATCATCACGACATTGGTGATGGCGCGGTCGATCTTGGCCGGAACGGTACCGAACGACTTGTTGGCGATCCACACCTGGCCGATCACCTCGGCGGCGGTGAGGTCGCTGTTGAAACCCTGCTTGCCGGTGGAGCAGAAACTGCAATCCAGGGCGCAGCCCGCCTGGGAAGACACGCACAGGGTGCCGCGTCCGCCCTGGGGGATGTACACGGTCTCGACGCAACTGCCGGACGCCACCCGGACCACCCACTTGCGGGTGCCGTCGGCGGAGATGTCCTGGCTGACGATCTCGGGACCGCGTATCTCGGCTGAGGCCTTGAGCTTTTCGCGCAAGGCCTTGCCGACGTTGGTCATGGCGTCGAAATCGTCGACGCCAAAGTGGTGAATCCACTTCATGACCTGGCCGGCCCGGAAACGCTTCTCGCCGATGGACTCGAAGAACTGTTCCAGCTGCGGCTGGGTCAGGCCCAGCAGGTTCACCTTGCCGGCGGTGGTCGTTGTCATGGCTTCACCCTCACCCACGCTCGATCAGCGAATGCGCTCGCAGACTTCGGTAGCCGCGAAGAAGTAGGCGATCTCGCGAGCGGCGGAAGCTTCGGAATCGGAACCGTGGACGGCGTTCTCGTCGATGGAGACGGCGAAGTCGGCGCGGATGGTACCGGCGTCGGCTTTCTTCGGATCGGTGGCGCCCATCAGCTCGCGGTTCTTGGCGATGGCGTCCTCGCCTTCCAGGACCTGGACTACAACCGGACCGGAAGTCATGAAGGAAACCAGGTCCTTGAAGAACGGGCGCTCTTTGTGCTCGGCATAGAAGCCGCCGGCTTCACGCTCGGACAGCTGAACCATTTTAGCGGCGACGACGCGCAGGCCGGCTTTCTCGAAGCGGGTCAGGATTTCGCCGATCACGTTCTTGGAAACGGCGTCCGGCTTGATGATGGACAGGGTGCGTTGCAGTGCCATTGGTAAAACTCCGAAACAAGGTTGTCTAGCATGGGCGGCCCCGCCAGCGGGGCGGGACGCCGTGATTCGTTCAGGACGCTGACGAAAACGGCCCGAAAGGGCCGGAATCAGCGTGGCTGCGCCTGGCATCGGGCCCGGCGCGCCTAGCCTGGAATGCGCCCGCGGGCGATTTCAGGCCTTACCTAAAATAAAACCCGCGAATTATACGCGGGTTCCCGGCAAATGCGTAGGGCGGGCCTATGGCTAGTCCCGTTCCTCGATCCAGGCGGCCTGGATGGCCTCCAGGACTTTCTCCCCGCTACGCTGAGGATCATCGGAGAACTCTGGAAGTTCCACCACCCAGCGCCGCAGATCGACGAAGTTGACGTATCGCGGATCGACCTCCGGCTTGCTTTCGTCGAGCTGGATGGCGATTTCCAGCACATCGGTCCATTTCAGGCTCATTGCACGCTCCTCTCTACCGCCGGGCTCAGTGGCCTTCCGACACCTGGTTGATGGTGTACTTGGGAATCTCGACCACCAGGTCTTCGTCGGCCACCACTGCCTGGCAGGATAGCCGCGAATCGGGCTCCAGGCCCCAGGCCTTGTCCAGCATGTCGTCTTCGAGTTCGTCGGACGGCTCCATGGAGTCGAGGCCTTCGCGGACGATTACGTGGCAGGTCGTGCAGGCGCAGGATTTCTCACAGGCATGCTCGATCTCGATGCCATTGCGCAACGCGGCATCCAGGATGGTTTCGCCGGGCTTCGCCTCGAATACCGCCCCCTCGGGGCAGTGGTCGGCATGGGGCAGAATCACGATCTGCGGCATCTTCGCTTATTCCTCGATTTCGTTGAGCCGGCGGCCGGAGAGCGCGGCCTTGACGGTCGCGTCCATCCGCCGTGCGGCGAAAGCGTCGGTCACCTGGGACAGGCGCTTGATCTGGTTCTCGATGGCCGCGGTGTCGCTACCACCGGCCAGTTCACGCAAGGTGTCCATCTGCGCCGCGATGGCCAGGCGCTCCTCTTCGTCCAGGAGCCGCTCGCCGTCGACGTCCAGCGCCGATTGCACGGCCTCCAGCAGCCGCTGCGCCTCGACCTGCTGTTCGCGCAGGGCGCGGGCAGCCTTGTCGTCGCCGGCGTAGTCGAAGGAGTCCTTGAGCATCCGCGCGATCTCGCCGTCGGTCAGTCCATAGGACGGCTTGACCTGGATGCTGGCCTCGACGCCGGAACTCAGTTCGCGTGCGGACACGCCGAGCAAGCCGTCGGCGTCGACCTGGAAGGTCACCCGGATTTTCGCCGCGCCCGCCACCATCGGCGGAATGCCGCGCAGCTCGAAGCGCGCCAGCGAACGACAATCCTTCACCAGCTCGCGCTCGCCCTGCAGCACGTGGATCATCATGGCCGTCTGGCCGTCCTTGTAGGTGGTGAACTCCTGGGCGCGCGCCACCGGGATGGTGGTATTGCGCGGAATCACCTTCTCCATCAGCCCGCCCATGGTTTCCAGGCCGAGCGACAGCGGAATGATGTCCAGCAGCAGCAATTCCTCGCCGCGCTTGTTGCCGGCCAGGGCATCGGCCTGGATTGCCGCGCCGATGGCGACCACCTGGTCCGGATCGATATCGGTCAGCGGCTCGCAGCCGAACAACTCGCCAACCGCCGTGCGCACACGGGGCACGCGGGTCGAGCCACCGACCATCACCACCGAGCGGATTTCTTCCAGATCGACACCGGAGTCGCGCACCGCTCGGCGGCAGGACTTCAGGCTGCGAGCGACGAACGGCTCGATCAACTCGTCGAGCGTCGCCCGGCTCAGCTCGCCGCTCCAGTCGCCATAGGCGACCCGGACCGACGCCTCGTCGGTAAGACGCTCCTTGGCCGCACAGGCGATTTGCAGCAACTGCCGCTGGCTGCCCGGGTCCAGATCGGCAGAAAGGCCAGCCTGCTCGATCACCCAGCCAGCGATGGCATGGTCGAAGTCGTCGCCACCCAGGGCCGTATCGCCGCCGGTGGCCAGGACTTCGAAGACACCGCGGGTCAGGCGCAGGATGGAAATGTCGAAGGTTCCACCACCCAGGTCATAGATGGCCACCAGGCCTTCCGCGCCCTTGTCCAGGCCGTAGGCCACGGCGGCGGCGGTCGGCTCGTTGAGCAGGCGCAGGACGTTCAGTCCTGCCAGGCGCGCGGCATCCTTGGTAGCCTGGCGCTGGGCGTCGTCGAAATAAGCCGGCACAGTGATCACCGCACCCACCAGCTCGCCACCGAGGGTGGTTTCGGCGCGCTGGCGCAGCTCACGCAGGATGTCCGCCGAGACTTCCACAGGACTCTTCAGCCCCTGTACGGTCTCGATGAAGGGCATGTGCGACTCGCCCTGGCGGAAGCGGTAGGGCAATTGCTCGCCCAGTTGCTTGACGTCCTCCAGGCCGCGCCCCATCAGACGCTTGACCGAAATGATGGTATTGAAGGGATCCTTCGCGGCGGCCGCGCGGGCGCTCTCACCCACTTCCGCCCGCTCGGCGTGATAACGCACCGCGGAAGGCAGGATCAGGCGCCCCTGCGCATCCGGCAAGGGCTCGGCGACGCCGCTACGCACCGCGGCGACCAGCGAATTGGTGGTACCCAGGTCGATCCCAACCGCCAGGCGACGCTCATGGGGCTTGGGACTCTGACCGGGCTCGGCGATCTGCAGTAGGGCCATGCTCTGTCTTAACTATGGGGTGCGACCCGGGGGCCGCAGGGATTAATCGTCGAGTCGCTCTTCCAGCTGGCGCACTTCCTGCGCGAGCTTGTCGAGGAACTGCATGCGACGGACCAGGCGTTCGGCCTCTTCGCGGCGCTGCGCATCGTCCCAGCACGCGGCGAACTCGCGCTCCAGCTCGGCCTGGGCGGCCTTGAGCCGACGCTTGAAGGTCGCCACGCCGGCCAGGTCGGCGCTGTCCTGCAACTCCTCCAGTTCCTCGCGCAGCTGCATCTGCTGCAGGAGAAACTCCGGATCCTGCACCGTAGCCTCCAAGGGCAACTCGTGACCACTCAGGGTCAACAGGTACAGGGCCCGGCGCGGAGCGCTCTTCAGGGTCTGGTAGGCCTCGTTCAGTTGCGCCGCGCGTTCCAAGGCGAGACGCTGCTCGCGCTCGGGAGCGTCGGCGAAACGGTCGGGATGGACGCTGCGCACCAACTCGCGATAGCGCTGGCCGAGCTCGTCGAGATCGACCAGGAAAGCCGGTTGCAGGTCGAACTGGGCGAAATGACAGGGTTTACCCACGCCGGCCTCAGACGTTGAAGCTTTCGCCGCAGCCGCATTCGCCACGAACGTTGGGATTGTTGAACTTGAAGCCTTCGTTGAGCCCTTCGCGAGTGAAGTCCAGCTCGGTGCCATCGAGATAGACCAGGCTTTTCGGGTCGATGATGACCTTCACGCCATGGCTCTCGAAGACCAGGTCCTCGGCCGCCAGTTCATCGACGAATTCGAGGACATAGGCAAGCCCGGAACAGCCAGTGGTGCGCACGCCAAGACGGATACCCTCGCCCTTGCCGCGCCCCTCGAGGGAGCGCTGCACGTGTTTGGCGGCGGCTTCGGTCATGCTGATGGCCATTGCAACTCCTTACTCGTCACGAGCGGCTTAGAGCAAACCCTTCTTCTGCTTGTAGTCGCGAACGGCGGCCTTGATGGCGTCTTCGGCGAGAACGGAGCAGTGGATCTTCACCGGCGGCAGGGCCAGCTCTTCGGCGATGGTGGTGTTCTTGATGGTTTCCGCCTCGTCCAGGGTCTTGCCCTTCATCCACTCGGTGGCGAGGGAGCTGGAGGCGATCGCGGAACCGCAACCGTAGGTCTTGAACTTGGCGTCTTCGATCACGCCCTGCTCGTTGACCTTGATCTGCAGGCGCATCACGTCACCGCAGGCCGGCGCGCCGACCATGCCGGTGCCGACGTTGGGATCAGCAGCGTCGAGCTTGCCGACGTTGCGCGGGTTTTCGTAGTGGTCGATGACCTTTTCGCTATATGCCATGGCTAATCCTCACGTTTTTCCGGGGCACGAGGCGCTCAGTGCGCCTGCCATTCGACCTGGGACAGGTCGACGCCCTCTTTGTACATATCCCACAGCGGCGACAGTTCGCGCAGCTTGGAAACGGCCTCGACCACCTTCTTCGCGGCATAGTCGATCTCTTCCTCGGTGGTGAAGCGACCGAAGGTGAAGCGGATGGAGCTATGCGCCAGTTCGTCGTTGCGGCCCAGGGCGCGCAATACGTAGGACGGTTCCAGGGACGCCGAGGTACAGGCCGAACCGGAGGAGACCGCGAGGTCCTTGAGCGCCATGATCAGCGACTCGCCCTCGACGTAGTTGAAGCTGACGTTGAGGTTGTGCGGGACGCGGGAGGTCATGCTGCCGTTGATGTAGAGCTCTTCCAGGCCGTCGATCTGCGCGAAGAAGCGGTCGCGGAGCGCCAGCACGCGGGCGTTCTCCTGGGCCATTTCTTCCTTGGCGATGCGGAACGCCTCGCCCATGCCGACGATCTGGTGGGTGGCCAGGGTGCCGGAACGCATGCCGCGCTCATGGCCGCCGCCGTGCATCTGGCCCTCGATGCGGACGCGCGGCTTGCGCCGGACGTAGAGCGCGCCAATGCCTTTCGGGCCGTAGGTCTTGTGCGCGGAGAAGGACATCAGGTCGACCTTGAGCTTGTCCAGGTCGATCTCGACCTTGCCGGTCGACTGTGCGGCGTCGACGTGGAACAGCACGCCGCGGGAGCGGGTCAGCTCGCCGATGGCGGCGATGTCGTTGACGGTGCCGATCTCGTTGTTCACGTGCATGACCGAGACCAGGATGGTGTCGTCACGCAGCGCCGCCTCGACCAGTGCCGGAGT
The DNA here is from genome assembly GCF_058680555.1 of Pseudomonas sp. YA1. NCBI lineage: Bacteria > Pseudomonadati > Pseudomonadota > Gammaproteobacteria > Pseudomonadales > Pseudomonadaceae > Pseudomonas > Pseudomonas sp. YA1. The sequence goes on from NZ_JBZWBG010000002.1 coordinate 418,676, forward strand.
GATCAGGCCATCTTCGCCCGGCTCCAGGTAGGTCACTTCGAAACCTTCGCGTTCCAGCTGGCGGCAGGTGTCGAGGACCGCCTTGTGCTCGATCTTCGAGGTGATGATGTGCTTGCCCTTGCCCGAGTAGAAGTGCGCGACGCCCTTGATCGCCAGGTTGTCGGACTCGGTGGCGCCGGAGGTCCAGACGATCTCGCGGGGATCGGCGTTGACCAGTTCGGCCACCTGGCGACGGGCGTTCTCCACGGCCTCCTCGGCTTTCCAGCCGAACACGTGGGAACGCGAAGCCGGGTTGCCGAAGTTGCCGTCCATCAGCAGGCATTCGCTCATTTTCTGGGCGACGCGGGGATCGACGGGAGTGGTCGCGGAGTAATCGAGGTAGATCGGCAATTTCATCAGGTAACTCCTACAGGCTGGCGCCCTGCTCAGTCGATGGCGGACGCTTCAATCTTGTCGAGACGAGGCGTCTTGCCTGAGCAACGGCGTTCGTCCTGGCGCAGCGCGACCTCCTGGACCTCCTGGCGGCTGACCAGATCGGCCAGGCTGATGCCGCTGAGGAACTCATGGATCTGCAAACTGAGGTCGCACCACAGGTGATGGGTCAGACAGGTATCGCCGGAGTGGCAATCGCCCTGCCCCTGGCAGCGGGTCGCGTCGACGGATTCGTTGACCGCGTCGATCACCTGCGCCACATGGATGCCCGACATATGGCGGGACAGCTGGTAGCCGCCGCCCGGGCCGCGCACGCTGGTCACCAGGTTGCCACGGCGCAACTTGGCGAACAGCTGTTCGAGATAGGACAGGGAAATGCCTTGGCGTTCGGAGATATCGGCCAGCGAGACCGGACCTTGCTGAGCATGCAGCGCCAGGTCGAGCATGGCGGTTACGGCGTAGCGGCCTTTGGTGGTCAGACGCATGGGCTTTTCCCATCGGGATCATTCGGGGTTGACGCGGATTATGCTCTTATCCGAGTAATTAAGTCAACTATAAGACCGATCAAATTACTCAGGATTAGGCAAATTCAGGGCGCTACATGCTAGCAGAAAGCCGCCGGCCGCGCATTACGCGGCCGGATTGCCGTCCTCGTCCTTGACCCCGGCGAAATCCTCCTCGCGCAATACCGGCAGATCCTTCGCGCAGTAGTCGCTCCCCAGGGCGGTGAGCGCCTGGCACATGCCCTCGAGCCGGCCGTCGACGGCCTGCAGGTGATCGAGCAACTGACCAATGGCACGCGCCACCGGGTCCGGCATGTCCTGGCTGACCCCGTAGGCATCGAAGCCGAGTTTCTCCGCCATCGCCTGGCGCTTGGCCTGCTGCTCGGTATCCTCGCGCATGATGATCCGCCCGGGAATGCCGACCACGGTGGCACCCGGCGGGACCTCCTTGGTCACCACGGCATTGGAGCCGACCTTGGCGCCCTCGCCGACGGTGAACGGGCCGAGCACCTTGGCACCGGCACCGACCACCACGTTGTTGCCGAGGGTGGGGTGGCGCTTGCCCTTGTTCCAGGTGGTACCGCCCAGGGTAACGCCCTGATAGAGGGTGACGTCGTCGCCGATCTCGGCGGTTTCGCCGATGACGATGCCCATGCCGTGGTCGATGAAGAAGCGCCGGCCGATCCTGGCCCCCGGGTGGATCTCGATGCCGGTCATCCAGCGGCCGAAGTTGGACACCAGGCGCGCCAGCCACTTCCAGCCGGACGTCCACAAGCCGTGGGCCAGCCGATGCAGCCAGACGGCGTGCAGGCCCGGATAACAGGTGAGGACCTCGAGTGCGTTGCGAGCCGCCGGATCACGGTGGAATACGCTTTGGATATCTTCACGCACACGTTCGAACATCAGTCGTCACTCCGCTTGTAGGACAGGCCTCGGGCCACCTTCTGGGTTTCGGTCAGGATCCCGCGCAGGATATTCATTTCCAGCTTGCTGATCGCGCTGCGCCCATACAGGCGCCGCAACCGCGACATCAGGTGGCGCGGCTTCTCCGGATCGAGGAAGCCGATATCGATCAGCGTCCTCTCCAGATGCGCGTAATAGAGTTCCAGCTCGTCGGCCGTCACCAGCTCGGTGTTGAGCATCGAGGTGGACTCGAACTTTTCCATCTTGGTCGGCTTGCCCTGGGCCGCCAGCCACGCCATGCGCACCTCGTAGGTGAGCACCTGGACCGCGGCCGCCAGGTTCAGCGAACCGAACTCGGGATCGGAGGGGATATGCACATGGAACTGGCAGCGCTGCAATTCTTCGTTGGTCAAACCCGCATATTCGCGCCCGAATACCAGGGCCACCTCGCCATTCGCCTCCAGGTGCTCCAGGCAGGTCGTCGCGCACTCGCGCGGATCCAGCAGCGGCCAGGGAATCCGCCGGTCGCGGGCGCTGGTGCCGAGCACCACGCTGCAGCCGCTCAGGGCCTCTTCCAAGGTGTCCACCACCCTTGCGGCGTCGAGGATGTCGGTGGCGCCGGAAGCCCGCGCCACCGCGTCGCCGTGGGGAAAGCTTTCCGGCTGCACCAGCACCAGTTGCGACAGGCCCATGTTCTTCATGGCACGGGCCGCCCCGCCGATGTTGCCGGGATGACTGGTGTTGACCAACACCACACGAATACGGTCGAGCAACGCCGATGCTCTCCAACGCCAAGTTACTGAAGGGTGTGAAATCCTACAGCAGAGGTCAGCTTTATACCATGCGGCCGACAGGTCGCCCTTCAAACGCCATCGGTTTCTGCTAGAATGGCCGGCTTTCTTTAACGACCCAGGTGACCTCTCCATGCAGCCTATGCTGAATATCGCCCTGCGCGCCGCTCGCAGCGCCGGTGAACTGATTTTCCGCTCCATCGAACGCCTGGATGTCATCTCGGTCAACGAGAAGGATGCCAAGGACTACGTGACCGAAGTCGATCGCGCCGCCGAGCAGACCATCGTCGCCGCGCTGCGCAAGGCCTATCCGACTCACGCGATCATGGGCGAGGAAGGCGGCTTCATCGAAGGCAGCGGCGAGGGTGCCGACTACCTCTGGGTGATCGATCCGCTGGACGGCACCACCAACTTCATCCATGGCGTACCGCACTTCGCCGTGAGCATCGCCTGCAAGTACAAGGGCCGCCTGGAGCACGCCGTGGTCCTCGACCCGGTGCGCCAGGAAGAATTCACCGCCAGCCGCGGCCGCGGCGCCGCCCTCAACGGTCGTCGCCTGCGCGTCAGCGGCCGCAAGAGCCTGGAAGGCGCCCTGCTCGGCACCGGCTTCCCGTTCCGCGACAACCAGATCGACAATCTCGACAACTACCTGAACATGTTCCGCAGCCTGGTCGGCCAGACCGCCGGCATCCGCCGCGCCGGTGCCGCCAGCCTGGACCTGGCCTACGTCGCCGCCGGTCGCTACGACGCCTTCTGGGAATTCGGCCTGTCCGAATGGGACATGGCGGCCGGCGCCCTACTGGTACAGGAAGCCGGCGGCCTGGTGAGCGACTTCACCGGCAGCCACGAATTCCTCGAGAAGGGTCACATCGTCGCCGGCAACACCAAGTGCTTCAAGGCACTGCTGACCACCATCCAGCCGCACCTGCCGCCGTCGCTGAAGCGCTGATCCGCCGCTGACGAAGAACCCGGCCTGGCGCCGGGTTTTTCATCTCCATGAAAATGCACAAGGGCGCCCGCAGGCGCCCTTGTGCATCATTGCGACAGTCAGGCTCAGCGCAGCGTTTCGCCCTGGCTGAGGATCAGCCGGCCGTTCTTGTCGACCGGGATCTGGCTGCCCGGATCGCGCTCCATGCGGATCTGCCCGGCCTTGCCGTCGAGCATGTACTTCACGTCATAGCCGACGACCTTCTCGCTGCTGTCGTGCACGGTGCTGCAGCGGGTTTCGGTGGTGGTGTAGGTGTCACGCTCCTGCATGCCTTCCTGCACCTTGTTGCCGGCGTAGCCGCCGCCGACGGCGCCGGCCACGGTGGCGATCTTCTTGCCGGTACCGCCGCCGATCTGGTTGCCCAGCAAGCCGCCGACCACCGCACCGATGGCGGTACCGGCGATCTGGTGCTGGTCCTTGACCGGACGCTGACGGGTCACGGCCACGTCCTTGCAGACCTGGCGCGGCGTCTTGATGGTTTCCTTGACCGGCTGGACAGCGACGACCTCGGCGTAGTCGGGACCGCGATCCACCAGGCTATAGGTGGCTACCGCGCCACCTGCGGTCACGCCTACGGCACCCAGAACGGCCCCGACGAGCATCGACTTGTTCACATGTACCTCCTGGCTTTCATCCAATGCGGGCTATGTTCGCCCTTTGCCTTGCCTAGGACTGGGCAAAAACCACCAAGTTCCAGGCTCCCGACAAACGTTTCGTTGGCGCAGATACGAAAACTCCCGCCAAAAGCGGGAGTCCTCGAGTGACCGGCAGGCGCCGGAGTGCCGAACCAGAGCGCCTCAGGGGCGATCGTCGACGGTGTCCTTGGCCTGCGGCGGGATCAGGTCCTCGCTGGTCAGGTTCAGCCAGATCAAGACCACGTTGGCGATGTATATCGACGAGTAGGTACCCGCCATTACACCGACGAACAGAGCGATGGAGAAACCGAACAGGTTGTCGCCGCCGAAGAACAGCAACGCGGCGATGGCCAGCAGCGTGGAGACCGAGGTGGCGATGGTGCGCAACAGGGTCTGGCTGGTGGAGATGTTCAGGTTCTCGATCAGACTGGCCTTGCGCAGCACGCGGAAGTTCTCGCGCACCCGGTCGAAGATCACGATGGTGTCGTTCAGCGAGTAACCGACCACCGCCAGCACCGCGGCGAGGACGGTCAGGTCGAAGGTCACCTGGAAGAACGACAGCACGCCCATCACGATGATCGCATCGTGCACCAGCGAGAGGATCGCGCCGAGGGCGAACTTCCACTGGAAGCGGAAGCCGACGTACAGCAGGATGCCGCCCAGCGCCAGGAGCATGCCGAGGCCGCCCTGGTCGCGCAGCTCTTCACCCACCTGCGGGCCGACGTACTCGACCCGCTTCAGGTTCGCCGGGTTGCCGGTATCGGCCTGCTGCAAGGCGGTAGCGACCTTCTTGCCCAGTTCCGGGTCCTCGCTGGGCATCCGCACCAGCACGTCGCGGGCGTCGCCGAAGCTCTGCACCACGGCGTCCTCGTAGCCGGCGCCGACCAGTTGACCGCGCACCTTGCCGAGATCGGCCGGTTGTTCGTAGGTCAGCTCGATCAGCGTACCGCCGGTGAAGTCGAGGCCGAAGTTGATGCCCTTGGTGAACCAGCTGCCCAGGGCGATGACGGTCAGGATCAGGGTGACGGCAAACGCGATGTTGCGGATGCCCATGAAGTTGATGGTACCGATCTTGATATTCATCTCAGTCCCCTTAGATCCACAGCTTCTTGAAGTCACGCCCGCCGAAGATCAGGTTGACCATTGCGCGGGTGACCATGATGGCCGTGAACATCGAGGTGATGATGCCGAGCGACATGGTCACGGCAAATCCTTTCACCGGGCCGGTGCCCATGGCGTAGAGGATGCCGCCGACCAGCAGCGAGGTCAGGTTGGCGTCGAGGATCGCGGTGAAGGCACGGTTGAAGCCTTCGTGGATCGCCCGCTGGACCGACATGCCGTTGGCCAGCTCCTCGCGTATCCGCGAGAAGATCAGCACGTTGGCGTCCACCGCCATGCCCATGGTCAGCACGATACCGGCGATGCCCGGCAGGGTCAGGGTCGCGCCGAGGACCGACATCAGCGCCACCAGCATGACCATGTTGAAGGCCAGCGCAACGGTGGCGATCACGCCGAAGAAACGGTAGATGACGATGATGAACAGGGACACGAAGAGCATGCCCCAGAGCGACGCATCGACACCCTTGGCGATGTTGTCCGCCCCCAGGCTCGGGCCGATGGTGCGTTCTTCGGCGAAGTACATCGGCGCAGCCAGGCCGCCGGCACGCAGCAGCAGGGCCAGCTCGGAGGACTCGCCCGGGCCATCGAGGCCGGTGATGCGGAACTGGTTGCCCAGCGGCGACTGGATGGTCGCCAGGCTGATGATCTGCTTCTCTTCCTTGAACGCCGGAACCGCGACCTCCTTCTCGACGCCATCGACCATCTGCTTGGTGTAGCGGGTCACCGGCTTCTGCTCGATGAACACCACCGCCATGCTGCGGCCGACGTTGTTGCGGGTGGCGCGGTTCATCAGCTCGCCGCCATGGCCATCCAGACGGATGTTCACCTGCGGGCGGCCGTTCTCGTCGAAACTGGCGCTGGCGTCGGTGACCTGGTCGCCGGTGATGATCACCCCGCGCTCCAGCGGCACCGGCGGACGGCGCGGCTCGCGGAACTCGAAGGTCTCGGTGGCGGACTTCAGGGCGTCCGGCTCGGCGGCCAGGCGGAATTCGAGGTTGGCGGTCTTGCCGAGGATCCGCTTGGCTTCCGCAGTGTCCTGCACGCCCGGCAGCTCGACCACGATGCGATTGGCGCCCTGGCGCTGCACCAGCGGCTCGGATACGCCCAGCTCGTTGACCCGGTTGCGGACGGTGGTGAGGTTCTGCTTGATGGAGTACTCGCGGATTTCCGCCAGTTTGGCCTGGGTCAGGGCGACACGCAGGACCTGCAGGCCGTTGCGCTCTTCGGGCACGACCTCGAAATCGCGGAAGTCCTTGGCGATCAGGCTGCGCGCCTTGTCCAGGGATTCGCTGTCGGTGAAGCCGAGCTGGATCGCGCGATCCTGGATCGGCAGGCTGCGGTAGCGCACGCGCTCCTTGCGCAGCAGGCTCTTCACTTCGCTTTCATAGACCTTCAGGCGGGCATCGACCGCCTTGTCCATGTCCACTTCCAGCAGGAAGTGCACGCCGCCGGACAGGTCCAGGCCGAGCTTCATCGGGCTGCCGCCCAGCTTGCGCAGCCACTCGGGAGTGGTCTGGGCCAGGTTCAGCGCCACCACGTAGTCGTCGCCCAGGGTCCGGCGCACCACTTCCTTGGCGGGAAGCTGGTCGTCCTGCTTGACCAGGCGGATCAGGCCGCCCTTCTTCGACAGGCTGTCGGCCTTCACCGCGATACCGGCGTCGGTCAGCGCCTTGGCAGCGCGGTCGACATCGGCCTGGGTGACCTGCAGCGCCGTGCTGGCGCCGCTGATCTGCACCGCCGGGTCGTCCGGGTAGAGGTTGGGTGCGGAATAGATGAACCCGACGGCGAGGACCGCCAGGATCAGCAGATATTTCCACAGAGGATACTTGTTGAGCATGACACCGCCCGTTATGACGCGGGGCGCCTTGCGCGCCCCGTCATGTGTTTAGGTGAAAATCAGATCGCTTTCAGGGTGCCTTTCGGCAGGGTCGCGGCAATCGCGGCCTTCTGGAACTTCAGCTCGACGTTGTCGGAAACCTCGACGACGACGAAATCGTCGGCGACCTTGGTCACCTTGCCGGCGATACCGCCGGAAGTGACGACTTCGTCACCTTTTTGCAGGTTGCCCAGCAGGTTCTTGTGTTCCTTGGCGCGCTTGGCCTGGGGACGCCAGATCATCAGGTAGAAGATGACCAGGAAACCAACCAGGAAGACCCACTCGAAACCGGTGCCGGCCGGGCCAGCGGCTGCCGGAGCGGCTGCGTCGGCGTAGGCAGCGGGAATTAGAAAGCTCATGTAGCACTCCTGTCACAAAGCAATAGAGTTGGATAAAGGAAAGTCAGGCATCCAGCGGCGGCGTGGGAAGGCCGCGCTTGGCATAGAAGGCATCGACAAAGGCGGCCAATGTACCCTGTTGGATTGCCTCGCGCAAACCAGCCATAACCCGCTGATAATGCCGCAAGTTGTGGATGGTATTGAGCATGCTACCGAGCATTTCCCCGCACTTGTCCAAGTGGTGCAGATAGGCGCGGGAAAAATGTTTGCAGGTGTAACAGTCGCAGGTCGGGTCGAGCGTGGAGTCGTCGTGCTTGTGTACCGAGTTGCGGATCTTGATCACCCCGCTGTCGACGAACAGGTGGCCGTTGCGCGCATTGCGCGTCGGCATCACACAGTCGAACATGTCCACGCCGCGGCGCACGCCTTCCACCAGGTCTTCCGGCTTGCCCACGCCCATCAGGTAGCGCGGCTTGTCGGCCGGCATCTGCGGCGGCAGGAAATCGAGCACGCGGATCATCTCTTCCTTCGGCTCGCCCACCGACAAACCACCGATGGCCAGGCCGTCGAAGCCGATCTCCTGCAAGCCATCCAGCGAGCGCAGGCGCAGGTCCTCGTGCATACCGCCCTGGACGATGCCGAACAGCGCCGACGGGCTATCGCCATGGGCGATCTTCGAGCGCTTGGCCCAGCGCAGCGACAGCTCCATGGAGCGCTTGGCGACGTCATGGTCGGCCGGGTACGGCGTGCATTCGTCGAAGATCATCACGATGTCCGAGCCCAGGGCGCGTTGCACCGCCATGGACTCCTCCGGCCCCATGAAGACCTTGGCGCCGTCCACCGGCGAGGCGAAGGTCACGCCCTCCTCCTTGATCTTGCGCATGGCTCCCAGGCTGAACACCTGGAAACCGCCGGAATCGGTGAGGATCGGGCCTTTCCACTGCATGAAGTCGTGCAGGTCGCCGTGGCGCTGGATCACCTCGGTGCCCGGGCGCAACCAGAGATGGAAGGTGTTGCCGAGGATGATCTGCGCGCCGATGTCCTCGATGTCGCGCGGCAACATGCCCTTCACCGTGCCGTAGGTGCCCACCGGCATGAAGGCCGGGGTCTCGACCACGCCGCGGGGGAAGGTCAGGCGGCCGCGACGGGCCTTGCCGTCGGTCGCCAGCAGCTCGAAGTTCATGAAGCTCATGGATCAGTCCTCGGGTCCGCGGGGCGCGGGATTGCGGGTGATGAACATGGCATCACCGTAACTGAAGAAGCGATAGCCCTGCGCCACCGCCGCGGCGTAGGCGGCCATGGTCTCCGGGTAGCCGGCGAAGGCCGAGACCAGCATCAGCAGGGTGGATTCGGGCAGGTGGAAGTTGGTGACCAGAGCATCGACCACATGGAACGGCCGGCCCGGGAAGATGAAGATGTCGGTGTCGCCGCTGAAGGGCTTCAGCTCACCGTCGCGTGCCGCGCTTTCCAGCGAGCGCACGCTGGTGGTGCCGACGGCGACTACCCGGCCGCCGCGGGCCCGGCAGGCGGAAACCGCGTCCACCACGTCCTGGCCGACCTCCAGCCATTCGCGGTGCATCACATGGTCCTCGATACGCTCGACACGCACCGGCTGGAAGGTACCGGCGCCGACATGCAGGGTAACGAAGGCGGTATCCACCCCCTTCGCGCGGATCGCCTCGAGCAGCGCCTCATCGAAGTGCAGGCCGGCGGTCGGGGCCGCTACCGCACCGGCGCGCTGGGCGTAGACGGTCTGGTAGCGCTCGCGGTCGGCCGCATCGTCCGGTCGGTCGATATAGGGAGGCAACGGCATGTGCCCGACCCGCTCCAGCAAAGGCAGCACAGGCTCGGCGAAAGCGAGTTCGAACAGGGCGTCGCGGCGTTGCAGCATCTCCGCGCTGCCACCGCCTTCGACGAGGATCCGCGTACCGGGCTTGGGCGCCTTGCTGGCGCGTATGTGGGCAAGCACCCGGTGCTGGTCGAGCACGCGCTCGACCAGGACTTCCAGCTTGCCACCGGACTCCTTCTGGCCGAACAGGCGCGCCGGGATCACCCGGGTATTGTTGAACACCATCAGGTCGCCCGGACGCAGGTAGTCCAGGAGATCGGCGAATTGTCTGTGGGCGAGGGTTCCCGTCGGGCCATCCAGCGCCAACAGGCGGCTTGCGCGGCGTTCAGGCAGGGGATGACGGGCGATCAGGGCCTCGGGCAAGTCGAAATGAAAATCGGCGACACGCATGGGGAGACTCTCGAAAGGCCGCGTAGCTTACCGGAAATGTGTTTTCCCCGCCACGAACCCGATTGACCAACGGTAGGCGCCTCCCTATACTGCGCCGCCATTGCCTCGGTGGCGGAATCGGTAGACGCGGCGGATTCAAAATCCGTTTCTGGCGACAGAGTGAGAGTTCGAGTCTCTCCCGAGGCACCATCCTGACTTCCCAAGCGTTTCCAGGGGGAGCACAGGACAGCAGAGAAACCGGCCTTCGCGCCGGTTTTTTGTTGTCCGCGATCTGGCTGATCCGGCCTGCAAATAAAAAAAGGCAGCGCTGGAGTCGAGACGCTGCCTTTTACCCGAGCTGCTGTCTTCCCAGCTCGGCGAAAAAAATCTACCACAGCCGACGCCAAAAAGAAGCCCCGCGGATGCGGGCTTCTTGTCGCGCCAGGGGCGGTTTGCACCTGTTCGGTCTGCGGGTCTTTTGCTCATCCGTGACGAATAAGCTGGCAGCTCGCCCCTGGCGCGGGACTTTCAGCCGCTAGCCTCGGTCCGCCGGCAGTTCGACGACGGAAGCCCCCTGCCCTTCCTGCACAGTCAGGCTGGAAAGCAGACTCTCCAGCGGCATCGGCCGGCCGATCAGGTAGCCCTGCAGGTAATCCACCCCGCGGGCGGCCAGGTAGTCACGCTGCTCGGGGGTCTCCACGCCTTCGGCGACGATATCCAGGTCGAGCTTGGCGGACAGCTCGACGATGCTGTCGAGAATATGCCCGGAAAGGGTATCGATGCCGATGCGGGCGACGAAGCTCTGGTCGATCTTCAGGCAGTCCACCTGGAACTTGCGCAGGTAGGCCAGGCTGGAATGTCCGGTGCCGAAATCGTCGATGGCGATCTTCACTCCCAGGGCATGCAATTCGTCGAACAGGCGGTCGGTGACTTCGCTCGACTCGATCAGCTCGCGCTCGGTCAGTTCCAGGACCAGGGTGATGTGCCCGGGCGGAAACGCCGCCAACAGCTCGCGACAGTCGTCCACCAAGGCCAGTTCGTGGCAATGGGTGGCGCTGATGTTGAAACCGATGTGGAAGCCTGGCTCCAGCTTCCCGGCATGCCCGCCCAGGTCTTCCGCGACCTGGCGCATCAGCGCGCGCGTCATCGGTACGATCAGTCCCGAGCGCTCGGCGAAGGGGATGAACAGGTCGGGCCGGATCAGTCCCTCGCGCGGATGACGCCAGCGCATGAGCACCTCGACGCCTATCCAGCGTCCGCCCTGGCCGGGACTCAGCGGCTGGTAGTAGGGAATGAACTCGTTGGCCTCCAGGGCCCGGCGCAGTTCGCTGCTGGGCGAGGCGACCCGTCTGGATAGCCAGTAGCACAGAGTGCCGGCCAGCAGTCCGAAGAACAGTAGCAGGCCGAACATCGCCGGGTTCTGCGAGCGGATCGATCGCCACTCCTCGCCCTCGGGGAAGCCCGACAGCACACGCAACGGATAACGCTGCGAAGCGAGCGATACGGCGGCGACCTCATAGGTGGGCGGCGCGTCGCGGTGAGTGCGGCCCTCGGCATCCAGCCAATTGGGACCAACCACCAGCACCTGGCGGCTACGTCGGTCGACGAGGTCCAGCACGTAGCTCAAGTAGCGCCCGTCGATCGCCGCCAATACCCCGCGCTTGCCGTCGGAGTCCCGCAGGACCAGCAGCGCGGCGTCCGGCGTGACCTGGTTGCCGGGCATCAGCAAGAGGCGTCCGTCGACATAGTTCTCGATCCGCACCGGCTCGTCGAAGCCGCCGAACAACGACGTGCAATAGATCGTATTGTCGCGCGTCAAATTGACCGAGCGCACGAACGGCATGATCGCCACTTGCTCGCGCAGCGCCAGCTCGGCCTCGGGACAAGGGCGCCCCGCCACCGGCATGACCTTGCGCGCCGCCAACGCAGCGTTGTCGAGCATCCGTTCGAACTGCCGCACCGCATTCCCGGCTGCCTGCTCGGACGTCTCCTGGAGGCTTCGCTCGGCCTGCCAGTAGAGGATGAGCAGCCCCAGGACGATCGGCATCACCCCGACCAGCACGGACAACGACAGCCGGAGCGCCTTTCTCCTGGCTCGCTTCACCGGAATCGGCATAGAAAAGACTCGTAATGATTGGGGTCTGCGCAAAGACTAGAACAGCCGGGGAAAAGCGTTGCCCGGGTGGGCGGCGCAAGCTGCGGATGGACGTATAATCCCCGGCTTTGCCCCGCACGGAACACGCCGATGCCGAAACACATGCTTTCTCCCCAGGGCGACTATGCCCCTGCCGGTCTGGTCCGCCGCCTGGCGGCGATGTTCTATGACTTCCTGCTCTGCGTGGCGCTGATGATGGTGGTCACCCTGGTCTACCAGCAAGGCATCCTTCGACTGATCTACGGCAGCGATCACCTGCGCGAACTGGCCGACCGCGGCGCGCTGATCGGCGACCCGCTGCTCTCGACCCTGCTGGTGTTCGCCCTGTTCGGCTTCTTCGCCAAATTCTGGACCCACAATGGCCAGACCCTGGGCATGCAGGTCTGGGGCCTGCGCGTGCAGAACCGCGACGGCAGCGCCATCAGCCTGCTCCAGGCGCTGCTGCGCTTCATGATCGCCATCGCCTCCTGGCTGTGCCTCGGCCTCGGCTTCCTCTGGATGCTCTGGGACAAGGACAAGCGTACCTGGCACGACCGCTATTCGGAGAGCCAGGTGGTCAGGCTGCCGAAGAACACTCACAAGAAGTGAGCGAAACAGGTCCGCAGAACGCGCTGTTTTCGCCTTCGTCGCGCCGGCGGCCAGGCCGCTGGATCCCCGCCCGACGTGAAAAGTGTCTAGTCCTGAAATAGGTTTACACCTGCTCAGGTAGGCCGATAGGTCTCAAAGCGCCCGATGCACCGCATCGGGCGTTTTGTTTTTCAGGGCCATGTGAGGCCGCTCTGTGTTGTA